>JBOEHD010000283.1:0-4816 GCA_050633745.1 Acidimicrobiales bacterium
CTGGCGGCAAGGACAGCCTGGCGATCTGGGACCTACTTCGAGAGATCGGCTACGACGCCGATGGGCTCTACGTCGGGCTAGGCATCGGCGAGTACTCGGATCGCTCCGGCCAATACGCTCGATCTTTTGCCGATGAGCGTGGTCTCAATCTGATCGAGATCGACCTGCGCGAAGACCACGGATACGACATTCCAACCGCCGCGGCGGTAACCAAGCGCGTGCCGTGCTCAGCCTGCGGACTTTCCAAGCGGCATCTATTTGACCGAGCGGCGATTGACGGCGGCTACGACGCGTTGGTAACCGGCCACAACCTCGACGATGAGGCGGCGGTCCTGTACGGGAACGTGCTGCGCTGGCAGGCGAACTACCTCGGTCGGCAGCGACCGGTGCTGCCAGCAGCAAACGGGTTTCCCCGAAAGATCAAACCGCTGGTCAAACTAACCGAACGCGAAACAGCGGCCTACTGCGTGTTGCGGGGTATCGACTACCTAGTCGAAGAGTGTCCGATGGCCGTGGGGAACAAGCACCTCATGTACAAAGAGGCGCTGAACGACATGGAGATCAAATCGCCGGGATCGAAGTCGGAGTTCTACTTCGGCTTCCTGTCGCGAGCCGTCGATCGCTTCGCCGACCCCGACCGGCCACAGGATCAGCTGGCCAACTGTGAACGTTGTGGCGCGCCGGCCGAAGGCGAGCTGTGCTCGTTCTGTCGGTTGGCCGAACGTTCGTCGGCAGTCGAGCCAGTCCCGGTAGCTTTCATGTTGCCGCGGACAAAGCAGAAAAAGCGCGAGCAGCGGAACGAACGCCAGGCCAGTGCAAAAGCAGCTCCTCAGGAGCCGATCGGAGCGAACAGTGACTGAGCAGAGCGAGACTGCACTCGACGAGCAGCAAGAACCGGCAGCGGCGGTAGCCCCGGCAGAACCACAGGAATCTGTAGAAGCAGCGGGTGTCGTCGACGACTCGATGAAGCCGCTGGCCGATGGTGACCTTGTGCTACTGGTCGATCACAAGCAGCGACGCTACCTGGTCCGGCTTGAAGAGGGTGAAGAGTTCCAAACCCATGCTGGGGTTGTGCCTCACAACGAATTGATCGGGCGACCGGAAGGCGCCGGAGTGGCCAGTACCAGAGGCCAGAAGTTCCAGGCCTACCGCCCGACGCTCAGCGACTACATCCTGTCGATGAAGCGTGGCGCTCAGGTGATCTACCCCAAAGACATCGGGCCGATGCTTATGTTGGCCGACATCGAACCGGGTTGCCGGGTCTTCGAGTCAGGCGTCGGGTCCGGCGCGTTGTCGATGGCGATGCTTCGGGCTGGCGCCAAGATCACCGGCTACGAACTGCGGGAAGACTTCGCATCCCGAGCGACTAAGAACGTCACCGAGTTCCTCGGAGCCGAGGTGCTCGATAGCTACGACGTGCACATTCGCGATGCTTATGAAGGGTTGGAGCACGGCGGCTTCGATCGTGTTGTGCTCGACCTGCCCGAGCCGTGGAAGGTTGTGCCAAACATCGGCACCGCGCTGCGGCCCGGAGGAATATTTGTGTCATACAGCCCGTCGATCACCCAGGTCATGAAGGTACGCGACGCGCTCGAAAAAGCGGGTTTTGCTGAGACCTCGACCGTCGAGGTTCTCAACCGCACCTGGCACATCGAAGGCGCGGCGGTACGACCCGATCACCGCATGGTTGCTCACACCGGCTTCCTCACCCGCTCACGGCTGCTAGCACCCGTAGCGGAGTAGCTGGCGCGTCTCGCCAACCGGTTCGAGTTCTAGAACCGCGCTAGTCGAGCCAGGATGCTGGCGCCCCGCGCTGGACCTTGTTGAATCGGCTGGCGAACGACGGGGTCTCGAACATATCGGTCGTGGTCCCGCCGTAGCCAAACAGATATTGGCCCACTCGACGCATCTGCATCTCTTCTGAACCTTCGGTGATGCGATAGCGACGATGGTGACGGAAGATGTGCTCGAACGGCATGTGGCGGCTGTAACCGATGCCACCGTGGGTCTGGATGGCCCGGTCAGCGGCCTGGCCGACCAGACGATTGGCCCGGTAGTTGCACATCGCAACCTTGTCGGAAATCTCCGATCCGAGTTCGACGTGGTCGAGTTCCCATGCCGTCTTGCGGATCAGTTCTCGTAGCATGGCCGCCTCGGTGTGCATCTCGATCAGGGGCCACTGAATCGCTTGATTGACCGAAAGGGCCCGCTCGTGGATCATGCGTTCTCGGGAGTATTTGACCGACTCGTTGATGCAGTATTGAGCAGCGCCGAGGCTCGATGCAGCCTGGCGGATCCGGTTTTCATGGACGAACAGCTGGGCGGTTTCTAGCCCCCGTCCCTCGTCACCGAGGATGTCGGCGTCGGAGACCCGAACGTCGGTCAGCGTGACTTCGGCGTGATCGGTTGGCATGTTGTAGGTCCACCACATGAACTCCACGTTGAACCCGGGGGAGTCGACCGGGACGATGAACGAGGTGATGCCGTGGGCCTCTCCGGGGTTGCCAGAGGTCCTGGCGAAGATGTAGTCATGGGTGGCGGCGTGCAGGCCGGTGTTCCAGCGCTTCGCCCCGTNNGATGACCCACTCGTCGCCGTCTCGGTAGGCGTTGGTCTCCATACGGGTGGCGTCGGTGCCAAACATCGGCTCGGTCAGACCGAACCCGATTCTGGCCTCGCCCGCCAGCATCTTGGGAATCCAGTAGTCCTGCTGTTCCTGAGAGCCGTATCGCTCCATCATCAGTACGGTCGGGAAGTTCCCAACGATCGAGCTTTCGTTCTGCAGGTCGTTGTGAAGGCCAAGGCCTTTTGCCGCGAGATGTTCGCGCAGGATGGCCATGGCGAGGTTGCTGCCATCACGGCCACCGAATCGCTCCGGTAGGTGGTAGCGGAGCAGGCCGGCGGCGTCGGCTCTCCGACGCATCTCCTTCAGCAGTGCTTCCCACTCGGCGTTTGGCCAGCCGTTGCGATCCCAGTCGGTGCGGCTGTCTTCACGACGGTGGTCGAAGAAACGAATGTTGTCGTCTTGGCGCTCCAAAGGTTTGATCTCGGCTTCGATGAAGGCATCGAGTTCGTCGAGAAGGTCTTGGATTTCCTGCGGAATGGCGAAGTCCATGTCGCTCTTTCTTTTTCGGTGTTGCGCTGGCCTGCCCGGCCGACCCACAGCAGATGAGCGGGCCAGGTGGCCCGATACTAGGTCGCGGGCGCCGCCGGGCACGAAACTGCGGCCCGATGTGCCACCAGTTAGGCCATCCAGTGCCCTAGAATCGACTGCGTCGCCTGGATCGATGGAGTGGCATTTCGTGCTGGACAGAGTGGAACGTAGCGATGTGTTCAACGCATCGGCACTGGCGATCGTTCTGCTATTCCTGGGATTCTTGACCCTGGGAGCGGTCGGCAGGCTCAGCGACGCGGTCAGCGAAGGCCTCTGGTCATCATCGTCGGGCAATGAAGCAGCCGAAGATATCGAAGGCATCGAAGACCCTCTGCTGCGTCCAGCCAACGAGGTGAGCATTCGAGTAGGCAACGGGTCTGATGGCCGCCAGGGTCTAGCAGCGCGGGCCAGTCGACGTCTCCAGAGCTTGGGCTACGGCACTCTCGACGCCAAGAATCGCGACGGCGATCCGATAGACGACAGCTTCGTGTACTACATCGACGGATTCAAGCTCGACGGCATCCAGGTGGCAACCGTGCTCAACATTGCCGAGAGCCAGGTCCGTCCGCTGCTCGACAATCCCGGAGTGCCAACCGAGGGTGCCGACATCATCGTCATTCTCGGCCAGAACGCCGACTTCTGACTTCCCGAGCGATGGTGGTCGGGCGAGGCCAGGCCGCATAGTTCAGGTCGTCCAGTTCAGGTCGCCCGGCCAAGATGTCCCGGCTTAGATAGTCGGTTCGGGTGAGATGTTGAGCGGTGGATCGGGCAGCGGTCCGTCGATCAGCTGCGGAAGTAACTCGGGCAGGCGGGGCGGCAGGAACCCAACGTCGGCTGCCTGGACCTCATCGAGGGTCCACCATTTGGCCTCCTGAAAGGCCAGAAGCTCGAGGGCCTCAAGCCCTTCCGGGGCGTGGATCTCCCGCTCCTTCGTTCTGGCGATGTGGATCACCTCGTCCTGGTCGAAGTGGTAGCCGCCGAAGTCGAACTCGACATGCTGAACCCAAACCACCGGACCGACCTGAGCATCAGCGATCCCCGCCTCTTCACGCAGCTCACGATATGCCGCATGCTCCGAAGCCTCGCCCCGCTCAATGCCGCCGCCGGGAATCTCCCACCACGGAGGTTTGTTGGGGTCGCCTGGATCGACGGCCTTGATCAGAAAGACCTGGTCCAGATCGTTAAGAAGGACGACCCTGGCCGCCTGTCTGCGCAATACCCATGCGTTCATTGCCGTTCAATCTAGCCCCCAGACCGTCCGAGGCCTGAACTCGCCGTTTGATAACCACACCGGACCGTGGCACCATGCCCCGAGATGAAGAACTCCAATAGTTCGCTGTCGCCGTACATGACGTTCTCGGCTGCCAACTGGGGGCGGCTACGAGCATCGACCCCAATGAGCCTCACCGAGGACGACCTGGAAAAGCTCCGAGGCCTGAACGTCGCCCTGAGTCTTGACGAGGTGGCGGAGATCTATCTGCCCCTCTCCAGGCTGCTGAATCTCTATGTTGGCGCCTCGCAGGAGCTCTACCGGGCCAGTGACACATTTCTCGGCAAGTTGCCTGCAAAGGTGCCGTTCGTGATCGGCGTTGCGGGCTCGGTGGCCGTCGGTAAGTCGACGACATCTCGTGTCCTGCAAACCCTGCTGGCCCGCTGGCCGAACC
>JBOEHD010000284.1:0-24821 GCA_050633745.1 Acidimicrobiales bacterium
ATGGACATCCACTGGTGGATGGACAACATCGGCCTGCTCGACGAACTCGACACCGACATGGAAGACCTGACCAGGGCCCGGCGATTGCCGTCGCTGCAGCTGGTCGGCTCCCCGGAGCGGCGTGACCTGGACCTGAACACCCTCCACGCGGCAGGGGTCCAACTGGTCGGCCGGTTCGCCGGCGTTGCCGGCTCGACCGCCCAGTTCTCGGGCTCGTTCGCCAACCAGTGCACCTCGGCCGACCTCAAGCTCGGGCGCCTGCTCGACGGCATCGACGCCTACGCAACGGCAAACGGCCTCGACCGGGAGCTGATCGAAGCCGATCGGCCCCGCCCGACCGAGGTCCCGGACGCGGCAACGACCCTGGACCTGACCGACGTCGACACCGTCATCTGGGCCACCGGTTTCCGACCCGACTACCCCTGGCTCGACGACGAGCTCCTCGACCACAAGGGGGCCATCCGCCACGACGGCGGGGTCATGGATCGGCCGGGGATGTACGTCCTGGGCCTCCCCTTCACCCGCCGCCGCAAGTCCAGCTTCCTCGACGGGGTTGGCCCCGACGCCATCGACCTCAGCGCCCACCTGGCCGGCCACCTCGACCGCATCGCCAGCACCGTCCACTGATCGCATCAGCGAAACCAACACGGAAACCAAACCATCAACAGACCAACGAAGGAACAGCATCATGAGCAACGCACCAGCAGAAACCGTCGTCGAGCCCAACGGCGTCCCCCTCGAGAAGCTTCGTGGCACCATCGCCAAGCTGACCGACAACCCGGACCTAGCGGCATTCAAGTTCACTGCCAAGAACAGCTGGGTCGAAGGAACCGCAACCCGCTCGACCATCCATGAGTGGTACGGCGCCGGAAGCGATCAGGTGCACGCTGAGGAGTTTTCAGCAACCGCAGATCACCCGACGCTTGGTCACGGCCACGGCCCGACCCCCCACGAGTACGTGCTGCACGCCCTCGCCTCCTGTATCGCCGCTGGCGTTGCTACCACGGCCGCCAACCGCGACATCTCGCTGACCAAGATCGAGACCACCGCTCGCGGTTCGATGGACGTCCGGGGCATTCTCGGCATCGACCCCGATGTGCGAAATGGCTTCGGCAACGTCGAGGTAGAGGTCGAAATCGAGGGTGACGCCCCTCGAGATGCACTCGATGCCCTCATCGCTGCATCGACCAAGCGCTCCGCAGTGTTCGACCTTCTCACCGCCCCAACCCAGGTGTCCGTCATTCCCAAGTAGCAAGCGCCGGTAATGAAAGCGTTGTCCGAGCAACCCGACGAGCCGAGCTTCGTCACCGCAACCCGGTGATGAGCTCGGCTTTCGTCTGCCACCGATCAACATCGAGGACGAGCGGCTATTGAACGTCGGCGACGAACGAGAAGCCCTTGCCGTGGACCGTTCTAATGACCTGTTGCCGTTTGCCGTCATCGCCCGTCGCTCGACGAGCCGCGGCGATCCGAGATGACAACGCACCTTCGGAAACGAAACGGTCGCCCCATACCTCGTCGAGAAGTTCGTGCTTGGTTACGACATGGCCTCGCCGTCCGACGAGGTAGGCCAGCACGTCGTACACCTGTGGTTCCATGGCGATCCGCTCGCCGCCCCGCCGCAACTCACACATGTCGGCGTCGAGTTCGTACTCTCCGAAGGCGACGACAGGGCCGCCTGCCGATTGGCCGCCACTCGGACTGTCACCGTTGTAGCCATTGTCGGCTTCGGTTACTGGTCCGGACACCCGCTCGTCATCGGCCCTCGTCGCCATGCCAAGCAGGGCGCGGGCGTTGCGAACCAGTCCGTCGATGTCACCGCCCGGTGGGCGGCCAAGCTTCTTCTCCAACCGCTGCTCGTCTGCCTCGAAGACCGAAGGAGGCACCGGCACCCCGGGGCTGGCGGGAATCGTCCGCCACAGCCGCATCGCGCGCTCGTCTTCGCCGTTGTGGGATGCAGCCCCAGCCGAAGTGCGAAGCACGGTGGCGCAAGAATCGATGTCGCCGATGGAGACCGATGCATCGAGGGCCTGGCGATAGTGAGGCGACGCCACCTCCCACCCCTGGTCGAGGGTTAACAGGATTGCCGTGTTTAGATGAGCGGTGATCAGTGCCCACGCCATTTTGCTGTCGTCCGCAACGGCGAGGGCCGACTCCATCGAGGCGAGAGCAGCGGGGATGTCTCCTAGTAGGCGCTGATGGCGGGCAATCTCGGCGCAGGCCCAAACGACTATGACCCACTCGCTTTCCTGACTGGCTTCGCGCAGCACTTCGTTCAACGAGATCAACGCTTCCGGACTGCCAGCGGCATCCCACACCATGGCCGACCGGGAGACTCGGATCTCGCGGTCGAACGCAGCGCTGAACGAAAGGCCAAGTGGCACCGCGGCATCGATGTGTTCGATGGCCGCGGCGTTGTCACGCTGCACCGCGGCGGCGTATCCCAGCGTTCGCCTACCCATGAGTTTGGCCATGTCGGTTGCATTAGGATGAGCGACGGCGACCGATGCCAGCTCCGCCCCTTCCGCATACCTGCCGGTGCGGAAGGTTAGCGAACCCATAACCGCGTAGGCCTCGGCCTGTAGCGGCGCCGGCTCATCCCATGTTTGGCGAACCCGCTTGGCCAGTTCGGCTATCTCGGCGCTGGCACCGGTTGGTCCGAAGAACAGCAGGATCATCCGGTAGGTGCGAGCGGGGGAGGGGTCGTGATCTAGACACCAACTCACGGCGTTCACCAGGTGAGAGAAGTTGTCGGCGATGGCACCCAACACGTCGGGGGAAAACGATTTGAGAGCCGCGGCGACGATGTCGTTCGCTACGGCGGTGACCGCATCGACGTAACGTTCACCAACCTGGGCCCGCTCACCGTCGGCCGCGAGGCGCTCGAGACCGAATGCTCGGATCGAGTCGAGCAGGAGGTATTCGGTTTTACCCGATGGCGTTTGGCGGACGTCGACCAGCGAGGCATCGACGAGTTGGGAGATCAGATCGAGGCTGTCGACCTCGCTGGACTGGCTGCCGACGACAGCGTGGGCCAGCCGCAGATCGAATGGTGTTGCCATGAAAGCCACGGACCGCAGAAAGTGCTGGAGGTGGGGCTCAAGTGGCTCGTAGCTCGTCTCGATCACACTGCGCAGGCTGTGGTGACGCTCGGCGGTTCCGCCCGGCTTGACCAGCAGGTCGAGCTGCCGATCGAGAAGCTCGACCATTTCGACCGGCCCCAGCGCTCGGGATCGAGCGGCCGCAAGTTCGATGGCCAGGGGCAGTCCGTTGAGCTGTCTGGTGAGCTGACGGACAGCAACGAGGTTTTGAGGGGAATGGGGCCAACGTGCGCCGGCCTCCGCTGCCCGAGTAAGAAACAGGGTTTCTGCGGCGAACGCCGCCTCTGGGGCTTCGGCTTCACCATCTTCCCAGACCGATAGGGGGCGGATTGGCACCAGGCGTTCGCCCAACGCATACAGCGGCGACCGGCTCGTTGCTACGACTCGTATATCGCTGTCTCCGCTGATCAACTCCAGCGCTATGGTTCGGCTGGCCCCCAAGGCCGACTCGCAATTGTCGAGCACGACGAGCGTGGGCTTTCCCACCGAGCGGAGCCGTAGCGCTTCGAGCGAGTTGGCTCCGAGCTGTCTGGCGACAAGGCCCGCAACGTCTTCGTCTTCGTTCGTCCCGGCGAGTTCGGCGACAAAGACGCCACCCTCGAACCGCTCGGTGGCGGTTGTTGCCAGCTCGGTGGCCAACGTGGTCTTGCCGACACCGCCAGGGCCAACGAGGGTGATCAGCGAATAGTCGTCGAGCAATCCTGCCAGTTCGTTCTGTTCGCTGTCGCGCCCGATCAGTGCAGTCGCGCCGGGGCTGGGTGGGTCGACCATGGGTCGAATCGTACTCTCGGGTGCTACCGGCGTCACAGCTAAGCTGGCTCGCTCCGGGTCGCAGCCATAACATGACCGACAATGCTCGATCTAACCGTGTTTCCTGCAGCTAAGGTCCACACCATGGATGCTGGCCGTCCGACCGGCCAGGCGGTGGCCGTAGCCGATGGCCGCATCGTTTCGGTCGGCTCCATGGAGTCGATGGAACCGTGGCTTCGCCGCAATCCCCACACCATCGACGATCGTTACCGAGACAAGATCATTCTCCCTGGCTTCATCGATCCTCATACGCACCTCCGACTGTCGGGCACTTATATGGGGCTCAACTATGTCGGGCCTATCGACTCGGCATCGCCGACCGGTCTGCGGCGCGGTCTGCCGACCCGTGATGCGGTGGTCAATCAGCTGCGATCGCTGGCCGCCGAACACAGCGATCCAAGCGATCCGATCTTGGCGTGGGGATACGATCCGGCATCGCAGGATGGCCACCTCGACCGCGACATGTTGGACAGCATCAGCGACACCGTGCCCATTTGGGTGGTGGCCTACGCCCCGCACATCATCTACTGCAACTCGCCGATGCTGGAGCTGATCGGTGTCGACGACAACAGTGTTGGCCACGGCATCGGGCGCTACGCCGACGGCCGACTGAACGGCTGGTTCGTGGAGACCGAGGCGACGGCTAAGGCGACCCGGCCGGTAGCCCGCAAGGTTTACGCTCAGGGTTTTGGCCGGGCTGCGGTCGACCGTATGGGAGCGGTGGCGAAGGCCGCTGGTATCACTACTACAGCCGATCTGATCTGGGGTATCGGTGGTGGTTTCGATGCCGAGTGGGACGATCACGCCGCGGCCATCGACGAAGGGACCTTCCCGCTGCGCATCTTCATGATCCCGTTCGAGGGTGCGCTGGTCCGAGAGTTTGGCGACGACATGATCGAATACCTGGCAACCAGACGGGCCGCGGGGAACGATCGGCTAAACACCCACGGCGTGAAGTACGTCAACGACGGATCTTACCCATCGATGACCCTGGTCATGAACGAACCGGGTTATCTCGACGAGGACACCTCTCACACCGGTGAAGTGCCGTGGGACGACATGGTTGAGCGTATGCTGCCGTTCTGGAAAGCCGGGGTGCAGATCCACTCTCACGCCAACGGTGATCGTACGGTCGACATGACCCTAGACACGCTGGCAGAACTGCAGCGGCGTCATCCTCGCTTCGACCACCGTTTCACCATTGAGCACTACTGCCTGTCTAATCCGGCTCAGGCTAAACGGTTGGCTGCCCTCGGTGGGCTGGCCAGCGTCAACATTTACTTTGTGCACTACCGAGCTCAGCTGCACGCCGATCACGGCTTCGGACCAGACCGCAGCGAGGCCACCGCTCGGCTTGGCAGCCTTGAACGAGCCGGTGTGACCTTCGCTCTGCACAGCGACTTTAATCTTGTTGTCACCCCTCTTTCTCCGCTGACCGCAGCCTGGTGCGCCGTTAACCGCATTGCAGCCGACGGCGAAACGGTGCTGGCGCCGGGAGAACGCATCTCGGTCGACCGTGCCCTGCGGGCCATCACCGTCGACGCGGCCCACATACTCAATCGCGACGACCGGCTGGGCTCGATCGAGGTTGGCAAGTTGGCCGACTTCACCGTCCTAGACGACGACCCCTATGAAGTCGCTCCCGAGGAACTCAATCACATCGCGGTGCACGACACGGTCCTGGAAGGCGCACCTCAGGGATGATGCCCGGATCGCGTAGCCCCGTGACAGCCGCTGTTCCCAGCTGCCGATGATCGAACCAGCAGACGCTCTGATCGACGGGTTCCGTACGATCACCGCAACGCTGTCGGTGGCAGCGTCAAATGCAGAACCGCCGTTGACCGAGGCCGAGACCGCCATCCCGGTGACCGTTCTCACCGGTTTCCTGGGCAGTGGCAAGACAACGGTGCTCCGTCGGCTGCTTGCGGGCGATCACGGTGTGCGACTGACCGCGCTGGTCAACGATCTTGCGGCGATCAATGTCGACGCCCAGGCCTTGACCGATACCGGTGGGGTGGCCAACTTCGGGCTGAGTAGCGGTTGCGCCTGCTGCCAGCTTGGCGATCAGTTGACCGAGAGCCTACAGAACGCGGCTGAGGCTGAGCCTCGTCCCGAAGCCATTGCGATCGAGGCCAGTGGCGGCGCCGATGTGGTTGCCATGGCCGCCGCGGTGGAAGCTGAGCAGGGACTTTCGCTGGACGGTGTGGTCTGCATGGTCGACGCTTCGGCCTGGTCTGTGCAGCTGGCCCATCCGGTTCTTGGACACCTGGTCCGACGTCAGTTGGAGACCGCCCATCTGGTGCTGCTGACCAAGGTCGATCTGGTCGATTCGGCAACGGTGAATAGCATCGTGGCCAAGGTGGGGCAGCTTGTGCCGGGCCGCCAGGTCGTGGCGACCGCCGACGGCGTCGTCGACCCGTCGGTGGTGCTGGGAGCGGCCTTGCGTGGCGCGACGTTTCGACCGGCCACCGAACCACATCAGCAGATTCTGTGCACCAGATCTGTTGAACTGTCGGGGCCGATCGAGATGACCAAGCTTGCCCAGTGGCTCGAGGCCGATCAGCACGGGCTGCTGCGGGTCAAGGGCTGGATTCGCAGTGAGGATGGCGCCCACCATGAACTTCAGGTGGTCGGTCGGCGCTGGACGCTCACTGCGAGCGACGGCCATCAGCCAACGGCGCTCGTAGTTATCGCCGACGCCCAACACAAAGTGAACCAGGCAGCCGAGGCGCTGCTGGCATGCCGAGCCGACTACTCAGCGGTCACGACGAACGAATAGGTGCCGGTAGCCAGGTTGTCGCGTATCGGGCCAGTCGATGAGCTTGGATACCGACCGGCGGGCAAAAGTTCCGAACAGTGGGAGAAATGCTGGAGGTCGCCCCGGCCCAGTTTGGGCCGGGGCAGACCGCAGGTTCTACGGGTTGATTCCGAAAGTATCGAGGTAGTCGGCTGCCACCTCGGCGACCGACTCCCCATCGGAGACCCGGCGGTTCAGCTCGGTGATTCTGGTCTTCGACATCGGCGCCAAGATGTCACCAACCAGATCATCGAACGAGTCGGGTGCCTCGTTGTAAACGTCTGTCGGGATGTTCAACGACACGTTGTAGACGTAGAACACACCGGGGTCCACAACGGTTGTCAGGCCGAACGCATCGATTCGACCATCGGTAGTGAACACCTCACCAAAGTCGCAGGTCCCGTCGGCAACAGCGCCGTAGATGTCACCGGCGTCGTCGAACACCCGGAGGCGATCATCGGGAACGGCGAAGCCGGTTTCATTGGTGAATAGGACCAGCCCGTCGCCACGGTCGGGAAACTCCGGTTCGACGCAGACGATGGTGTCGTCGTTGTCATCCAGATACTCCGCCATCGCCTCCAGGTCGAACGCATCGACGCTGAACCTGGTGGCCGCCGTCTCATCGGCGATGGCTGGGCTGGCCACAAATCCGTAGGTGTCGTTGAAGCTCGATCGGCCGATCCACTCGATTTGGTTCTCCGATCGATCGGCTTCTGCAACCGCCTTTGTCAGCGCCTCACCATCGGAATCTGGCTGTTCACTTCTGCCGAGGTGCTCGACCCAACCGGTGCTGTTGTATTCCCAGTAGGCATCGATGTCACCGCCGAGAAGTGCTGCTCGTGTCTCTGCGGTATCGCCGGTGTCGGTGTTGTCAGTGACGTCTGCTCCTCGGGCGGCGAGGCCCTGGATAAGAATCTCGCTGAGTACATACTGCTCGGTGAAGTTCTTTGAGCCGACGACGACAGCGATCCCGTCGAAGTCGGTTTCGCTGGCATCGTTGCCGCTGTCGCCACACCCGCTGGCGACTAGGCCAAGGGTAAGCATCAGGGCGAATAGGTTTGATGGCCGTCTCATGCCTCCACCTCCTTCGTTGCCTCAACAACTTCGCTCGCCGGATCATCTAGGTCGATGACCTCGGCCGCTTCGGCCAGGTCCTCCTCAAGCTCGATGATGACCAGCTCCTCGGAGAAAGCCTTCTTCATGCTGTAGATCGACACCAGTAACACGCAGGCGAAGAGTGCTCCGGATGCCACCGCAGCTGATTGCAGGGCAAGAAGCCCGCCGCCCAGTAGCAGGATGGCTGCGATGGAGCCTTCCATGATGGCCCAGAAGACCCGCTGAGGGACTGGGGATTCGAGCTTGCCTCCCGATGTCAGATGGTCGACTACCAAAGAGCCGGAGTCTGACGAGGTGACAAAGAACGAGATCACAAGCACGATGCCGACAAACGACGTAAGCGATGTCAGTGGGAAGGCCTGCAGTAGATCAAACAGGGCGGTTGCCACGTTCTCGTTCACCGCGGCGGCAACGTCTCGAGTGCCATCGATCTGGGTTTTGAGAGCAGCACCACCGAAGGTCGACATCCAGAGGAACGACAGCAGCGACGGCACAAGCACAACGCCGATAACGAACTCTCGAATAGTTCTGCCCTTCGAGACCCGGGCGATGAACATACCTACGAACGGAGCCCAGGAGATCCACCACCCCCAGTAGAAGACCGTCCAACCGTTCTGCCACGATGTTCCGCTGAGGGACTCGGTCCAGGTCGACAGGCTCGGCAACGCCTGAAGGTAACTGCCGGTGCTTTCGAGGAACGTTCCGATGATGAACACGGTCGGTCCGACGATCAGAACGAATGCTAGGAATCCCGCTCCAAGTCCGAGGTTCAGCTGGCTGAGGCGTTTAACTCCACCGTCGAGACCGGCGATAACCGACATGGTTGCTAGGCCGGTGATGGCGGCGATCAGGATCACCTGGAACACGGTTGTGTCTGGCGTTTGGAACAGGAAGTTCATACCGGCGGAGACTTGTTTGACGCCGAATCCGAGCGACGATGCGAGGCCGAACAGGGTGGCGATGACCGCCACGGTGTCGATGAGGTTGCCCCAGAAGCCATAGATACGATCGCCAAGAATCGGGTAGAACACTGAGCGCATGGTCAGCGGCAGGCCACGGTTGAAGGTGAAAAACGCCAACGCCAGGCTGACGAGGGCGTAGATGCCCCATGGGTGGAGACCCCAGTGGTAGAAGGTGGTAACCATGGCCGCGTCAGCGGCCTGAGGGGTGTTCGGCTCACCGCCGAAGAACGGCGCTGGGCCCTGGTAGTGGTAGATCGGCTCCGCCACGCTCCAGAACATCAGACCGATGCCCATGCCGGCGCTGATGAGCATGGCGTACCAGGCGAAGTTGCTGAACTCCGGCTTTGCGTCCTGGCCGCCAAGGCGGATGCGGCCGTAACGGCTGAAGCCGAAGAAGACGATCGACACCAGGAAGATGTTGGCTGACAGTATGTAGAACCAACCGAAGTTGTCTCCAATGAGTGTCAGAGCGTCCTGGAAGAACTTCTCAGCTCGGTCCTGGAAGATCAGGGTCAGCCCCAAAAAGATGATCAAGAACCCGGCCGAAGCGAACGTAACCTGAGGATGTAGATCGAAGCCCCAGCGTACGATGTTGCCGTCACCGGGCTTTCGGTCGGCGATCTCCTCGTAGAACTCGGTTTCCGGATCGACTTGTAGGCCTTCGAACGCCTCGCGCTCAGCAATTGCCCGTTCTCGCTCGTCCTTCTCGCGCTGTCGCTCGGCCCTCCGGACCTTGCGTAGCTCTGTTCTGTTGCTCACTATGCCCTCCTGTTTCTGGTGGTTTGCTGGAGACTTTTGTGTTGAGACCGGTGTTGCGAAAAATGATGTGTTGAGAGTGGGCTTTCGTTAGTTGCCGCCGGAGGGGGGAACGCCGAACCACGTTTCGTGCAGTTCGTCGAACTCGCCGGATTCGATCAGTTCAAGGAGGGCGCGGTTCACCCGTTCGGCCAGTTCGCTGTCGGGAGACAGAGCGAACCCGAAGCCTCGCTCGGCGAACACAAGACCGGAGACCGCAGCCCCGCCCTGTTCATTTGTGGCCACGAAGTGTTGGAGAATGGCGGCATCGTGAACGACGGCCTCAACCTCTCCGGTTAGAAGGGCGCGGTAGGCGTCGTCTTCATCGAGGTACCCTGTTGCCGCGATCCCTTGCCGCTCGAGGAAGTCCGTTGCGGCGGAGTCGGCGACCGCTCCGACGGTGTGACCGCGTAGTTCGGCGGGCTCGTCGATCGACCGGTTCAGCTCATCGATGGTGAAGGCGGTTGCGATGCCTGCGGTGAAATAGGCCAGGACGAACAGGCCGCTGAACATCCAGAACAGCCCGAAGACCCGTCCCGCAGGACCCTTGGGTGTCTTGTCGCCGTAGCCGACCGTGGTCGCAGTCACTGCGGCCCACCACAACGACTCCCAAATGCCGGCTCGGTAGGACTCGGGGAAGTCAGGGTTTGAGCCGCGTTCGGTCAGCCAGATGATGTGGGCGGCAATGATCAAGACGCCTACCAGCACTAGGACAAGCAACAGCAGATCAGGGGAGAAGAATGCCCTGGCAACCGCCCCTAGTCGGCCGCCGAAGAAGCCATCGTTACGATCGGCGACCAGGATTTGCAGACCGGAATCGAAGTATGGCTGAGTGAAGTCGACCGACTGTTCTCGACGGGCGGTGATGGCCAGCGCTCCAACCCCGAGATCTGCGGCTTGGCGGCTGACGTCGTCGATGAGCTTGGCCGAAGTATCCACTGCGTAAAGATCGACCACTGCGCCGATGTCCCCGGCCACTATCTGCAGCAGTTCGATGCTGAACCCCTGGTATCGGCCATCGTCATAGCTGACAAACGGTGGGGCCACCCGCGTGACCACCCGTAGCGGGCCAACCCGATCTGCCGCTTGGTCGGAGTCGACACTCATGGGCAGCGGCGGGAGGCCGGCCTCACGGTTGGCATCGATGGCCGCAGCCAACCAGCTATCGACCGCGGCGCGGTTGTCCTCGATCCATTGTGCGGCGTGGGCGTCGATGTCGGTTGCCGAATCTTCGCCTCTGATCATCCGGGCGTTCTGGTCCAGGATGTCAGTAAGTGGTATCTCGAAGCGCTCGAGCAGAGCTTCTACCGCAGGGTTGGCGGCGAGGAAGTCGGCATTGGCCACCGAACGAATGTCGTTTGGGGCGAAGCCCATGGAGCATGGGTCGCCGAGGCAGCCCGCAACCCCAGGGATGATGGTAAGCGGCTCCTGGTCGGCGATCGCGGCCGGCAGGCTGGGGAAAGGTGCCGGTATCCAGACGACATCGATGCCAGGGACCAATTCTCCGACGGTCCAGTTTGGGGTGAAGGTATAGAACAGGACCGGTTCACCCGACCGGTATCGCTCAACGGTCGCTCTCATCAGCGGGCCGTAGTCGCCTCGCAGGTGTTCAACGGTGTCGGTTAGGCCATAGGCCTCAAGGTGGTGGTCGACGATCGGGCCGCACGTCCAGTCGGTGTTGCAGCCGACGAGGTCGGCCCTGCCATCGCCAGAGTTGTCGAAGGCGGCGGCCACTGTCGGATCGGCTAGATCGGCCAAAGAGGTGATCCCAAGCGCCTCGACCGTCGCTCGATCGGCGAGGTATCCCTGTAAGGCGCCGCCCCTGACTTCAAAGCCGATTGGGACAGCCGACGTTCGGTCGACAAAGGCATCGTGAAGCGGAAACCATCCGTTGACCCAGAGGTCGACCTCACCATCGGCCACCCCCGAGTAGAAGTCCTGGTTTTCCATCGTGACCGGCCCATCGACGACCGACCCCAGCTCTCGGAGTAGTTCGGCGACAACCTCGGCCTGGAACCAGCCGGTGTCCCATGTTGGTCTGGCCAACCTGACCGGCCCCCGATCAGGGACCGCCTGTTCCGAATCGGGTTGGAGCTCGGTTTGCGTCTGCGCAGCGACCCCTGATTGCATCGGCCCGACCGCTAACAAGAACCCGACGATGGTGATGATCAGAGCGCGACCATGGCGGTTCGCAGTGTGCTTCAGGATGCGGATGGCGCACATCACTGATCAGGTCCCCCAGACCTTCTCTGATCCGATTCGCCTCGATAGGACGAATCGCTATGTGTTGGCGAGGCTAACGTCGGACAACAACCATGTCCAGTGGTCTGCCCGTCGCACTCGAGCTAGTCGAATGGCGACTCCTGTCGAACCCGCAGGTCCTTGACCGACTAGGTCGCCGAGGTTTGGCGGGGTAGCACGGGTTTGTCGGTCGCGGCGCGCTCATCCAACCACTGGACCAGATCGTTGGCTCTCATCGGACGAGCGAACCAGAAGCCCTGAGCGACGTCGCAACCCAGCTGGTGGAGTTTCTCCGAGTCGATCGCTTGCTCAACACCCTCGGCAACCACTGTCATCCCAAGCATGTGTCCCAGTTGGATGCAGTACTCGACAATGGCAGAGCCCTCCGGGTGGTTGAGGTCGGCAACGAACTGCCGGTCGATCTTCAACTCACTGATTGGCAGCGAACGTAGCACCGCCAGTGATGAATACCCGGTCCCGAAGTCGTCGATCGAGATACCGACACCCCGGTTGCGAAGCAGATCGAGGACTTCACGAGTCCTGTCGGGATCAGCGACGAGCGAGGTCTCGGTGATCTCAAGCACAAGCCGATCCGCGGGGATGCGATAGCGCGCCAAACAATCATCGACAGCTTGCACGAGTCTGGAGTCCCGCAGCCCGGTTGCCGACACGTTCACAGCGAGGTGCAGCTCTCGATCGTCATCGAGCCAACGTCGGAGTTCAGCAAGAGATTGTTCAAGAACGGTCTGGGTCAGTTCGTTCATCAGACCGCCGCGCTCGGCCAAGGGGATGAATACGTCAGGGGATACAAGCCCTAACTGTGGATGCTGCCAGCGAACCAAGGCCTCAACGCCGCAAGCCTTGTTGGTTGCCAGGTCAACCTTCGGTTGGTAATACACGACCAACTCGTCGGCCATGGCTCGTCGTAACTCGCCTGCCAGTGCAAGTTGCTGTCTACTGTTGTGATCGTTGGCCGGGTTGTAGAGCGCACATCCCGAACCGGATCGTTTCGCCTGGTACATAGCGACATCGGCTCGTTGAAGCAGCGTTGGCAGATCGTCCCCGTGGTCCGGGGCGATCGCCAGACCGAGGCTGGCACCGACATCGAGTTGCAAACCCTCTATCTCATACGGAGCTTCGATAGCACTGACTATTCGGTTCGCTACGAACAGGGCGGCTGCGGCGTCGTTGACCCCGGTCAGCATCAGCGCAAACTCGTCGCCGCCGAGCCTGGCAACGCTGTCGTTTGGTCTGAGGATGGATCGCAGGCGCTGCGCCACCTCGATCAACAACAGGTCGCCATGGTGGTGACCGAGTGTGTCGTTGACCTCTTTGAAACGATCGAGATCGATGAGGGCAACAGCAGTAGCTTCAGGGCCGCTGCTAGCCAACGTATTGTTCACCTCTTCTGTGAAGAGTGTTCGATTCGGCAGGCTGGTAAGCGCATCATGTCTGGCCTGCCGTTCATTCTCGTCAGCCCGCCGCCGCAACTCGGAGGACGCGTTTGCGACCAGGCGGAACAGCATGGCGTACAGAATGAGGAAGGAGCAGACAAGGGCGAGGTACAACCGTCTGGTCTCGTCTTTTATGGTCTCATGCACGGGCCCGAAGGGAATGGAAGTTCGGAGTACGCCAGCCGTTTGGCCACTGTCGAGCGCGCCGAACTTGATCGGTTGAAATACCTGGAGCACGGTGCCGTGTCGCAGAAGTAGTCGGTCGACGTTCTCGGTCGATGTCAGGTCGACGATGCTAGCCACCGCCTCGCCAGCACCAGCCTGCTCCAGTTCCGCCGACGGGTCCGCCGTCTGTCCGATGGTGGTTGTATCAGTAGCGAAGATGACGGTGTTGTCCAAATTCCAAAGGACAACATCGACGACGTCGATCTTGGCGAAGTCCGATCGCACCGCTAGTTGGAGGGCCCGCTGCCGATCGGGTGTTAGGCCGTCCTTTAGTTCGCTTGGGCCGATCGCCGTCCGCAGCCCAAGCCGTGAAACCACTTCAGCTTCGGCGATCGAGGCGGCGATCACTTGCCGTTCTACCGAGGTCCGCAGCATGCGTCCCAGGGTTAGGCCGATCAGGGTAATCGCCACCAGCGAGATGATGCCGAACTTGGCTAGCAGGCTCCAGTCCCGGACCGACTGCCGAAGATGGCTCATCACCAGAGGTTGTCCGAAGCCCGTACCGCGTCGGTGATCATTCGGGCAAGACCGTCTCTAGTTTGCCTGCAGCGAGGTCGATGCGTAGCCGCTCGAGTGTTGATGCGACGCTGGCTGGCACGTCGGCTGAGTGGAAGGGAGCGTAGGTGACGCCGCCATTTGTGGCATTGAGCACGAGGTCCCCGCCCTCGACCTCGCCGGTGGTCATGGCGGCCAGGGTAAGAAAGACCCCCAGATCGACCCGCTTCATCGCCGACGAGACCAGTCGATCGGCATTTGGCTCCGCGCCACCAGCGAAGGTGGTGAAGTATTCGTCTTGGTCGACGCCGATGACCCGGGCGCCAGCATTGGCGCCGGCGAGGATCGCCCCGGAGCCGGTTTCACCTGCGGCGCCGAAGATCACGTCCGCTCCCTCTTTGACGAAGTCGGAGGCTTGACGTGCTCCGGCCGGTGCATCGGCGAAGCTGTCGAGGTGCTCTCGCAGCACGGTGACATCTGGCGAGACCTGACGAACTCCGGCTTCGAAGCCGTCTGCGATTGCAACGACCGGCGGCACGCTGTCCGGCCCGGCCACAATGCCAACCGTCCCAGATTCGGTCATTAGCGCCGCTGTAGCGCCGGCCAAGAAGCCAACCTGTCCATCATCGAAGGAAATGGCCACGTAGTTTGGAACACGATCCGGGTTGGCCTGGTCGACGCCGATGAAACGAAGGTCAGGTCGAGCTTCTACCGCCTCCAGGGTTGCGTCTTGGAACTGAAAGCCGACGGTGATGATCACATCGAGATCGCGATCGGCAAACGACGCGATCTGAGCGGCCGCATCGTCACTTGCCGAGTCGAGGAACGTCGTGGTGACGCCGAAGCATCGACTTGCGGCCTCCATGCCCTCGAATGCCGCCTGGTTGAATGTCCCGTCATCGATTGAAGCAACGTGGGCAACAAGACCGACCGTCATCTCGGTGTTGAGAGCCGCATCGCCGTAGACATTGCGACAAAAGTCGTCGAGCTGTCCACTATGAGATTCATCGACCATCGCCAGCGCGGCGATCCCCTCGATCGACTGTCGCTCAGCTGGCACTGAGGTTCCCGCCGCGTCGGTCGTGGCAGACTCGCCACCACCACATGCTGTCAAGATCAGCCCGAGTGCTAGAAAACAACCCGCTAGTCGTAGGTACATGGTTCTATCGTCGGAGCATGTCGAGAAGAGCTTGAGCTGCGGCGGTGAGCTGTGGATGCCAGCGTCCAGAAAAACTCCGCCTTCGGAGCAGGCAGTACACTATGACTATCGAGGAACACGGGCCGGAGCGGGAGATGCTGCTACCCCGGCAACAGTTCGGGCGCTACCAGATAGTGGGTCTGCTGGGGGCCGGGGGATTGGCCGCGGTCTATGAGGCACTCGACCGTGCGCTGGATGCCACCGTGGCGGTCAAGGTGCTCGGCGACAATCACTGTGTCGACCCCGATGGGCGATCTAGGTTCATCAACGAAGCCCGGCTATTGCGCAAGGTCGGCACCGAGCGGCTGGTCCCGGTTTTCGACATTGGTGAGCAGGGTGGCCAGCCGTACTTTGTGATGGAGCTGATCGGCGGGGGCACCCTGGCCGAACTCCGTGCCGATGACCGGCTTTAACATTATGGGCTGGATCGAGATCGCGGAGATTCTCAAGTCGAGATGGCAGCCAGGGATCGGCGGTCCGATGATCGTCGGTATCGGCGGCGGGAGCGGCTCTGGCAAGTCGAGCTACGCCGATCTGCTTCAAGATGCGCTACGGCCACTGCGGACCGAAGTGATCAACCTGGATCGATTTTTTAAGCCGCCAGCTGAGATGCCGAGCTACTACTCGACACCTCACGGTGAGAATCGCCCCAATTTCAACCACCCAGAGTCTTTTCGTCGTGAAGAGATGATCGACTACTGCCGTCGGTTCGTCAGCCCCGAAACCGTTGATGTCGATGTGGTCATTGTCGAGGGCATCCTCGCGCTATATTTCGCTGAGCTCCGTTCGCTAATGCACCTGAGGTGCTACATACAGGTGCCGTTGGAACAGATGTTGGCCCGGCGTTTACAGCGAAATCTTGCTGCAGGCTACGGCGGCACCGAGGCTGAGATCGAGTGGTACAACCGGGAATGTGTGTCACCCGAACACCAACGATTCAATGCACCGACGGCGCTACATGGTGATGTGTTGATCTCGAACGCTGATGGCGATGGCGTCGAAAGAGACCGGGCTCTCGCTGATACCTGCCGGGCGATTCGTGGCGCTAGAGCTCCATAACCTGTCCCGTTCGAATCGATTCGTCGGCGGCTAGCACGATCCGCATGCTCGCCAGTACCTCCTCAAGGTGCCGGGTGGTGTCGACTCGACCCTGCACCGCGTCGAGGAACCACTGCTGCTCCAGTTGACAAAGGGCATCGTGGTCTGGCTCATCACCCGAGCTAAAAATGTCGTCTGGCTTCGCCAGCAGCCCATCGCTATCAACGTCGGCGTGGTGATATCGGATGGCGTTTGTGGTGGTGTGGCTATCGACGTCCGCCGAGTCGGTGTTGGTTTCCTCAAGGTCTGCGGTGATCGACGCCGATCCGTTCGGACCGATCACATCTTTGACAAAAAAGGCTGTCTCACTCATCATCGGCCCCCAGCCGGACTCGTACCAGCCAACCGACCCATCGTCGTAGCTGACCTGCAACTGGCCATAGTTGTACATTCCAGGTTGGATGTCGTCGGTGAGACGGGCGGCGATGGCATGCACACGCTTGGGTTTCGCTCCGGTCATCTGGTTCATGACATCGACATAGTGGACGCCGCAGTCGACGATCGGCGACGTGGTGGCCATGATCGCCTGATGGGTCGCCCACTGAGGGCCGTCGCTTTGCTGATTGAGGTTCATCCGCATGACGAGCGGTTTACCGAGGCCGGTGGCGAGCTCGATGAAGGTTCTCCACGCCGGGTGGTGGCGCAGGATGTAGCCAACAACGAGGGCCACACCGCGGCGCCGGGCGAGGTCGACCAGCTGCTCTGCATCGGCGATGGTCGCGGCCAGAGGTTTTTCAACAAAGACGTGGCAACCGGCCTCGATCGCCGCGGTTGCATACGGCACGTGGGTTTCGGTGAATGAGGCGATGGCCACCGCGTCTGGGCGGGTCTGCGCTAGGGCCTCATCGAAGTCTCGGTAGTGAGCCACGGCACCGAGTTCAGCGGCGAGCTCGGCACCGGACTCGCCGCGGGTGACGATGCCACACAGCTCGAAGTCGGCCAGCGCATGGAAGGCCCGCCCATGAGCGGCGCCCATGTTGCCGGCCCCGACAAGCAGGACTCGGACGGTCGTTGACATGTTTGTGTCTCCTGTCGATGCTCAGCTGAGTGAATCGGTCTCAGATGTGTTGCCATTGCGGCTTGTTTGCGTATGCCTCGCGGTAGTACTCGATTTGGCTCAGGTCCTGGGCCGCTGGTTCGTCCAGAACTATCGTGACATGAGGGTGAAGCTGGAGGGCGCTGGCTGGGACCATGGCGGTCAACGGTCCTTCGACTGCTCTGGCCACCGGGAGAGCCTTTGACTCACCGGTAGCG
The DNA here is from genome assembly GCA_050633745.1 of Acidimicrobiales bacterium. Classification (GTDB taxonomy): domain Bacteria; phylum Actinomycetota; class Acidimicrobiia; order Acidimicrobiales; family SZUA-35; genus JAHELU01. Next base: position 17,547 of record JBOEHD010000284.1, read on the forward strand.
ATGAGAATCAAGTGGCCAGCATCGAGGATCGTCCCGATGCCCTGGGTGAGAACGTGGTGCGGTACGGCGTTGATGTCGTGGTCGAAGAATCGGGCGTTGTCTCTCCGGGTGGCCTCGTTGAGCGTCTTTAGCCGGGTCCTCGACCCAAGGGAGGAGGCTGGCTCGTTGAACCCAATATGCCCGTCGCCGCCAATGCCGAGGATTTGCAGGTCTATTCCTCCGGCCTCGGTGATGAGCCGCTCATATTCCATGGCCGCGTTGGAGAGGTCAGCGGCGTAACCGTCCGGTCCGAACAGTGCGCCGGGCGGGAGGTCGATGTGGTCGGTGAACAGCCTGCGGATGTATGACCGGTAGGCCTCAGGGTGATCCGCTGCCAGCCCGACGTATTCGTCGAGTAGAAATGCCCGGCACGTCGCGAAACTCAGCGCCCCGTTTTGGAACCGCTCGATGAGGTTGTCATAGATCGGGATCGGTGAGCTGCCGGTCGCCAACCCCAAGACCGGGTTGGGGTTCGTGTTGAGCAGTCTGGCGATGGCGTCGGCGGCGATATCAGCTGCCGCTAGGGGGTCGGGGGCGATCACGATTTCCATATGTCTAGCGGACCTCCGAGCGATCATCGTTTCTGTGCGTCGCAGGCAGCCGGAGGCGTGCAGAGTCAGAGACGTAGGCGATGCGTCCGCCGCAAATGGTCAACTCCACGTTCAACTCATCGTCTAAAAGCACAAGGTCGGCAATGGCTCCCCGAGCTATGCAGCCGCGCCTGAACTCGCGAACCAGCTGGGCAGGGGTGGCGGTGGCGGTAGCCAGCGCATCCTCGGACGAACAGCCGGTGAAGGCGGTCAGGTTTCGCACGGCTTGGTCCATGGTCAGGATGCTTCCCGCCAACGTACCTGCGCTGTTCCGTACGCAGCGGCTGTCAGCGGTGATGTGTTGTCCGGCGAATTCAAACCGGCCAGGTCCCTGCCCCATGGGGGCGACGGCGTCGGTCACAAGGGCAATCCCCGCCGCCCCCTTTGTGTGCCACGTCGCAGCTATCACGGTCGGATCCACATGGACACCATCGACGATGAGCCCTACGGGCAACTCACGGCTAGCCAGCGCAACGCCGACCAAGTTTGGCTGACGGTGTCCGAGCGGGGACATGGCGTTAAACAGGTGGGTGACCATCGTTACGCCAGCGTCGAGCGCGGCAAACGCCTGCTCGTCTGTGGCCTCGGTGTGGCCAGCAGCGACGGTGACGCCCCGATCGACAAGCTCGGCGATGATCGACATGGCGTTCGGAAGCTCCGGAGCGATGGTGACCAGAGCAACCCCAGCAGCCCGGGACCAGCCATCGATAACTTGCATCGTGGGGGACGCAAGATGTTGTTTCGGGTGAGCACCAGGTTGCTGAGGGCTGAGCATCGGACCTTCGAAGTGAAGGCCAAGCGGCTCGGCCCCTCGATAGCTGGCTGGTCTTTTGTGTAAGGCTTCAAGCGACGCCGAGTTGACGGCGCTCGGTGACGTGATGATCGTTGGCAAGAATGAGGTGACGCCGCATTGGGGTAGCCGACTACCGAGGGCCCACATGCCTTCCGGATCGTCGACCAGGTCGATACCAAAGCCACCGTTGATCTGTAGGTCGATAAATCCGGGAGAGATGAGTAGGCCGTCGGCATCGATGATCTGGCCATCTTGATCGGTCGGCTCAGCGATTGAGTCGATCGTTTCGTCAACGATGGTGACCGTGCTGGGCCGGAACGCTCCCTCGACCAAGGCCCTACCGCCAACGATGTGAAGTGGGCTGGTCATGGGTGATGGCAGGGTTTGGTGAGTGCTGCGGCACCGACTGTGCCAACTGGCCCGGCTGGCGTGAGGAAGACCCGGCTTGTGAGGTCGAGTGATTGTACGAAGCCGGATCGATTTTCGAGCTCCCGGAGTCCGTCGTGGATGGCAACCATTAGGTCCTGCCCAACCTCGGCCACCCCACCACCGACAATGATACGTTCGACGTCGTATGTGATCGCCAGTAAGTAGATGGCACTCGCCAGGTGGCCGGCGATCGTTTGAAGGGTGACAATCGCTTGCTCGTGGCCAGCCGACGCCGCCCTCACCAGCGACGCGGCAGGCGAAACCCCGGCTGCGTCTGGCCACTGTCGGCGTATTGCGGCACCCGATGCCACGGTCTCCAGGCACCCCTGGAGACCACATTCGCACCTGATCCCATCAGGAATTACCGGAAAGTGTCCGATCTCTCCAGCCACGCCTCGACGCCCATGGTGGAGTCGGCCGTGAATAATGACGCCGGCGGCGATACCGGTGCCGATGCTGAGATAGGCCAGGTCGGAGGTGTCACCGCCTTCCCCAAGGATCTGGTATGCGCCGAGGGCTGCGACGTTTACGTCGTTGTCGACATAGCAGGGAACGCCGTGGGCCGCTGCGACGCGGCTGCCGAGGTTGAGTGGTTCGTCGCCGATGCCAAGGTTGACCGCTTGGCGGACCGACCCTTCAGCCAGTGTGACGAGTCCCGGAATCCCGATGCCGATGGCCTCGACGGAGCGGTCGCCAAGCTCGCCCTTTAGCGCAGCGATTGTGTGAACCGTCATCATGGCCACCGCGTCATTGCCGTCGCCGACCGTCGGGACCCGGAGTTCGGCGATCTGGTTTGAGTGGGCATCGAACGCCGTGGCCTGGGTCTTTGTGCCGCCAATGTCTATGCCGATGACGACGCCATCAGCGCTAGGAACTTCGGTGTCCACGACTAGCGGGCACAGATCATTTGATTGCGCCGTCGGTGAGCCCGCCGAGGAATTGGCGTGAGAACAGAACGTACAGCACGACGATGGGGATCATCGCCAGGGTCAGGGCGGCCAGCACGGCGTTCCAATCCGAAGCGAACTGGCCGAGGAAACCCTGCGCTCCGAGCGTCACCGTCTTGGTGCTTTCACCGGGGGCCAGGATGAGGGGAAACCAGAGATCGTTCCAGATCGGCAGCATCGTGAAGACGGCGACGGCAGCCATTCCAGGACGAACGAGGGGCACGATCAAGCCGAACACGCGGTACTCGTTTGCCCCGTCGATTCTGGCCGCCGCTTTCAGGTCTCTTGGCACTTGTCGCATGAACTGACTCATCAGGAAAACCCCGAGCGGAATCCCCATCGCGGTGTAAACCAGGATCAGCGCCCACAATGTATTGACGAGCCCCAGGCTTACCATGAGCTTGAGCAGGCTTACGGTTCCGAGCCGGATGGGGATCATGATGCCGAGTGCCATGTAGAGGCCTAGGAACATGTTGCCCCGAAAGTCGTACTCGACCAGAGCGTGGGCTGCCATGGTCGAAAAAAGCACGACGAGGAGGAGTGATACCAGTGTCACGATCAGACTGTTTCGGAAATAGCGGTCGAACGACGCACCGCTGAGAACCGACTCGTAGCCCTCTAGATCGAAGGTCTCCGAATTCGGCAGCGAGAACGGAGAGTCGAAGATGGCCTTTCGTGACTTCATCGAGTTGGCGATGATCAAGACGATTGGTCCGAGGGCGATAAACGTGTAGCCAAGCAGGATGGCGTGGATGCCAAAGCCACCCCAACGGATTCGTCTCTTGCCCTGGTTGTTACCTGGTCGTTTCCTGTTTGGCGTTGGTTCGCTCATGTCACAGCTCGTAGGTGGTGATTCGGCGCTGCCATACGAAGGTGTAGACAAGAACGCCGAGCAGGATGATCAGGAACATGGCGGAGGCGACGGTGGCCCCCATCGCCGAGCTGCCTGCTCGGAGCTGGTTGCCGAAAAAGCTGCGATAGAACAGTGTCCCGAGAATGTCGGCGGAGAAATCCGGGCCAGCTAGCGCCCCTTTGACGGTGAAGATCAGGTCAAAGGCGTTGAAGTTCGCCACGTAGGTGACGATCGTAATGATGCCGAGCATCGGTAGCACCAGCGGGAAGGTGACATGCCAGAACACCCGCCACGACGACGCTCCATCGACTCGGGCCGCCTCGATCAGATCCTGGGGTATGGCGATCAGCACGGCGTAGAAAAAGATCATCGGCATGCCGACGAACTGCCACACCGATATCAGCGACAGCGTCGGTAGTACGGTGTTCGCCTCGCCCAGCAGGGGAGTGTCGATGACTCCCCAGATAGGGCTGAGGATTTGCCGCCAGATGAAACCGACGATCACCACCGACAACGTCGTCGGAATGAAGATCAGGGTTCGATAAATGTTCTGGCCTCTTATGCCCTGAGCGGTAAGTAACGCAGCAAGTAGTAGACCGACCGGGTTCTGCACCAACATGTGGAAGGCAAAGAACAGGAAATTGTTCTTCAACGCGTTCCAGAACTGCTCGGCCCAGAGCGGGTCATTGAACAGGGTGTCGAAGTTGGCGAACGCTACGTACCCGCCGTCGTCATCGAAGAGGCTGAGTCGCAGCGAGTCGAGCAGCGGGTAGACCATGAACACCGAGTAGATCAGCACCGCAGGGGCGAGGAAAACAACAAGGTGGATCGGGAACTTCTTTCGCGATGAGCGCCGGCCCCACAGGGGGGTCCGCTTGGTAGCGGACCCCCCTCCAGGGGAGACGGTTGCTTCAGTGGCCGTTGAGCCGGCAGTCATAAGTCAGGATCTCCCTGGTCGGCGGGCTGCGTCAGCCTGCCGGGGTGTACCAGGTGTCGAGGCCATCCTGAAGACGCTGTGCGGCGTCTTCGGGAGAGAGGTCGCCGTTCAGAACGCCTGCACTCGTTGCCCACAGCTCGTCCTCCAGGTTCGGTTCACCTCGGGACAGGATCTGATATGAGTTGCGGATCGTTGACTCGCACTCATCGCGCCAGGACACGAACTCTTGAGCCACCGGGTCGGTCAGGGTCACCGGCGTGTCCTGGAGGCTGAAGAAGCCGGGAAGGGCGTTGGCATAGATGCCAGCGAAGTCCGAAGACGCAACCCAGGATAGGAAGGTCTTTGCCGCATCTGCATTGGGCGATGCAGCGTTTAGCCCGACCGCGATATCGGTGTGATCGCTGATGTAGCAGGTGCTCTGGCCGTCTGGCAGCGGTGGTTTGAAGGCTCCGAACTCGAAGTCAGCGTTTTCGTTGAACCCTGAGATCTCCCAGGAGCCAGATGGGTAGATTGCTGCCTGACCGAGGGTGAATAGGTTCTGAGCATCGGTGTAAACCACGCCAGAGGCGCCGTTAGGCAGGTAGTCCGACCACTTGGCCAATGCTTCGAACGTCTCGACGTAAGCCGAGTCGGTGAGTTTCGCATCACCACTAATGAGTGCGTTTCGGCCATCTTCGCCGTTCCAATAGTTCGGCCCGATGTTCTGGAAACCAACCGTGGCTGCTTCCCACTGATCGGATGTGCCGAGTCCCAATGGGGTGTACGAGCCGTCGTCGGCGATTGCCTGCAACACGGCCAAGAACTCGTCCTCGGTCTCGGGAACGGTCAGGCCGAGTTCATCGAACGCCGTTTGGTTATAGATAAAGCCGTGGATGACCGATGCCATCGGCACACAAAATGGCGTTGCGCCATCGTCGGTGATCCAGGCGCTCTGGGCGACGGAGCTGAAGTTACCGATGCCGTCAAGATCATTCAACGGCGCTAGGTGGCCGTCGTCGAACAAGGCCAGCGACGCATCGCAGGGCCGACAGGTGATCAGGTCACCGGCCGTGCCACCCTCGAGCCGCGTCGCCAGGGCTGCGTTGTAGTCGGCTGGTGGTGTCGGTGAGAACTCCACCTTGATTTCGGGGTTGGCCGCTTCAAACGCCGGGATGATCTCGTCGTTCCAGATTGCCAGATCGTCGCTGCGCCAGCTTTCGATGGTGATGGTCACCGCGTCGCCAGACGCACCTTCGCCACCATCCTGATCCGCACCCTGGTCGGCGTCCTGATCAGTACTGTCGTCGGCATCTTCACTGCTGGACTCGGAGCTTCCGTCGTCCCCGGATGCCTCAGAGTCTGCATCGTCGCTGCCACAAGCAGCGGCCATGAAGGCCAGCGCCAAAAGTAGAGCGAGTAACTTACTCATTCTCCCCATAGTGATATTCCCTTCGGTTGTTGATCCCCGAGGGGATCGTTGGTAATCGTGAGTTCTGTTTGTGACTGTTGGGTCAGCGTGATCGGCCGTCTGACCGTCGCGCTGTGTTGCCAGGTCGCCGGCTTGTGGGTTCGCTTGGCGGAAGATTCCATAACGTCAGGCCACTCCAAGCTCTTGGCTTAGGACGACGCCGGCCGCCCCGAGGAGGACGATGTCGGCGCCTAGGGGAGTGAACCGAACGGATACCGACTTCGAGACGTTGTCGAGGCAGCGGGTCCGGAGACTGGCCAGAACGTCATCGCAAAAGTGCTCACCGAGCAGTTCGCCTGGACCGGCAATCAAGATGTGGTCGATGTCGAGGATCGCCACGATGGCTGCCAGGGCCACGCCGAGCTTCTCCGCTGCGGCCTGTCGGACGGCGCCGTGATCGGCGTTGCCCTCCTGCAGCGCGGCGCTGATGCTCGGCAGAGCGACGTAGGTTTCTAGACAGCCGTGATGGCCACAACGGCAGAGTGGCCCGTCGGCATCCACTACAAGGTGGCCGATTTCCCCTGCACCGGCATGTTGGCCTTCATAGGGCTGGCCGTTGAGCACAAAGCCAGCTCCGACTCCGGATCCGATTTGTACGACCGCCAGATTGGTGTAGTCATGGTCACCCCTGCTGTACTCAGCGATCGCCGCGGCGTTGGCGTCGTTGCGAACATAGACGGGAAGGTCAAAACTCTCCTCAAGCTGTTGTCTGAGTTCGACACCATGCCATCCAAAGTTCGCTGCTTCGACGACAACGCCATCGGCGGACACGACGCCCGGCGTTCCAACTCCGATGCCGAGAATTGGGGCCGTTGCTTCGTTCAGCGTCTGGCTAATCAGCTGTGTGACGACCCCGACTGCATCGTCGCCGTTGGCATCTCTGGTCGGCACATCGGACCGGGCCAGTATCCGTCCGGTCAGATCCACCACCGCGGCGTGTGCTGTCTCCGGATCGCTCAGATCGACTGCGATCACGTTTCTGGCCGCGGCCTGGATCTGCAGCATTGTCGGTGGCTTGCCGACCTGGGTCCCTTCTCGTCTCGGTCCGACTTCGGCGACAAGGCCGATGGCTTCGAGCTCGGATATCAGGGTCGAAACGGTGGCTGCGGTTAGATCGGTCGCTCGCGCGATGTCGGCTCTGCTAAGCGGCTCGCCTCCAAAGAGGTGCTGTAGCACTAAGCGCAGGTTGTTGGACCGGGTCGCCGCTCGACCAGCCTTGCTGGGCACACGTAATCCCAGT
>JBOEHD010000285.1:0-9890 GCA_050633745.1 Acidimicrobiales bacterium
TCGATGTCCTCGTCAGGACCGAGACCTATGTAGGCCCTAAGCGCACGCAGGAACGACATCCGACTCTCCTTGCCGCTCGATGGTAGGCGCTAACGTCGCCCAGTGGGCTGATGGTCGCTTCTGTTGAGCTCTGATCATTGGCGCACCGGTCTTGGGCCGAAAAGCGCTGATCCGATGCGGACCATCGTGCTGCCTGCGGCGACCGCCATCTCGTAGTCGGCGCTCATGCCCATCGATAGCTGCTCCACCTCGGCGCTCTGGGCGAGTGACCGGAGCAGATCAAAGCCGGGGCGTGGATCGCCCCCTCCGGTTGGCCCGACGGTCATCAGGCCGGCGACGTCGAGTCCGGCTTGGCGACCATGGTCGACCAGCGCCGCGGCCTCTTCAGGCAGACACCCTGATTTTTGGGCTTCGCCGGTCGTATTGACCTGGATAAGCACTCGTGCCCCCGGATCCCGCTTGGCGATCTCGTCGGCTACCGAGCTGCGGTCGACGGTGTGCCACAGCGAGACTTTGCCCGCTAAGAGCTTCACCTTGTTGCGTTGCAGCCCTCCGATGAAGTGCCAGCGAGGCTCTAAGCCGTCCGCTGCGGCGGCGTCAGCCTTGGCAGCGAGGTCCTGGGCATAGTTTTCGCCGACGTCGGGTACTCCGGCGGCCAGCGCCGCGGCCACATGGCCCAGCGGGAAGGTTTTGGTCACCGCTATCACAGTTACCGACTCCGGTGAGCCGCCGGCCTGTCCGATCCGTTCCCAAACCTCTTGCAAGCGGCTGGAAAAGGCCGCGACAAGATCCGGGTCTGAACCCGGGGTCGAATTCGCCGCTGCGATGGGTTGCCCCCGATCCGCCATACCGTGCCTCAATCCTTATCCTCGATCAACCAGGCCACTGCGGTCTGACGTCCACGGTCGGCTCTGGTGCGATGGCTGTACCAGCGGGGGTCGCTGGTACACGCAGGTCGCTCCGGTCCCGGCCAACCGGCTCGTACACACGCTAGAGCTACCGCTGCGGGTACGTCGAGCGCTGGTGATCCGCTTTCGGTGACCGACTCAACCGCGGGACCAAAACGAGCCACGACTTGATCGAGATCGTGGCGACCAAATTCATACGCCGCGGGAGCGATGCATGGGCCGAGGAGCGAACCGATCGGGGCCCCGGCCAAGGTACTTAGGCGGCTAGCCGCCTCTTCTATGATCCCGCCTAGTAACCCTCGCCAACCGGCGTGAACAACCGCCACCCCACGTTCGGCCAAGAGCACCACAGGGGCACAATCGGCAGTGGTCACGGCGATCGCCGTGCCTAGCGAGGTGGTGAGTAAACCATCGGCTTCCGCCCCGGCGTGTTGGCCTGGTTCGTTGACCTCTAGCACGGTCGTGCCGTGCACCTGCCTGACCCAGCTCCAGGGAGCGTCGACGATGGCTCGCCTGCGCTCTTCGATCCCAGGAGCGGCATCGATGACCCTAAAGTCGCCGTCCTCGGCGTCGCTGAAGCTCACCCCGACCGATAGGCCAGGCCCGAGCGGCAACAGAGTGCTATCAGCCATAAGCAAGGTCAGCCAGCGGGCAGGTCAGCCACAGCGTGACCCGCTCAACCTGGCCTATTTGAGGAACGAAGGGACGTCGAAGTCGTCGTCGAGATCGTCGCCATCGCCATCGTCGAACAGGTCGAGTGACTGTTTTCCGGGTTCGGCCTGCGGCCGTTCCCTCGGAGCGACATAGCTCGGTGAGTCGGTCAGATCGAGATCGACCCGATTGTCGTCGAAATGGTCGAAACCGGCAGCGATGACCGTGACCTGGATCTCGTCGTCAAGATTCTCGTCGACAACGGTGCCGAAGATGATGTTGGCATCGGGGTGAGCCACATCGTGAATGATCTCAGCAGCCTCGCTCACCTCGAACAACCCCAGCTCGCTGGAGCCGGCAATGGTCAACAGAATGCCTCGAGCACCTTCGATAGAGGCTTCGAGCAGTGGGCTGGCGATGGCCGCTCTGGCCGCAGCCAGGGCTCGATTTTCGCCGCCAGCTCGACCGATGCCCATCAGGGCGCTGCCTGCGTTCTGCATGATCATCTTCACGTCGGCGAAGTCGGTGTTGATCAAGCCGGGGGTGGTGATCAGGTCGGCGATGCCGGAAACACCCTGGAGGAGGATCTCGTCGGCCATGCGGAACGCCGAGACCATCGAGGTCTTTTCGTCGGCGATCGACAGCAGCCGGTCGTTGGGGATGACGATCTGGGTATCGACCTTTTCCCGAAGGCGGTTGATACCGGCCTCGGCCTGAGCCGCTCGGCGGCGGCCCTCGAACCCAAACGGTCGGGTGATGACCGCGATGGTTAGAGCGCCTTGACTTTTGGCCACCTCGGCGATGACGGGGGCGGCCCCTGTTCCGGTGCCACCACCTTCGCCTGCGGTGATAAAGACCATGTCGGCGCCCATCAGCGCTTCGCTGATCTCGTCCCTATGTTCCTCAGCAGCCTGCTGGCCGATGGACGGATCGCTACCGGCGCCGAGGCCGCGTGTGAGTTCTCGTCCAATGTGGATCTTGGTTTCGGCGTCGCTCATTAGCAGCGCCTGGGCATCGGTGTTGACCGCCACGAATTCGACGCCGCGTAAACCAGCATCGATCATTCGGTTGACCGCGTTACAGCCTCCGCCGCCGACACCGACGACTTTGACTACGGCCACATAGTTCTGGGTGTTCATTGGTTCCCAACGTTAGCAAACCTGGACCGCAGAGTCTGGCTCTTCATTTTGCTCACCCTCCGTAGCGGCGCCGACCCGCTCGGTCGCCGGGGTTTCCGATGGATCTTCTGATCCAACGACGGCCCCAGCGGTGCGTCGGATAACAGGCGCAGCGGGGACCCGCACGTCGATCATATCGACACAGCTGAGGTCCACTCGGGCCAACATCGTTTCAAAAGACTGCAATTTTGCGCCGAGATCAGAACCATCGCCGAAGTTGGCGCGGCCGCCGACCGCCAGCTGAAGGAAAAGCTGGCCATCTTCAACCACCAACTCGCCGACCTGCTCTTCAACCTCGGGAGGCAGCGCCTCTAGCAGAGCGATGACCGGCAGGGCTTCTGCCGGTGCTGGTTCGCCCGCCACCCCTGAGCCTTCGATGCCGAGCACCGGCATGTAGCCGGCGGGTCGGGCGTCGACGATTTCCAGTTGACGTCCGTGATCGTCGACCAGGGCAAACCGCGGCCCTGCGTTCAGCACCATCGACGGGCCACGTTCGGTAACCGAGATGGTGATGGCCCCGTTCCATTCCCGGGCGACCTCCACCGTGCCAACCCATGGCACCAGTTGCACCTGCTCCGCTGCGGCATCGAGGTCGAGTTCGAGCAATGCCTGCCCGATCTCGATTCCCGACGAGTCGACGATCAGCTGAGGATCGGAGCGATCGTTGCCGGCAACTGTGATTTCGTCGACGTCGAACATCGAGCTGTTGAGAAACCCGATCACCCCGATGGCCGCCGTCGACACCAGCGTCAATCCCAGCACAATACGAAGGCGTTTCATGCCCTCGCTTCGCTCGGCCGCCAGCCGGCGGGCCTGGAATCTGTCGCTGGTTGATCTGGTTCCGCCAGATCTACTTCCGCCTGAGTTCACGCTCTGAGACTTCTTGGTTTGAGTCTTCTTGCTCTGGGATGTTTTAGTCTTGGGCTTCCTGCCCGGCCTGCTATTCGAAGTGCTGTTTGAGGTAGTCGTTGTCATGTGGCGTGCTCCCCGGCGACTTCTGGGTGATCCGGAAACCCGATCAACCGATTCTCGACTCGCAGTTCGATGCCGGTCACCGTGGCCACTCGCAGCCTGATCTCACGGATCAGCGAGTAGACATCGTCAGCTGAGCCCCCGGGGTCAGCCTGCACGAAGTTGGCGTGTTTTGGGGAAACCTCTGCGGTCCCGATCCTGAATCCCTTCAGGCCCAGGCTGTCGATTAGCCGCCCAGCCGAATCGCCCGCTGGGTTGGCGAAGACGCTTCCTGCATTCTGGCCTCCCGGTTGATTTTCGCGGCGCCAGCGCACGATCTCGCTGATCTCTTCGCTCGCAGCCACCGAGTCACCATCGGCCAGCTGCAGTTCGGCGAACAGCACGACGTGGCCGGCGCTCAATGCCGAATGTCGATAGGCCAGCTGAAGATCGTCGAGCGACCACTCCTGGACGGCACCCTCGATCAGATCGAAAACGGTGACCCGGACCAAGCTTGCCGCCATGTCCGAACCGTGTCCACCGGCGTTCATTCGCACCGCCCCCCCGATCGAGCCCGGCACCCCGACCGCCCACTCGAATCCAGTCAGTCCAGCTGCGGCACTCTTGCGAGCGGCTACCGGCAGCAGCGCCGCGCCGCCAGCTCGCACAGTTGCGGCCTCGGTGTCGATGGTGATCTCTTCGAAGTCGGCGCCGAGGTGCACGGCGACGCCCGGAAAGCCGCGGTCGGAAACCAACAGATTGGAGCCCTTGCCGACGATGAGTGTCGGAAGTGATGAAACCCCGACCGCGGCGGCGACCAGCTCCAGGTCTGCAACCGATCGGGCTTCGACGAACAGTGCGGCGGCGCCACCAACTCGATAGGTGCAGTACGGCGCCAGCGACACATCACTATTGGCCAGCGAGCCGAGCGCCTCGGACGCTGCGGCGACCGCGACCACTAGATCACTCTGGTCGCGGCTGTAACTCCGATCCCCAGTGCAAGGCTGGTCACCGCTGTAAGTCTGGTCACCGCTTGTTCCGCCGCTCGAACCGTCACCCATCAACGCTGCTCCAGGCCTGCCAGAACTTGATCGGGAACCGTCGTCAGGTCGCCAGCTCCCAAGGTGATGCACAGATCACCGGGGCGCAGCTCGGCCAACATGGCCGCAGCCAGGTCATCGAGCGATTCGACGTGACGGATATCGGCCTCGGGGTGAGCTTCGGAAACCACGTTCACGATCAGCTCGCTGCTGATGCCCGGTCGAGGCGTTTCTCCAGAGGAGTAGATGCCGGTGACGAACAGAACATCGGCCTCGACAAACGAATCACCGAACGTCGACCAAAGCTGTTCGGTTCTGCTGTAGCGGTGGGGCTGGAACGCGGTGACCAGCCGCCCCGGATTGAGTGACCGGGCAGCGGCTAGCGCCGCTTCAACCTCGGTCGGCAGATGGGCATAGTCGTCGATAAGGGTGACACCGTCGGCCTCTCCCCTGCGTTCGAAGCGCCGACCGACACCACCGAAGCTTGATAGCGCAGCGGCGGCGGTTTCGCCATCGGCCCCAAGCAGCACCGCGGCAGCCAACGCTGCGGTGGCGTTGCGGGCGTTGTGCATGCCGGGCTGAGCCAGCCGGATGGTGTACTCCTGTGTCGGGCCGACCACGGTGAAGCTGACGCCGGTCGGCGTTGGCAAAGGATCGACGATTCGCCACTGGGCCGCCGCTGAGGTGCCGTAGGTCGCAGGCTTGACGTCTACTGTGAGCTCGGCGAGCGCCGCCGACCCCGGGTCGTCGATACAGAGCACACGAGGCCCAGAAGCCTGGGTTACGAACTGGACGAAGGCATCGCGCAGCTTCTCGAAACCGCCGTAGTGTTCGAGATGGTCCGGTTCGACATTGGTAACAATCACCGCCTCGGCTTGGAGTCGGACGAAGGTGCCATCGCTCTCGTCGGCTTCGACCACCAGGAAGTCGCCGCTGCCGACGGCTGCGCCCCGCTTCAGGTCCCGTAGATCGCCACCGACGATGTAGGCCGGGTCAAGACCAGCCCCGGTCAGGGCTGCGGTGAGCATGGCCGAGGTTGTCGTCTTGCCGTGGGTCCCAGCGACAGCCACGGTGCGCCAGGTCTTGGTTATGGCGGCCAGAGTGTCAGCCCGTCTTAGAACCGGGAGCTCTCGACGCCGGGCCTCGACCAGTTCGGGGTTGTCGTGCGGGATGGCAGTCGAATGGGTGACCAGATCGACCTCGCCAACGTTCTCGGTGGCATGACCGATCGATACCGCGATGCCGCGCTCGGCCAGCCTGGCCACGATCGGTGAGTCTCTAAGATCCGAGCCGGTGACGGTGTGCCCGGTGCCGACAAGAACTTCGGCGATGGCGCTCATGCCGGCGCCGCCGACACCAACTATATGAATGCGCAGCGGACTGCGGAGATCGATCACGGCTTCTCCCGTTAGAGGGGTGGCATCCGCCTGGTGGCGAGGGGCTGGAGTAGTCATTGCGCGGCCTGCTCTGTAGTCATGCCGCCGGCGTCCAACAGCAGCCCGGCTACATCGGCCGCAGCGTTCGGCCGGGCGACCGACGCAGTGGCCGCAGACATCGCCGCCCGCCGCTCATCGTCGATGACCAGCGGCTCGAGTAGCTCGGCCAGTTTTGTGCCGCTGAGATCTTCGTTGTTCAACACGATTGCTCCCCCGGCGGCCGCCACCTCGGCGGTATTGGCTCGCTGGTGGTCTCTGGGCGCGGTCGGCAGCGGCACCAGGATCGCAGGCAGGCCTGCGACCGCTAGCTCGGTGACCGTCGATGCGCCAGCTCGACAAACCGCCAGGTCTGCACCGACTAGGAGATCCGACATGTTGTTCTCATACTCAACCCGCAGGTACAGCAAACCGTCTTGGCTCTCGTCTGCTGCCGAGCCAGTTCGGTCGCCTTCGATCTGAGCAGCGTCGGAGGCCGGACCAAACTCCGGCCAGTCTCGTCGGCCGATCACGTGGTAGAGCACGATGTCGGCGCGATCGGCCCACAGCGAGGCTAAATCTCGAACCGACTGGTTGATCTTGGTGGCACCGAGCGAACCGGCCCACACCGCAACCAAGACTCGGTCACCGAAGTTATGGGTGGCGCCGTCGGCGCTTGCTCGCTCTGCGATACCGGCACGAGCGGTGGCTCGATCTGCGGCCTCGACCGCGCTCAGAATGTCGGCTCTGATCGGGTTGCCGGTGAGGACCGGCTTTGGCAGGTCGGTGTCGGGGAATGGCAGGGCGCACACCTTGGCAAAGCGGCCGAAGAGTCGGTTGACCGCGCTGGCCCTGGCGTTCTGTTCGGTGATGACCAGCGGCACACGAAGGAGCACCGCGGCGGCCGATGCGGCGAACGCCGCATACCCACCCAGACACAGCACCGCTGCTGGCCGTCGCTTGGCCACGATGGCGAAACCCTTCACGAATCCGGCCAGGAGGCCGGCTATGGAGCCAATGTTCTGCAGCGAGAGCTTGCGTTGGATCCCCCGACCCGGCAATAGATCGATGGTGAATCCGGCATCGCCGACCAGGGTGGCCTCGTTACCTCGTGCTCCCCCGATGAAGTGCACCCGATTTCGAGCCAGGCCGCCGGCGACCAATGCCTGAGCTACCGCGATACCGGGGTTGGTGTGGCCCGCGGTGCCACCACCGGTGATGATGATCGGCCTCTGCCGCGAGCTGTTGTTCGCCCCTGGCGTACTCGACGCTGGATTAGTCGACCGTGGTGTAGTCATAGTCCGGCCTAAACCTTGGCCCGACGGGCGACGCTGGTCAGCAGACCGGCGGCGGCCAGTGTGGTTACGAGGCTCGAACCGCCTGCCGATACGAATGGCAGCGCCTCGCCGGTGATCGGTAGTACGCCGAGCACCATGCCGATGTTGAGAAAGGCCTGAATCAGAAGCCAGCTGGTGATGCCCGACGCCAGCAGCATGCCGTAGCGGTCAGGCGCGGCCAAAGCGGTCTTGAACCCGAACCACGCCACGAGCACGAAGGCTCCAATCATGGCGCTAGCTCCGATCAGGCCAACCTCTTCAGCAACGATGGCAAAGATGAAGTCCGTGTGAGCGAACGGCAGGAAGCCCCACTTGGCCCGGCTAGCGCCAAGACCAACCCCAAACAGGCCACCAGAGGCGATACCGACCTGGCTTTGAATCGCCTGCAGGCCGATTCCCTGCGGGCTGTCCCACGGGTCGAGCCAGCCGTCGATCCGGCTTCGTTGATAGCCGGTGGCCAGGGCCAAGAATGTGACGGCGCCGATACTGGCAGTGGCCCAGACAAACAGATTGTTGAGCTTCGCTCCGGCGATGAACAGCATGATCAGTGCCACCGCTCCGAGGATCATCGGCGTGCCCAGCTTGGGTTGCAGGATGATCAACGCCGAGCAGACGTAGACCACGAACATCACGGGACGCACGGTCAGCTCGGCGCGATCCATACGCCGTTCACGCCGCGATAGTAGGTCGGCGATAAACACGATGATGGCCAGCTTCGTCAGCTCGGATGGCTGGATCACAAACGAACCAGTACCAAGCCAACGGGTCGACCCGTTGCGGGTGATTCCCAGCCCCGGTACCAATAGAAGGAACAGCAGTGAGACGCTCAGCAACATCAACGGACCGGCAAATCGTTGGGTAATGCGGTAGTCGATTCGATTGGCCACGACGAAGGCCACCGCACCGATACCGGCCCAAGCCGCCTGCCGCTTGAATTGGAAGAACGGCGACTGGTCGAATTGGTGCAGGCTCGATACCGACGAGGCCGACAACACCATCACCAGGCCGAACAACGTCAAACCGACGAAGGTTGCCGTTAGAAACGCTGCGTAGCGCTCGCCGACCTCGGTGACCTTGAGCGAACCGCGACCCTTCTTCGTGGCGGTTCTCGAACGCCTGTTAGCCGTGGTGCTCGCTCGTCCGGTGCTTCGTGAATCGTTTCGCCGAGTACCCGGAGTCCGTGTGCCCGGCCTTGCATTGGCAATGGTGTCCGAACGTGTGGCGCTCGCACGTCTCGTTGTTGACTTCTTGGCCGCAGGCTTACGGGCAGCTGGCTTGCGTGCTGCTGACTTTTTGACCGGTGCCTTGCGAGCTGTTGTCGACTTGCGGGCGGTCGCCTTCTTGGCTGGTGCCTTGCGAGCGGTCGTGGATTTACGGGTTGCCGACTTCTTCGCTGGTGACTTGCGAGCGGTCGTCGATTTGCGGGTTGCCGACTTCTTGGCCGGCGCCTTGCGGGCTGCCGGCTTCCTGGCGGTTGCCTTCTTTGCCGGAGTCTTACGGGCTGCTGACTTGCGCGCCGGGGCCTTGCGGGCCGTCGACTTCTTCGCAGCCGGTTTCCGGGTCGTCGACTTGCGACGGGCGGTGCCGCTGGCTGTGGTCATGACTTTGCCACCTCCGCCTGTACCAGGTTGCTGAAATCGATGCCCCGCTGGACGTAGTTTGCATACCAGTCGAACGATGCGCAGGCCGGCGAAAGCAATACCGCATCACCAGGCTCGGCCAGCTCATCGGCCTGCTCAATCGCCGCCTGCATCGAAGCGGCTCGACTCACCGGCACGAGGTCAGAGAACGTAGCTTCGATCTCCGCTGCGGCGTCGCCGATGGCCACAACTGAACGGACCGGCGGAACCGTTGCGCGCAGCGGATCGAAGGAGAGGCCCTTGCTCCGGCCGCCGGCGATCAGTATCACCGACTCGAACCCTCCGACCGCGGCAACGGTGGCGTGGGGAACGGTGGCCTTTGAATCGTTGTACCAGCTGACGTCGTCCCAGCTGCCGAGGTATTCCAGGCGATGAGCCAGCCCGGTGAACGATCGGAGTGTCTCGTTGATCCCGTCCTCGGTCGCTCCTACCGCTCCGGCGATGGCCGCAACGGCTAGGGCGTTGGCTAGGTCATGAGGTTGGCTTCTTGTTAGCTCCGAGATGGCGATAAACGGTCCGGCCGGGCCGGCCAGCTGAGGTTCGGATCCGCTGCGATCCACGTGCCAGTCGGCACCGTCGCCGCTGATCGAAAACATCTGCACCGAAACCGAATCGTCGGTTTGATAGCGCTGCGGTATCCGGGCCGACACGACCGGATCATCGGCGTTGGCCACGATGGTGGCACCGGGCGCCAGATGATCCCAGATGGTGGCCTTGGCATCCTCGTAGGCCTGTAGCGACGCGTGGGCGTCGAGGTGGTCGGGAGCGAAGTT
>JBOEHD010000285.1:9965-10152 GCA_050633745.1 Acidimicrobiales bacterium
GGTGATGGCGGCCACCGGCCGATCATCCCACCGCTGGGCCAGATCGAACTCGCTAGCTAACGGGACACTGGCGGCTCGAGCCATAGCGAACACCTGATGGTGATCGGGGACGCCGGGGCTGGGCAACAACACCGAGGCTTTGCCTACCAGCTCGGTGAGACGAGACTCGTCCGGTGACTCGATCAGC
>JBOEHD010000286.1:0-13225 GCA_050633745.1 Acidimicrobiales bacterium
CATCAGTACCCACCCCAGCCACACATTGAATAGCCACCTGTCCTTTCCCGCCCATCTGCACGACCATCTAAGTGGCTTCGATCGTGCGCTCGACGAGCACATCGGGCTGGCGCTTGTCGACGGCGTCGAAGGTGGCGAGTTCCGGCCCGATCTCAATATCGAGACCGACAGCGCCCTCATCCGCCATGCCCTCAACGGCGTGTCCGAACTCGTGGCCGCCGCTCCGGGCGATGCGCCGCGCATCGTGACCAGCGCAACTCGAACCCTCCTCGCCGCCTTAAGAAAGACAGCTAACCATGACCTGGGACATCAGCGATAAACAGGTGCTCATCACCGGCGGAACATCTGGCATAGGTCGGGCCACCGGCGCCGAACTGGCTCGCCGCGGGGCTTCGGTCACCGTCACCTCTCGCAAGCTAGCCAGTGCCGAAGCGGCGGCGGTCGAGATCAGCCGAGACACCAACAGCAAAGTCGCCGCAGCGGAACTCGACCTCTCATCGCTCAAATCGGTGCGGCACTTCTCCAGCCGCTACGCCGCGGCCAACGACCGCCTGGATCTACTCATCAACAACGCGGGCAGCATTGCCGGCCGGTACCGAACGACAGCCGATGGTTTCGAATGGACCCTCGGCGTCAATCACCTGGGTCCGTTCCTGTTGACCAACCTCCTGATCGATCTGCTGGAGACCAGCGCCCCGTCTCGCGTCATCAATGTGAGCAGCGAAAATCACCGTGGGGCCAAGAACGGCCTCGACTTCGCCGATCTACAGATGACGAACGGCTATGGATCGTCGCGAGCTTACGCTGCCTCGAAACTGGCCAACATCTTGTTCACCGTAGAGCTCGACCGTCGCTTCCGCGACAGGGATCTAACGGCTCGGGCCCTTCACCCCGGAGTCGTCGCGACGAACTTCGGCAAGGATGCAGGCAGTCCACGTTGGATGGGAGTGGCCATGACGCTGCTCAAACCGTTTCTGAGTACGCCGGAGAAGGGCGCAGCCACGAGCGTGCACCTGGCAACCGCCCGGACCGCCGAGCTCGACCTCGGCATCTACTGGTCGGGCCGGAAACCGAAGCAGCCCAGCGCACAGGCCCTCGACAACGACGCCGCGCTCAAGCTTTGGGACCTCAGCGCAGAGCTTGTCGGTCTCTCAATCTGAACTACGCCGCGAAGCCAATCAACGGCCGAGCTGTTCAACCATTTCGTATTCGCCGCGTTCGACCGGTGCGCTGGAGCGTTCGAATCCCTCTCGTTCGTACAGCGAGATGGCGGCGCTGTTGTCGGTCTTTACGTGGAGAATGAGCGTCTGCGCCTGCTCCTGTCGTCCCCACTGGCGAACAGCATCGATCAGGCCGCGTCCGACACCGGTGCCCCGAGCCTCCGGAGCGACCCACAACGACAGCAACTCCACACAGTTTGCCCGCTCGGTCTCGACCCCAGATGACTGTCCGACCGCTGAACCGCCGATGTATGCAATGAAGTTGGCGGGAACAGTCTCTAGGCGGGCTCGCCAGCGCGCTTCGGTGTCACCGTCACCGGACCAGTCGGCCAGGATCGAGCCGAATGCATAGGGTGCCTCTTCGAGCGCTCGATGACGGACTGTCCGCCATACCGGCCACTGATCTGGTGTCAGTCGCTGAATTTCGAGTACCTGGATGTCCGACATAGGGCTAAGTGTGGCTCAAATCCGGCTCTGAATTCCTGCAATTTCGATCACTGAACCGCTGACAAACAAATCGTCAACGTGTGCGCTCTATCGGTGACAAACTTACTCGGTGACTGCCCCTGAGTACCTCTCTAGACCTGATCCACACCTCCGCCCAGCGATCGCTGCGGTGTATGACGATGCCCACGCCGACAACTTCGCCGACGAAGCGGTGCAGCCTGCGGTGGCGCTTCTCGCAGAACTGGCTGGAGATGGAGCGGCCGTCGAGTTTGCCGTTGGTACCGGCCGCCTGGCGCTACCGCTGTCGGAGATTGTGGCTCCGGTGCACGGGCTGGACTTCTCCGAGGCGATGCTTGCTGAACTCGCGAAGAAGGGTGGGTCGGAACGAATCTCGATGACCGCAGGCGACATGGCCACGACACAGGTCTGCTCCGATGCAGCGCTCGTCTATCTCGTGTTCAACACGATCGGAAACCTGCGAACCCAGCAGCAACAGGTTGACTGCTTTCGCAACGCAGCAGATCACCTCGCCATCGGCGGTCGTTTCGTTATCGAAGTGGGCGTGCCCGAACTTCATCGTCTCCCCCCGGGCGAGTCGATCCGCCCCTTCGACGTATCGCCGAACCACCTCGGTTTCGATGAGTACATCGATCGCGTCAACCAGATCTCAATCTCCCACCACTACTTCATCGACGGCGATCGGGTCCGCACCAACTCCCCCTCGTTTCGCTATGTTTGGCCATCCGAGCTCGACCTTATGGCCCAGCTGGCCGGGATGACGCTCGAAAGCCGCTGGGCCGATTGGCAGCGGTCGCCGTTTACCGGCGACTCTCGAGCTCACGTCTCGGTATGGCAGAAGCGATAGTCAAGCAGTAGTAGCAGCCGCCGCATCACCGAGCGGCTTGGGAGGGCGGTTAGGCTCTCACCTGTGATTCAGAGTGACAAGATTAGGTCTCTACAAGGTGTGACGCTCTTCGAGAACTGTTCGAAGAAAGATCTGCGCAACTTGGCTTCGAGGACACGTTTCGAGCAGGTCGAAGCTGGCCACACGCTGTTGGCCGAAGGCTCGCCGTCGTCGAACCTTTACCTGCTGCTTGCCGGCACGGTGTCGGTACGCCGCAACGGTCGTCGGATCGCCTCGCTTGGCGCAGGCGACGCCGTCGGTGAGCTTGGCGTAATCCTCGGCGAGGCGCGGAACGCAACCGTAAAGGCCGAGACCCCGGTCGAAATGCTCGTGCTTGACCGGCCAGCGCTTCGCCGTGCGTTCGACGAGGTGCCAGGCCTTGGTTGGAAGCTACTAACCTCGGTGGCCGAACGCCTCAGCAGTTCGAGCACCGCTACTTAGTTTCTTTACTACACGCCGGCTGCGCCCGAGGGCCAGTGCAAGACGATTCTCGTCTGCCCATCATGCTCGCCAAGACAGGTGCCACGGATCGCAGTGTCCCGCTCAGGCGAAAGCACCTCAACCGCTTGCCCAAGAGCGAGCAGCCCTTGCAGCTCATCTTCTTCCATCAGTACATAGGGAGCACGATCAGAAATCGGCTCCGGTGCTGCCAGCCTCACCAACGGTGCTGTGGCCTCGATCTTTGACACGCAATCCCCCCCAGTTAGCCGATCTTGCTGCAAACTGCCTTTCGAAGCCCGGATCTTTGGCTCTTTTTCAGGAAAGACAGAACGGTCCCCGCTCGTAAGCCATGATCCGCTGAGGGCCAAGAGCGCCGCGCCCTCGGCCGATTGAGGATCAAGGGCCGCCACACTCGCAGGGACCGCTCAGAAATACTGCCTCAATGGGTCCCGGGGTCTGAGGGCCACACAGATTTCGGCAAATACCTCAAAACTCACATGCGAATTTCGAGACAAAAACTTTAATCTGAGAGGATTGTTACATGCAGTAGCGACTCGGTCAACAAAAATTTGTCTGTTGATCAATACCTACCCGAGTGTCTACCTGCGATAACTATCTGTCGACTGGTGGGATGGGATCGATGCGGATTTCGCTTAGCGAGCCGTCGACCACCGCTCGGGCGACGTCGGCAAGTCGGCGGTTATTTCGACGAGCGTAGGTGCGCAACCTGTTGAACGCTTCGTCCATCGTCAGATCGTGCAAAGCAGCCAGCATTCCCTTTGCCTGCTCGATGATGACCCGACTGGTAAGCGCATGGTCGAGTTGATCGTTGAGCGTCTTGGAGTTGATACTCGCACGGTGATGAAGAATGGCGATCGTCGCAATATCGGCGAGAGCCTGGGCGCTTCCTAGGTCGTCTTGTCCCAGCTGGCCAGCCACCTGAAAGAGGTTGAGCGCTCCGATCACCTCGTCGCGAAGCCGCATCGGGAAGGCGTGTGCTGTCGAAAAACCGAGTTCGATCGCAGCAGGGGCGAAGCGGGGCCACGTCAGCCTGTGGGCTTCTAGGTCCTGGTTGATGAACGGCTCGCCGGACTGGAAACAATCGAAGCTCGGCCCTTCTCTCGCCTGCAGCGCGAACAGTTCCAGCCCTCTGGTCTGACCGTCAGAAGCGGCCATCACACGCAGCTCTGCGTTCGCGCTCGCAACCATCAAGCCGGCGGCATCCACTCGGAAAATCTCGACGCAGCGGTCCGCTACCAGGGTGTGTAGATCGACAATGTCGAAGTCGGCGACAAGCGTGTCTGTTACCTCAACGAAGGTTCGGGCCAGCCTGGCCTCTCGCGTTACCACGTCACCATCTGATCATTCGTTCCTTGTCGCCCCGGGCACATATCGCTAGAGAACGTTAGCTTCCCCGTACTGTTCAATGTTCATAGAATGTAGTTGTTCATAGAATCCGTCCGTCGTTATCGGGTAGTTCGTCGAACCGTAGAGACCGCCCCACAACCTTGCGAGCGACGTCGGTAACGCTGCTATCGCTGCGGAATGCGTGGGCTCGGAGCCTTACCAGCGCCTCGTCGATACCGACCTGGACCTGCACGGCGATCATCCCCGATGCCTGATGCTCCACGTGGTGAAAATCTGCGTCCGCCTGAAGTGCCTCGGCAACCTCTCCCGGTTCAGCCTCAGCCTGTAGCGCCAGAATGGCTTCAGCGATCACCTGAGCGGCGACCAACGAATCGGCATGCTGTTCGTCCGTTAGTGATCCCGGACGGTCTCGGTACAAACTCAAAGCCCCTATTCGGGCTGCGCCGATGCGAATCGGGAACCCGAACACCGCTAGCGCTCCGGACTCGACAGCCGGGCTGCTGAACGCTGGCCATCGGGACACTTCCGGATTGCATAGGTCTGGCTCCGTCACCGCATGTGACACAAACTCTTTGGCCCGATCGGGGAACTGCCGTCGCTGACCAGCAGTGCCAGAATCCGGGCACGACGCTGGTTCGACACCGGCTATGGAATCCCGACGAATATTGCCACAAAGGTGCCCATCCATTCGGTCGAGTTGCAACCCGCCGTAGCAAAAACCCAGGCAGTTCGCCGCCGAACTTACCAGCTACGGCCCGTGATTACGGTCGACAGCTGCCAGCAGGGCTGGGATAGTCGTGCATGATCAAGGCGCTGCTCCTCGATTTCTACGGCACCGTCGTACACGAAGACGACATCGTCATGACCGACGTATGTCAGCAGATCAGCAAAGCATCGCCCCTAACCGCAACGGTGGAGGAGATCGACTCATATTGGTGGAGCGACTTCTCCAACCGATTTATGGTTAGCCACGGCGAGCGCTTTCAAACACAGCGGAACCTTGAGCTCGCCTCGCTCGATGCGACCTGCAGCCACTTCAACGCGGCGTGTGATGTGCCGCAGTTATGCGAAACCATATTCGCCTATTGGCAGACCCCTCCCCTGTTCGATGATGCGCGGGACTTTCTCTCCGCCTGCGATCTCCCCATCATGGTTCTGTCTAACATCGACAGAGTCGATATTGAGGCCGCGATCGCAGCCCACGGTCTGGCGTTCAGGGATGTGATTACCAGCGAAGACGTTAGGTCATACAAGCCTCGCCCTGAACTGTTCCAGGCTGGCCTCGACGCTCTAGGTCTCGCCCCGACCGAGGTACTTCACGTCGGCGACTCCGTCACCAGCGACGTCATCGGCGCCAACGAACTTGGGATCCCCGTCGCCTGGGTCAACAGAAACGACAAGGCGACACCCGCTGTCGGCGTCCCCGACTTCGAGGTATCGACGCTCACCGAACTGAATGCCATTCTGTAGGCCCGCCACAACTCCGTGGCCTAGAGTCGATGAGGCTATGGCACTCTTTCACCGCGCAACCCTGACACCGAGTAAGGCCGAGGCCATCGCCGCATGGGCGCCGACGCAACCGTGGGGGCCGCCGGCTGGCGACGCCGTTGAAGTCGTCGGGGCTTTCCGCTTCGATGATCCCGACCATCGCGTCGGCATCGAAAGCCACCTGGTGATGGCCGGGGGCAGACTGCTTCACGTCCCGGTGACCTACCGAGACGAACCGGTCGACGGTGCCGATGACGCGCTGATCACAGAGATGCATCACTCCGAGCTCGGCACCCGCTGGGTGTACGACGCTCTGAGCGACGAGCGGTACATCATCATGCTCGCTGCCGTCGCCATGACCGGCCAGGGTGAAGCCCTCGGCATGGCCGTGTACGACGGCCGATGGTGCATCGCGCCAGCCAACATCCGCATCCAGGGTGGAGGCTGGAACCTGGAGCGAGTCCCCGTCGACGGTTTCGAGCGTGTTTCCGACGACGGTTCTGCCGTTGTCTTCAACAACGACCGCTTCGAGCTGAGGTTCTTCCGCCAACCCGTGCCCGGACCTCGCCCAACCATTGGGCTCACGGCAACCTGGGACGAGCAGCCGGACCCTGTTGTACTTGCAGAAGTTCGGGAACTCTGACCGCCTCCGATCACTGCGACTCGCCCGCTACTGTCGACAGCATGGCCTTTATACGGCGAGCCATTGGCTTACTGCCATTGTTGATACTCCTTACGGCCTGCTCATCCACGGAGCCGACGGCCAGCGAATGTGTCGTTAGCGTTCCCGGCGAAGACCCGTTTGTTCCTCCCGCCCCGTGGCCGGCGACACCGCCGGTGCCTCAGTCGGCCTGGTTCGGAAGCGATGATCTATGGACCATCGTGGCAACCGAGGGCGAGGCGCCACGCAAGAGCGTGTGGTGGAGCGCAAACTTCGCCGACGGGTCTGCCGAGCCCGCTCCGGACATCGAGGTCGTGTATCGAAGGCTGGATGTCGATGCCGAAGAGGTGACGTTCCCCTCGCCAGGCACCAACGCGTTCACCAACGACGTCAACTGGTTCATGATCAATGGCCTAGAACCCGACGACCCCGGCTGCTGGCAAGGAACGGCGACATACAGGGGCACGACCCTTAGCTACACGTACGAGGTCGGCTGAGCCGTCACGACCCCCGGCAAACGGCCGCTTGCTCATTGCGCCCTGAGATAGGCGGAGCGGATCCAGTCGGCGACGTCATCATCGACATCGTCGATGGCGGTGATATTGACCCGGTGATTACACATGCCGGTGGTCGGCTCAACCCGGCCGCCGGGTGGCGTTGCGTCTAGGTTCAGGCTGAGCTGCACCCGTTTCGCCGATGGCGCTTGAACCAGAGCGAACTGTTTCGACCGCCGGAAACTCACCCCGGTCTTCTGGGCAACCTTTGTGACATCGTCTCCGCAGGCCAGAGCCAGCTCAGCTAGCCGCTCGTAGATCGGGCGAAGCGCAGCCTTTCCTTTCTGGTATTGCGCGTCTACTAGAGCGTCGCCGGTTGCCGGGCCTCCAGCCATCCGTTCGCGAACCAGGTGGGCGATGAGGTTGGCGTTCCCGTGGGTGAGGCCGTGGTCCGACTTCAGGAAGGCGAGAATCTTGCCGTGTTTGTCGAGGCCTGTGGCTGAGACCGCAGCGAAGAAATCGTCGACCGTCATTCCGCTCGAGGCTTCGATGTTAGCCAGTTGAGTGGCTAGCTGTTCGGCTGGATCAGGCATGACGTTTCCACCCTGAGTGCACATTGGCGGGACAGTTAAGAGATACCTGACATCTGGGAGATTGAAGGGGTAACATGTGATAAAACTATCACCTATCTTGAGGTTGGCGCCATGGTCTCCACAATCGAACATCACACCGATGACCTTGATGCGGTGTGGAAGGCGCTAGCCAACTCAACTCGACGCCAAATTCTTGATGTGCTCGTCGACGGACCGGCGACCACAAGCCAGCTGTCTGCAGCCTTTGCCGATCTGTCGCGATTCGCGATCATGCAACACCTTGGGGTGCTTGAGAAGGCCGAACTGGTCATCTCTCGCAAGCAGGGGCGATCACGAGTCAGCCACCTCAATCCCGTGCCAATCCAGCAGATAAGCGATCGCTGGATCAGCCGTTATCAACGTCCGCTGGCCGAGGCGTTGATCGATCTCAAAGCCACGCTCGAGTCGGAAACGGCCGACTCTCGCAGGAGCGGGACAGCCAGCGACGACACACACGACAACACCACCGGAGAAACAGGAGAGTCAGCATGAGCACAGAGCCGTCAAAGCGGGAGCGGGTGGTGTCGTTGTTCATCGACGCTCCGATCGAACGGGTCTGGGATGAAATCACCAAGACCGGCAGCGTGCAGCGTGCGCTCTACAACACCACCATGATCGGCGATCTCAGTCCCGGAAGCAGGATTCGATTCACAAGCGCCGACCACAAGCGGGTCTTCGTCGTCGGTGAAGTGATCGAAGTGACGCCACCGACTCGCTTCGTTCACACCTACATCATGACGATGGAACAAGACCCTGAGACCGAAATCGCCTGGGACCTTACGCCCGAGGGCAGCGGCTGCCGAGTAACGCTCACCCACTCCGGATGGACAGACGAGCACACAACCGAGGACAAGACGGTCAAGGCATGGGGCGAGATCCTCAGCCTGCTGAAGTCAGAGATCGAGACCGGATCACTTCCGCTCAAGACTCGCATCACCTACGCGATGATGGGTCTGTTCAGCTTCGCCCTACCAAAGCGCACCACCGCCGAACACGCAGATGAGCAAGGCTGGTAGCTCAGCCGACCAGGTGGCTATTGATAACGCTTGACGAGCACGTGCTCGACGTACCTGATGCCGTGCTCGACGGTGTGGATCAGCTGGTCGGTCACCGTCCACCCCGCCGCCTCATAGAAGGCGATCGCCGCGTGGTTTTCGACCCTGGTGTGCAACTCGAAATCGGTGTGGCCACCGGCGGCGATCATCGCCTCGCCCTGAGCGAGCAGTCGTCTACCCAGGCCGATGCCTTGGTGATCTGGCTCGACGAACAGGTGGACGAGCTGATGGCCCCGCACCGTGAAGTGGCCAATCGGAACACCGTCGACAACGGCGACCCACGTTCTGAACTCCGATCCGGGCTGGAACCAGCCCTGTAACTGCTGCCTGGTCCCTTCCGGGTCGGGCGCCTCGAACTCACCGGCCAGTAGCTGCGAGGCGAACGTGTTTGCGAAGCAGAGTTCGTGATAGCGGGCCACCGGATCAGCGTCTTCTGGGATGGCAGCCCGGATCTCGATCGAATCCATCTGCCGATACTGGCACAGAGCGGCCAACGATCTCAGACCGCGCTCCAACGGGTCAGCGATGCAACCGTTCTATTCGAGCTCTGCGCCGCGGCCACAAGCCGTTGGATCGTGGTGCGAGTCCCGACGCGACCTCGGTGTGGCCACGACGGCAAGGCCGCCACGAGTTCCATGTCGACACGAATCATCCCGTCTTCCACCGACGGGAGCGGCGCCCCGGCTACCGAGGCGTTCACGACGAAATCTTCCGGCGGAACGCCAAGCCAGCCGATCAGTGCGAGCACTCCATCGGCCTCGGCATCGGCGGCAACGGCGAAACGCCGGATCGTCGACACCGACACTCCCACCTGCCCTGCTAGCGCAACCCACGCCAGGCCGCGCTCGACGCGAGCCTGGTCGATGAGGCGGGCCAGTTCGGCCAGATCAAAGGGCTCCACCTCAGGCAATGCTGTCAGTCTCCAAAGCGAGCGATCGTTTGTGTCGCTGCATCGGCATTTTGCTGTGCATGGGTCGCCTGCTGCTCTCTCAGGTCGGCTGTGGAGATCCCGCTGGCAAACAAGTTGCTGACCCATCGTAAAAACCTACGCATAGCTGTCAGAGTAGTCGCTCAACGTCGGTCAGTAGCGTCGTTGCCCATCTGGGCGGCCGGTGGCGGAGTCAGCTGCGAGAGTCGGTTCCAGCATTCGAGGGCGCTAGCTTCTCGGGCATGAGCACCCAGCCATCTCGCACGATCGAACAGGTTCGAGCAACGATTCTTCCAATGCCGTTCGCGACGACGATGCACTTGGAGATCGAATCGGCCACCGACGGGGTCGGCGTGGTATCGATGCCGTTGTCTGACTCGGTCAGCTACGACGGCGCGGCCTTTGCGGCGATGGCCGTTGGTGTGGTGGCCGACGTCGCGGCCGGAGCGGCGACGCTGTCGATGTTGCCTCCCGATCAGATGACGCTGACCGGTCGCATCGACACCACCATCACCGCCTCGACGGTCGGCACCAGGCTGACCGCTCGGGCAGAACTCCGAGAACGAGACGACACCACGTTGATCTTCGATGCCGTTGCCACGGTGCAAGGCCCCGATGGCAAAACAACCAACTGCGGGACCGCGGTCATCACCATGCGGGTTCCCCGAGCTAGCTGAACCCGATCTGCCTGGTACTGATCAGCCTTTGCCGTGCCGCAGGAGCCGGCCCGAGTGCTGGTTGGTCTCTTCGTCGTCGGCGATGGTTTGTTCACCGTTCACGATCACCGCGTGGTAACCCTTGGCCCTCTGGATTCGGCGCCATTCGCCACCTGGCAGGTCGTGGACGACAACGTTGGGGCCGACCTCCAAGTCTTCGGGGTTGTACACCACGACATCGGCTGGCCCGTCGACTTTTAGCAGCCCGCGGTCTTGGAAGCCTGCGAGCTGAGCCGGTAGTCCAGATAGCCGCCGGTGTGCATCCTCGTATGTGACCCATTCCTTCTCCCGTACCTGGTACGTGAGCGTCTCGGTCGGGTAACGACCGGCGGTGAGGAACTTGGTGTGGGCGCCGCCATCGGAGACTCCAAACAGCATGTGGGGGTACTGCACGACCTCGCGGAGCAGATCGGAGCTGCCCTGGGGCGGAGCGACGAAAAACGAGGTTTTCAGATCGTCGGCCACCGCTATGTCAAGAATGGCATCGACCACGTGCTTGCCTGTCAGCTCGGCCACCTGACCGATCGACATCTCGCGGTACGGCTCGGTCTCGGGGGTTCGAGGCCCGAGCACGGTGACGGTGTCGAGCGGAGCGGTGGCGATGGCGGGCATGGTGTCTTTCAATGCCTGCCGACGGGCCGGGTCGGCGAGCTTGCGCTGCCGTTCCTCGACGGTGCCCAACGTGGCTTCGAGCCAGGCCGGCGAATCGTCATAGAGGTTCCAGTCCTCAAAGGTGTAGGTGAACCCGGCGTCGGTCGTTGCGCCCTGGCCGTAGACCGGGATGCCTCGTACTCGGCAACGTTCCAGCCAATCGATGCCACGGCGATGCACATGTGGCTTGTCGGCGAACGCCTGAATGACGTTGTGGAGCAGCGGTCGCCCAGAGATCGACGCCAGTTCCTCCATCACTGCCATGTCGTGCTTGACGTCATCGGTGGTGACCGTCATCTGCTGCACGCCCTGGTTACGATCGGCAAGGACCTGGGCGAACACCCGACACGTCTCGTCGTTCATCATGTCGGTCGGCATCGGTGTGCCGTCCCAGTCGCGTTGCAACGCTGCGGGGCCGCTCGGGGGCAACCGCTGGGCCGACCACCCGCAACCGCCAGCGTCCATTCCCTCGTGAAGTAGACGAGCCAGCGTGGCGTGCTCTTCGTCGGTTGGCATACGCCCCGATTTTGCGCCCTCAAGCCCGAGCACCTTAAGCAGCAGCGGTCCGACCGGCACAAACGGCAGTACGTTGACCGACTTGGCGGTGCGGTCGAGGCTGTCGAGATACTCGGGAAAGCTGACCCAGTCCCACGGCATGCCCTGCTTCATCGACTCGTAAGGGATCGCCTCGACCCTGGTCATCGAACGCATGGCGTACTCGCGTTCTTCTGGTTCGACCGGAGCGAACCCAAAACCGCAGTTACCGATAGCCACCGACGTCACGCCGTGCCAGCCGGACAGGGTGCAGTACGGGTCCCAGAAGATCTGTGCGTCGTAGTGGGTGTGCAGATCGATAAAGCCGGGGGCCACGTGCATGCCCCGGGCATCGATCACTCGCTCGGCACCACCGGCGTCGACTCGGCCGATGGCCACAACCTTGCCGTCGTTGATTCCAACATCGGCGCGCACCCTTGGGGCACCCGTACCGTCGAACACCATTCCGTCCTTGATCACCAGGTCGTATGCCGTGCTGCTCATGATCGATACCTCGCTATTGGCCGCGTGCCGTTTTTAGGAAGCTAGTTTCCGATTTCATCTAACGGCAAGTTGCAAACCCGGGGTCACGACGTCAGACGCTCGCTTCGACAGGCGCTGATTTTGGGGCTGGTTTGCTCAGCCGACCCCCGGGTTGAGGGGCTCGGTGCCGATCACGTTGAGTTTCTCGAGTCTGTGCATCTCCTGTTGATCGAGGCCCAGACCTTCCATCAAGTGCTGCTTGTTGTGTTCGCCAAACCACGGCGACCGGGTCATCTCATGGGCCGGCGAATGCTGCAGGCGCCAGGTCGGCCCGGACTGTCGGTAGGGGCGCATCTTCGGGTTTGGCACAACCTGATGGAAGTTGCGGTGCACCAGTTGCGGGTTGTCGTACAAATCGAGCGTGTTCACCACCGCAGCAGCGGCTAAACCTCGTTCCTGCAGCGTGACCTGGAGCTCCGAGGCGGGGTGGTTGGCCGTCCAGCTCTCAATCAATTCATCGATCTCGTCGTGGCGAGCCCGGCGTTCCTCGCGCCCGAGCGAGGCGAGGTTGGGCCGACCGAGCAGGTCGCACAGGGCAACCCAGTCAGCATCGTCACGGATGGACAGAACCAGCCAACGGTCGTCTCCGGCCGCTCGATAGCAGCCCTGAGGCACGAACTCAGGATCTCGGTTGCCCCAGTGCACCGGCTCCCCTGGATCAGCATCGAGGGACGCGGCGACGAACGCCGGACCGGCCAGAGACGCCGCTGTTTCCCGCTGAGCCAGATCGATGTGGCGGCCCTGGCCTGTGCGATCGCGCTGGAGAAGCGAGAGCGCTACCGCCAGCACGGCGTGCAGGCCTCCAACGGGGTCGCCGTATGAGATGCCGGTCTTGAACGGCGTGTCGTCGTCACCCCCGTACCCGGTAAGCGACATAAGGCCAGACATCATTTCAATGATCGGGCCAAACCCGACGTGGCTCTTCAGATCACCGGTCTTGCCGAATCCAGCCATCGAAACGAGGATGATGTCGTCTTTTGCCGCCCGAAGCACGTCGTAGCCAAGGTCGAATGCATCAAGCACATCAGCTCGATAGTTCTCGATTACCACATCGGCGTCGGCCACTAACCGGAGGAAGACTTCGCGACCGTCCGGCTGGGCGAGATCGAGGGTGAGCGACGTCTTCGAGTGGTTGTACTCGTT
>JBOEHD010000287.1:0-28800 GCA_050633745.1 Acidimicrobiales bacterium
AAGGTGCCGGAGGGCGAGGCCTACATGGAAACCGAGAATCCGCTCGGCGCCATGGGCTACTACGTGGTCAGCCAGGGCGGCCTTGAGCCGTTCCGGGTCAAGATCCGTTCCGCCAGTTTCTCCAACATGTCGATCACCCCGTGGCTGCTCAAGGGCACCTACGTCCCGGACGTGATCACGATCTTGGCTTCGCTGTACTTCATCCTGGGAGATATCGACCGGTGAAACTTCGCTGCGCTCAGTTTCTCCCGGCTTTCGCCTTCGGCGAAACCCTACGATTCGTCTCCGAGGGGGTGCGATGACGTCCACGCTCGCTTCCGTCTTTGCTGCTGAGTTTGCTTATTGGCAAACGTCTGGCTTCAAGCTGCTGATGGCCATCGTCGCCGTGCTGATTCCAGCAGGCGGCACGGTCTATCTGTACCTGTTCAAAATGGTCAGCTTTATGCAGAGCCGTCTCGGACCAATGGAAGCTGGCCCATACGGCTCGCTGCAGTTGGTTGCCGAACTGGGCAAGAACCTGCAAAAAGAAGACATCGTGCCCCACAAGGCCGATCGTTTCGTCTTCAAGGCAGCGCCGTTCGTCGTCCTCATCAGCACCTTCCTATTGGTTCTGGTTGTGCCATTCGGACCAGACGCCGCGTTCGTCAACTTCGACACCGGCATCTTCTTCGCCCTCGCCGTCTCCTCGGTTTCGGTAATCGGCATCCTGATGGCTGGCTGGGCCAGTGCCAGCAAGTATTCGCTGCTCGGAGCTCTTCGAGCCGCAGGTCAGCTGATCGCCTACGAGCTCCCGCTAGTGCTAGCGGTGGTCGGCGTGGTCATCCAGGCAGGCACGCTCAACATGCAGGGCATCGTGATGGCCCAGATCGACGGCGAGATCTTCGGCTGGGGAGCGATCGGCAACCCGTTCATCCTCACCCAGTTCGTCGGGTTCTTCATCTTCATGGTCGCCGTTCAGGCCGAACTGACGCAGGTGCCGTTCGATATGCCGGTCGCTGAGTCCGAGCTCGTCGCCGGCTACATGACCGAGTACTCCGGTTTCCGGTTCCTGATGTTCTTCATCGGCGAATTCGCTACCGCCAACATCTTTGCCTTCTTGGCTTCGGTGCTCTTCCTCGGCGGCTGGGGCCTCCCCCCATTCGTTATGGATCTGCTGCCCGGCGGCGGCGACGGCGAAATCTCAAACGCTATGAACGGAATCGGGCCGCTGGTCATGGGTGGCAAGATGCTGCTGCTGACCTTCGTTATCTACTGGGTGCGATTCACCTACCCCCGCTTCCGTGAGGACCAACTCCAGAAGTTCGCTTGGAAGTTCCTCATCCCGTTGTCGCTCGTGAACATTGCGATCACCGGTCTACTCAAGGTGGTGTTCTAATGCCGATACCAGGTGCTGGTTTGGTTAAAGGGCTTGGCGTTACTTTCAAAGAAATCGCCAAGACGGTCACCCAGGGCGCTGACACTGTTCAGTACCCCCACGTCAAAGAAGATCCGGCACCTCGCTCGCGCGGTGTGATCGCTCTGCACGAAGAGAACTGCACATCGTGCATGCTGTGCGTTCGCGAGTGCCCAGATTGGTGCATCTACATCGAGGGTCACAAGACGTTGGCTCCGCCCCGTCGGGCCGGTGGTAACCCTCGCTCGGTCAACAAACTCGACCGTTTCGACATCGACTATGGGCTTTGCATGTACTGCGGTATCTGCGTCGAGGTCTGCCCGTTCGAGGCGCTGTTCTGGAGCCCGGACTACGAATATTCCGAGCCGAAGATCGCCGACCTGCTTCATGACAAGACCCGGCTGGGTCAGTGGATGGAGACCGTTCCGGACTTCGAGCCCTATGAGGCCGGATCCGAGGCCAAGGTCAAGAAGGTGCCTCGCCCATGACGCCGCTCGCTTCGTTCGCTAACCAAGTTTTGGCTTCGCCAAAACTTGCGGTTATTGCACAACAAACGGCGCTAACCGATTCCGGTGAGTGGATCGCTAACGTTTTCTTCTACCTCATGGGCGCGGTTGCAATCCTGGCTGCCCTCAAGATGGTGACGACGGCCAATGTAGTTCACGCTGCGCTTTATCTGCTGGTGGTTCTCACCGCTGTTGCCGGTACCTACATCATCCTCGGCGCCGAATTCGCAGCCGTTACCCAGGTGCTGGTGTACATGGGAGCGGTCATGGTGCTGCTGCTGTTCGGCGTGATGTTAACCAGGGCCAAGCTTGGCAACGAAAGCGATCTCGACCACGAACAGCGGTGGATGGGCGGCCTTGTAGCGGCCTCCATGCTGGCGGTCATGTCGTACTCGATCTGGGAGGCTTTCGAAACCCAGAAGCTGCCACGCGAACAGCTCCCGCAGACCACCCAACAGGTCGCAGACGAGATCTTCAGCACCTACATCGTGCCTTTCGAGGCACTGTCGGTTCTGCTCCTAGCCGCACTGATCGGGGCCGTCGTAGTGGCCCGGAGGGATTAGGCACCAATGTTCTTGAATCAGTTCCTCTTCTTGGCCGCGGCCTTGTTTTGTATTGGCATTTACGGCGTACTGGCCCGACGCAACGGTGTTCTGGTGCTGATGTCGATTGAGTTGATACTCAACGCCGTCAACATCAACCTTGTGGCTTTCGGGGCCTACCACCAAGACATCGGCGGTCAGGTCTTTGCCCTATTCATCATCGCTGTGGCAGCCGCCGAGGTCGGTGTCGGCCTGGCAATCGTTCTGTTGATCTATCGCAACCGCCGCAGTATCGACGTGGCCGAAGCGAACCTGCTCAAGGGCTGAATGAGGAACCGTGTTTTCTGCTGAAGAAGCTGTTACCAACCCCTGGATTTTCGACAACGTCTGGCTAATCCCTGCCCTGCCAGCGCTGTCGTTCCTGCTGATCCTGTTTTTCGGTAAGAAGCTGCCCTTCAAGGGCGCTGAAATAGGTATCACCGCTGTACTGGCGGCTTTCGCCCTGGCCCTGCTGGCCACCTTCACCTGGATCGGCGAGATCCAAGGTGTCGAAGAAGAGGGTGAACACGCCCTCCTGACCGCCAACGGCGAAACCCAAGCCGTCATGCTGACCGCTGAAGAAGGCGAAGGCGGCCACGGCCCAGCTCGCGGCGCGCCGGTGATCAACGAGGTCGAGTGGTTCGGCATCGGTACCGACGCCAATCAGGTCACGCTCGGCTCCGGTGATGACCACGGCGACGAAGCTGCTGCCGCTGATGACGGTCACGGCGAAGCGAAGAGCGACAGCTTCTTCAGCATCTCGATCGGAACCCTGGTCGATGGCCAGTCGATCATGCTGCTCTTCGTTGTCACCTTCATCTCATCGCTGGTGCACATCTACTCCACCGACTACGTGCACGGCGACCGCCGCTTCACCCACTACTTCGCCTTCCTGTCGCTGTTCACCTCGGCCATGTTGTTCATGGTCCTTTCCAGCAGCACACTTCAGCTGGTCGTCGGTTGGGAGCTGGTCGGCGTCTGCTCCTTTGCTCTGATCGGCCACTGGTGGGAAGAGAAACCGAACTCCGACGCGGCCCTGAAGGCGTTCCTCACCAACCGCGTCGGCGATATCGGTCTGTTGATCGGTATGACAATTCTGTACTTCGCCGCCGACCGTTCGTTCAGCATCCCCGAGATCAACTCGATGGCGGTCTCCGGTGCGATTCCGAAGAGCACCCTGACGATCGCCGCTCTCTGTCTGATGGCTGCGGTCATGTCGAAGTCCGGTCAGTTCATCCTGCATACCTGGCTCCCCGACGCCATGGCCGGCCCAACGCCGGTTTCGGCCCTGATCCACGCCGCCACAATGGTTGTGGCCGGTGTCTACCTCATCGGGCGGCTCTACCCGGTCTTCTTCATCGGCTTCGGAGTTGCCGACTCCACCATCAACGTGATGGCCATGATCGGTGGCATCACCACCGTCGGCGGCGGCCTCCTGGCCTTCGTCCAGCGTGACATCAAAAAGGTGTTGGCCTATTCGACCGTTTCGCAGCTCGGCTACATGGTGTTGGCGCTCGGTATGGGTGCGTACACCGCAGGCATGTTCCACCTCTTCACCCACGCCTTCTTCAAGGCCTGCCTGTTCCTCGGNNTGAAGGCCGACATGGGCGGTCTTCGCAAGTACATGCCAAAGACCTTCTGGACGTTCATGATCGCCACCGGCGCTCTTGCAGGTATCCCGCCGCTCGCTGGCTTCTGGTCGAAGGACGAAATCCTCGTCGGGGCCGGTGTGTTCCCCGGTACCGGTGGCAACGGCACCTACTACGTTCCGTTCATCTTCGGCATGATCACCGCGGCGCTGACCGCGGCCTACATGACTCGGGTCATCTACCTCACCTTCTTCGGTGAGTATCGAGGGCACGAAACACCTCACGAGTCGGGTTCACGAATCACCGTCCCGCTGATCATCCTGGCCTTCATGGCCACCGTCGTTGGTTTCCTCAACATGCCGAGCGGTTTCGTCAGCTTCTTCCGTCTGCCGAGCGGGTTGGCCCACCTATTCGAAGACTGGGTCGAACCAGCGGGAATCCCATCGTTCGTCGGCTACGAGGGCGGCGTGCCAGAATCGGCGTTTACCCATGCCAAACCAAGCCTCTGGCTGGCCATCATCGCCACCGGGCTCGGAGTCACCGCCGGTCTCACCGTGTGGCGCTACTACCAGAAGCTCTACGCCAAGGATCCCATGGCGACCGAGTACACCGATGGCGCCGCCTCCCGCAGCGGCCTGCTGGCCGCAGGCCACAAGGTGCTGGAAGAGAAGTACTACCTCGATCACCTCTACACCGACGTCATCGCAGGCGGAACCAAGGGCCCTCTGGCCAAGGCCGCCTACTGGTTCAACCAGAACGTGCTCGATGGGGTTATCAACCTCGCAGGCAAACTCTCGGTCAACGTCGGTCGCTTCGTCTACAAGTACATCGATCAGGGCGTCGTCGACGCCACGGTCAACGCCTCCGGTCGCGGTGCATCAAACACCGGTCAGTTCCTTCGCAAGTCCCAGACCGGCCAGGTCAGGGAATACGCAACGGTGATGTTCGGAGCGGCGGTGCTACTCGCCGTGGTCTTCATCTTCGCCGCCTAGCCAGTTCACGTCTCGCAGTTCACGTGTTGCAGTCACAGTTTGTACCCGTAATTTGTCGCAGTTGAGAAAAATCAAGGACCTTTCATGCAGAGCTTTCTAGATACCTGGGGCCTCACCGCCATGGTCTTCATCCCGCTGGTCGGGGTGGTGCTCATGATGCTCCTCCCTGAGAAGGAGGAAGAACTCCACAAGACGATCGCCTTGGTCGCCACGTTGGCCTCCGCGGTGGTTGGCTTCTTCTTGCTGACGAACTTCGACTACGACCAGTCGGGGGTGATGCAGTTCGGAGTCGACAAAGCGTGGATCGACGTGATCAACGCCCGCTTCAGCCTCGGTCTCGACGGCATGTCGCTACCGCTGGTGGCCCTGACGCTGCTGGTAACGCCTCTGGTCATCATCTACAGCTGGCATCACATCCCCGAGCCGGGCAACGCCAAGGCGTTCCTCATGCTCATCCTGGTGCTCCACGCAGGCATGCTCGGCACCTTCGTCGCTCGCGACCTCGTTCTGTTCTTCGTCTTCTTCGAAGTCGTGCTGCTGCCGATGTACTTCATGATCGGCGTTTGGGGCGGAGAGCAACGGCTCTACGCCGCCATCAAGTTCTTCCTGTACACCCTGTTCGGTTCGGCATTGATGCTGGTCAGCTTCCTGGCGCTGTACTGGGCCACCGGTTCGACCACCTTCAGCATCACCGGCCTGGCCGACGCTGTTGCGGCCAGCGATATCTCGCTGCAAACCCAGGTCCTAATCTTCGGCGGCATGTTCCTCGGCTTCGGTATCAAGGTGCCGATGTTCCCGTTCCACACCTGGCTACCAGACGCTCACACCCAGGCCCCAACCCAGGGTTCGGTGATTCTGGCCGCCGTGCTGCTGAAGCTCGGTACCTACGGTTTCATCCGTATCGCCATCCCGATTCTTCCGGCCGCTGCGGTCGAGTGGGCTCCATGGATCGGCCTGCTGGCCGTCATCGGCATCATCTACGGAGCGCTCGGCTGTCTGGCCCAGACCGACATGAAGCGTCTTATCGCCTTCTCCTCGGTCGCTCACATGGGTTACGTAATGCTCGGTATCGCCACCCTTACCGACTTCGGCATCAACGCCGCCATCTTCGGCATGGTCGCTCACGGCCTGATCACCGGCATGTTGTTCTTCATCGCCGGTTCGATCAAGGAACGCTTCCACACCCTGGAGATTAAGCGCCTCGGTGGCCTGCTGGTGCAGGCCCCCAAGATGGGCTGGCTGCTCGGTATCACGACGATGGCTTCGCTCGGGCTTCCAGGTCTGGCAGGGTTCTGGGGCGAGTTCCCGGCGATCCTGGCTTCCTACCAGCCGGCCGAAGGCCTCAACGTCACCATCTTCCGGATCTACATGGTCGTGGCTGCCGTCGGTACCGTGCTAGCCGCTGGCTACCTGCTTTGGCTGCTGCAGCGCACCGCTTTCGGCACCCCCTCTGAAGAGTTCGAAAACGATCCCAACATCCACGACATGGTCTTCACCGAGTGGGTGGCCTGGGTTCCGATGGTCATCCTGATCATCGTGCTCGGCTTCGTTCCCAGCCTCATCTTCGATGTGACAAACGATTCGGCGTCGCTGATCGGCGATGTTGTCCAGGCGCTGGGTAAGTAGGCGGTACTGATGCTTTCGCTCCTGGCCCAAGAGACGATTCCGTTCGTCCGCCCCGATATTGATTGGCATGCCTTCGCTCCCGAACTGGTCGTACTGGCCTGGGGTGCGTTGGTTACGATCATCGATCTGATCTGGCTTGAGCGCTCCCGTCGGTTCATGCCGTCATTGACCGGCATCGGTTTCCTGCTGGCCATGATCCCCATTCTCACGCTGTGGGACCAGGGCGAAGACTTACCTCGCGTGCTGTTCGACGGCGCATACGTCGTCGATCACTACTCCCTTGTTCTCAAAGGCTTGTTCCTGCTGTCGGCCTACGTGGTGGTGCTGATCAGTACCGTCTATATGGCCGAGGGCGACTACTACGACAGCGAGTACTACCAGCTGATCTCAGCTGCGGTGCTCGGCATGTTGGTCATGTCGTCCGCTCGAGACCTGGTGTCGATCTTCATCGCCCTGGAATTGGTTTCGATCCCCGCCTACCTCATGGCCGCCTGGCGCAAGCGAGACCTCAAGTCGAACGAGGCCGGTCTCAAGTACATGCTGATGGGCGTGTTCGCTTCCGGCATCATGCTCTACGGCATGTCGATGCTCTACGGCGCTTCGGCCGACACCCGGCTCGAAGTCATCGGTCAGTCGCTGTCGGAGAACACAACCAGCCCGTTCATCGTGCTCGGTGCGGTCTTCACCATTATCGGCTTTGCCTTTAAGGTCTCAGCGGTCCCGTTCCATACCTGGGCACCCGATACCTACGAGGGTGCGCCAACACCACTCACCGCTTTCTTGGCCGTGTCGTCAAAGGCCGCTGGTTTCGTTGGCCTGATGGCCATCATCCTGTTTGCCCTGCCCGAGGTCTCCAACATCGTGCAGCCGCTGATGTGGGTACTGGCCGCGGCGACCATGACCATCGGCAACCTGATCGCCCTGCGTCAAACCAACATCGTACGTATGTTGGCTTACTCCGGTATCGCTCAGGCTGGCTACATGATGGCCCCGCTTGCGGTCTACGGCGACGTGCCAGACTCGGTGCAGTCATCGATCGTGACCTACCTGGTGATCTACGCCGCCATGAACCTCGGTGCGTTCGCGGTGGTAATCGTGGCCGCTCGCAAGACCCGGTCCGGCGAGATCTCGAGCTTTGGCGGCATGTTCCGCTACGCCCCTGGCCTTACCGCAGCGATGACCGCCTTCTTGTTCTCACTCACCGGCATCCCGCCGATGGGTGGCTGGTGGGCCAAGTTCCAGATCTTCAACGCTCTGCTTGAGCCGGGGAATCTGTGGGGAGCGCTGCTAGCAGTAGTGGCCGCGGTCAACTCTGTCGTCGCCGCCTTCTACTACCTGAATGTGGCCAAGCAGATGTGGTTCCTGCCTGCTCCGGACAACGATCACTCGCCGGTTCGGGTGCCACCGACACTGGTCGCAGCCATTGCCCTCACCCTTATCTTCACCCTGGTTAGTGGCCTGGCGCTGCTGGTGCCGGACATCACCGACTTCGTCGAGTTGGCAAAGCCCTAGTGCCGTTCGGGCTGCGCCCTCACTAACCAAGTTTCGGCTTGCGCCGAAACTTGCGATGGCGGAGCTTGCTGGTCGGGCTTCGATGGAATAGCGATGAGTCCTACAAGTCGTGTGCGGTTCGACCGGTTTATGGAGCGGTGCCTTTATGGCCCCGGCGGTTTCTACAGCACAACCGGCACAGCCGGTCGCCGCGGTGGCGACTTTCTGACCAATCCCGAAGTTGGGCCGCTGTTCGGCGCGGTCGTGGCCGAGATGCTCGATAGCCGCTGGATTGAGCTTGGCAGCCCAGACGACATGGTGATCTACGATGTCGGCTGCGGCCCCGGGGCGCTGTTGAAGGCGGTCGCGGCGGCAAAACCCGACCGTCCCTGGCGCCTCGTCGGCGTCGACCGGGTCGAGTCGGCTGGAGCGGACATCTCCGAACTGCCAGATGATCTTTCCGGAGCTGTCGTGCTGGGGAACGAGCTGCTCGACAACCTGCCGTTCCGGATTGTTGAGCGCCGCCCAGACGGGTTCTATGAGGTCTTCGTCACCAATGGGCCCGGCGGCGACTCCGAAGGCCTAGCGGAGCATCTGCAGCCCACCGATCTGGCGCTCGATATCCCGGTTGGAACCAGAGCTCCACTGCTAACCGCGGCTGGCGAGTGGCTGGATTCGGTCATTGAACGAGGTCCGGCCATGGTGTGCCTGATCGACTACGGCGCTCCCACGACCGCAGAGCTGGCGGCACGAGGCGGTTGGTTGCGGACCTACCGCCAACATCAGCGAGGCTCCGATCCCTACCTCGATCCAGGCACCGCCGACATCACAACCGACGTTGCGTGGGACCAACTGGCGGCCCCGGCGTCGCTCGAAAGACAGCACGAGTTCCTCCGCCGATGGGGGATAGATCGACTGGTCGATGAGGGTCGCGACTACTGGAAGCAGCACGCTGCGGCTCCCGATCTCACCGCAATGCGCATGCGTTCACGGATTTCCGAGGTCGACGCTCTTGTCGATTCTTCTGGCCTCGGGAATTGGTGGGTAGCTACTTGGCAGGAATAGACCTGATTGCGACTAGCCTTATCTCGATGGGCACAGAAGATCGGCCACCCCTCAGCCGTGAGTTGATTGCCGAGACGGCGCTACGGCTGACCGACGAAGTCGGATTGGCTGGCCTTTCAATGCGAAGGCTGGGCGCTGAACTCGGCGTCGAAGCGATGTCGCTTTATCACTACGTGTCGAACAAGGAAGACCTGCTAGACGCAGTACTCGAACGGCTTTACAGCGAGATCGATCTGCCGCTCGACGTCCCCGATGACAAGTGGGAAGTAGCCCTCAGAGGCGGCCTGTCGGCATTCAACGATGTCCTCTTGGCCCACCCTGGCGCCGTGCAGCTGTTTACCACCCGGCCGGCCACGTCGACGGCAGCTATCAAGGTGCTGCATTGGGCCTATCAGCGATTTGAGCTCCGGGGTCTGACTCCGGCCCAGGCTGCCGCCGCATTCCGGTTCTCGGTGGCCTACGTCATGGGTCGCGCCTCTATGGAGTTGGGGTCCTCACCTGAGGTCCCCACCGATGAGAGTCTTCAGATGGCGGGTGTCGCAGATCCTGCTCACCGGGCCTTTCTGCTTGAGCACGGAAAGCTCTCAGCTGCCGAGTTGTTTGATACTGGGCTCGACCTTGTGGTGGCAGGGCTTCGCACAACCTACGAGCGCCTGCAGTAGCACGACAGCGCTCCTTCATCGGGTTGCTATGCGTTGCCGCTCTCAATGGCTCAGAAGAGCTGTTGGCTACTAGGATCTCTCCCGTTCAGTCCTAGTTACCTGGTTCGCAATTAAGGGAGTGTCGGATGTCGGAAACCATTGGTGTCTATGAAACAGAAGACCGGACGTTTCCGCCTCCGCCGGACTTCGCGGCTCAGGCCAACACCAACGACCAGTCGCTGTACGACGAGGCCAACGCTGACTACGAGGCCTTCTGGGCCCGCCAGGCCCGAGAGCTGGTCGACTGGGATACCGACTTCCACACCACGCTGGAGTGGGAGCTGCCATACGCCAAGTGGTTCCTCGGCGGCGAGCTAAACATCACCGCTAACTGCCTCGACCGCCACGTGGCGGCCGGCCGCGGCGACAAGGTGGCGTACCACTGGGAAGGCGAGCCCGGCGACAAGATCACGTTGACCTACGCCCAGCTGTTGAGCGAAGTCTGCAAGTTCGCCAACGTGTTGAAGGGCCTTGGCCTGAACAAGGGCGACCGGGTCGCCATCTACATGCCGATGATCTTGGAGCTGCCGATCGCCATGCTGGCCTGCGCCCGTATCGGCGTGGCTCACTCGGTGATCTTCGGTGGCTTCTCAGCCGACGCCATCGTCGATCGCTGCGATGATGCCGAGTGCCGGCTAATCATCACCGCCGATGCCGGCTATCGCCGCGGGGCCCCGGCTCCGCTCAAGCCGACCGTCGATGCTGCGCTTGAGATCGGCGCCCCCAGCGTCGAGAAGGTCATCGTGGCCAACCGTTGCGACCTCAACCCTCCGATGGTCGAAGGTCGAGACCTTTGGTGGCACGACCTGATGGCCGACGCGTCAGACGAATGTCCGGCCGAGCCGATGGACGCCGAGCAGCTGCTCTACATCCTNNTCGGCTGGGTGACCGGCCACAGCTACATCGTCTATGGGCCGCTGGCCAACGGTGTCACCTCGGTCATGTACGAAGGCACACCAGATACCCCCGGCCAGGACCGGCTGTGGGACATCGTCGAGCGCTACGGCGTGACCCAGCTCTACACCGCGCCGACCGCCATCCGCATGTTCATGAAGTGGGGCGATCAGGAACCGGCCAAGCACGATCTGTCGACCCTGCGGGTGCTGGGAACGGTAGGGGAGCCGATCAACCCCGAGGCATGGATGTGGTATCACGAACACATCGGCGGCAACGCCCGCCCAATCGTCGACACCTGGTGGCAGACCGAAACCGGCGGCAACATGATCACCCCGCTTCCCGGTGTCACCACCACCAAACCAGGTTCAGCCTGTCACCCGATCCCCGGTGTGTTCGCCGAGCTGGTCGATGATGAAGGCAAGGTCGTAACCAACGGCGGCGGCTACCTGACCATCTCCCATCCGTGGCCTTCGATGCTGCGGGGGATCTGGGGCGACGACGCTCGCTACAAGGAAACCTACTGGTCGACCTACGAGGGCCGGTACTTCGCTGGCGACGGCGCTCGGTTGGACGACGACGGCTATCTGTGGCTGCTCGGTCGGGTCGACGATGTGATGAATGTGTCCGGTCACCGGATCTCAACCACCGAGGTTGAATCGGCGCTGGTCGATCACGAAGCGGTCGCCGAGGCAGCGGTTGTTGGCGCAAACGATGAGGTGACCGGTCAGGCAATCGTCGGCTATGTCATTCTGCGAGGCGGCAACGAGGCATCGCAGGAGCTGGGCAACGAGATCCGGGAGCATGTCGGCGTCAAGCTTGGCAAGATCGCCCGGCCTAAGACGGTGATCATCGTGCCCGACCTGCCTAAGACCCGGTCCGGCAAGATCATGCGCCGCCTGCTGCGTGACGTTGCTGACGGTCGCAGCCTCGGCGACACCACAACCCTGGCCGACCCCGGCGTTGTCGCTGAGATCGCCGAGCGGGCCGCAACAAACGACGAAGACTGAGCAGGCGTAAAACTGCGGAGGTCCTGCCCGGGAGGGCAGGACCTCTACAAGTGTGGGCCGGGTAGGATTCGAACCTACGTAGGCGTAACCGGCGGATTTACAGTCCGCTCCCTTTGGCCACTCGGGCACCGACCCAGATCGGAACCGCCAA
The DNA here is from genome assembly GCA_050633745.1 of Acidimicrobiales bacterium. GTDB lineage: Bacteria > Actinomycetota > Acidimicrobiia > Acidimicrobiales > SZUA-35 > JAHELU01. The sequence continues at coordinate 12,000 of JBOEHD010000287.1, forward strand.
ACTACTAACGCTAGGCGGCTTATGCGAGCGACTAACGAGCGTATCGGAATCTGGCGCCGAAGGGTCATCAATTCCCTCCCACACAGTAACCTTTTGATTCATGCCCAGTTTCGATGTGGTTTCAGAGATCGATATGCAAGAAGTCCGCAATGCGGTGGACCAGGTCAGCCGTGAGGTAGGCAACCGCTACGACTTCAAAGACACCAACTCAACGATCGAGTTGAACGAGAAGGACATGCTGATCGAGATGGAATCAGCATCGCAGGATCGCATGATGGCCTTTCGTCAGGTTCTTGAGGAGAAGCTGATCAAGCGCCAGATCTCCTTGAAGTCGGTTGATATTGGCGACCCTGAAGATGCCGCCGGTGGCCGGTCCAGGGTGAAGGTGTCACTTAAGGCTGGCATCTCCTCCGAGATGGCCAAGAAAATCAACACCCAGATCAAAGACCTGAAGCTCAAGGGCATCCAGTCGCAAACCCAGGGCGACCAGGTTCGGGTCACCGGCAAGAAGCGCGATGCTCTACAGGACGTGATTTCCGCTCTGAAAGAAGCCGATCTCGACCTGCCGCTGCAGTTCGAGAACTTTCGGGATTAGCTCGGTTGGCTAGAGCAGGCGCTGCATAAGAGCCACATCGTGCCATCGGCTGAACTTTCGGCCGACTTCACGCTCGATGCCGACCATCTCGAAGCCGCATCGTTTGTGTAGGGCGACGCTGGCTTCCTGGGGGCCGACAATTCTGGCTACCAGGGTATGGAATCCGTGTAGTTCGGCCACCGCGATCAGTTCGGTGAGTAGTGCCGACCCAACGCCTGCGCCCTGGTGGGCCCGATCGATGTAGATCGAGTCTTCGACCGAGGTTCGGTAGCCGGGCCGGTCTCGGTAGAAACTGAGGCTGGCAAACCCCGCCACTTCACCGTCGATCTCGGCGACGAGCACCGCTAGACCGCCCGATCGGTCGGTGATCCAATCCCGTTGCGCGGCCGCGGTTCGGGGCACCATGTCGAGGGTTAGCGTGGTTTCGAGCACTTCGCGGTTGTAAATCTCGCAGATTCGCTCTGCGTCGGCCACGGTTGCTTGGCGGATCTGCATCGTTGACGATCTTAGTCCGCCAGCTCCGGACGGCGATTGAGGGCGACCGGATCGATTCCCGAAGATCTTGACCTTTTTCGTTAGGTCATGTTCCAGTTTCGTTTCCTCTTGGGGCGATCTTCCCATATGATCGAGGGCGCTGCATGAACAACAAACTCCCTCTCCGCCGCGGCTGATGGGAAGAGAGACTTTAATGGGCGGTCCTAGAACCATTTCTGACATTCTGGGAATCGAAATCGGTAGGGGCGCTTTACGCGGTGTCCTGCTGAACGAAGCTGGGGCAGAGCTGACAGCTGCTGTCGAGTGCGTCGTTCCCGAGCATGCGATCAACGCCGACGGCGTGATCGATCCGCTGGTCGTCGCTCCGGTTTTGGAAGAGCTGTTGGCAAAGCTTGACGTTCGCGATCGTTCGGGCGTGCGAGTCGGTCTTTCGGTTGGTCCAAAGAACTCCGGTGTCGGCAGTGGCCCAGCGATGGTCGACTGGCTGGAGACCCAAGCGGCAACCCTTCGTGAACCGCTGCGGTGCGCCGGCGGGTTGGGTGTGGCGTTTGCCCCCAGCCGTGCTGTAGATGCTGTGGTGAAGCTCGCCAGCGAGGCCGGGATCGACCTGGCCAGAATCGACTTTGCTCCGGTAGCGGCGGCTCGAGCGATTGGCGATCAGGTCGAAGACTTGATCTGTATCGGCTCCGGTCATGGTTGGCAGGCCAGGATGCGCGACTTTGAGGTGCTTGAGGCCATGGAGAACGGGGCCATCGCATTCGATGCTCCGCTTCATATCGTGGCGGCCGATGGCCAATTGCGTTCTATCTCTCGGTACGGCTGGGTTGAGGTTTCCCCCGAACTCGATCAGCGAATACGGCTTGATATCGGCCAGTTCGCCACAGCGGTCGGTGCGGCGATCGGGGTGGCCTACGAGAGTCCTGCCGATCTGCTTGTCGGCAAGACGGTCGGCTGTCTGGCCGACCAACAAACGGCCGACAGGTCGTTGGAGCACCTGGCAGCGATTGATCTGACCGATGGCGCTGAGTCAACACTTCAGCTGCATCCTCGTCAGTCGTCACCGGCCCCCGAGGCACAGCGGACTCCCCGCCAGACGCCCACCACTTCACTTTCGCCGCTACGTCGATCGGCAGCAGGTGCAGTTGCACCACTGGCGGCACGGGCGGCGGTGCGAGAAGAGGCCCCTGTTGTAGAAGAGACAGTCGAGCGGCAAGAGCCAGCGGTGCGGCCAGAAACCGTGCGGCCGCCCGAGTCGGTGGAATCGGTTGATGAGTCGAACTCCGATTGGGAAGATTCATTACACGTAGCCGATCCGATAACTATGTTCAGCCCCGATACCGAGGTTGAGCAGATGATGGGTAAGAGGGACCGGCGTCTCAGCATCGACGTCTTCATCGCCCTTCTCGTCATTTCCCTTATCGCGCTCGGCGTGGCTTACTTCGTGTTATGAGTCGACGGGGAGGCCGTGCGATTGGCCTCCCTGCTTTAGCGCTGATCATCGCTCTAGTTGTTGCCAACATCGCGCTGCTCGCGCTGAACCTTCGTAAACACGACCGGCTGCCCTTCCGTTCCTCTGCTGATTCTGACGCTGGCGAATTTGCTAGCGCGGGCGCGGGAGATGAGGCCGACGAGGGTGACGCCGATGTGGACGTCGGGGAATCCGAGTCGGACAGCGGGGGAGAAGCGGTCGCCGGTCCGTCGGTCGATGGAGAAGGTGACGCTGTGTTTGCCGCCGAACCGGGCGAGAACGCGCCGGGTTTGGCGGGAACCACCGAGTTCGATGCTGTGTTGCTGCATGATGCGGGGCAGGTCGCCCTGCCTGCCGTGGGCGTGGCAGCGTTGGATGAGATCGCTGCTTTGTTGATCCAATACCCCACAGCCGGCGTAAGTGTCGTGGCTCATATCGATGACCTTGGCGACAGTGACGCCAATGCCGCGGTGGCGTTCGCCCGGGCGTTGGCGGTAGTCGACTACCTTGAGTTGGTTGGCATCGACCGGCGGCGAACGGTCACGGCCATTCCTCCGGCCAGCCCTGACGCTCCGCCTAACGACTCCGAAGAGGAACGTCGGTTCAACCGCCGGGTGGAGGTGAAGTTGCTGAGCGCCCCTGGCGGTGGGGGCGGCCGGGGTGGCGAGGTCGCTGGTGAAGGCGATGCTTTGGTGGTCGACCAGCGATGGTCAATCGACGGGGCACTAGCAGCGGGGTTCGATTGTCCGGAACCGGTTGCCGGCCAGCCGTTCCGAGTTGGCTATGCGGCCGACCTCGGTTCGTTGGGAGTGGTGTCGGACGGGCCGGGTTCCGAGGCGGCGAGGCATCTGGCTCGCATGATCAACTGTTCCGGTGGAGTCGAGGGCCGACCGCTTGAGGTTCTGGTCGTGGACGTTTCCGGGACAACGCTTGCAAGTCGACCGGCGATCGCCGAGCTGCTCGACTGGCAGCCTGACGCCATCATCGGACCAGCTGTTGCAGCAACCGGGCTCCGGCTCCGCGAGGCCGTTGGGGGTCGGTTACCGCTGGTCTTTCCGATGGTGGCCGAGCCGGCGTTGGCCGACCCCAACAGGGGTTCGTTCACGATGCTTCCCATGGTCCCAGGGTCTGCGGCAGCGGCGGCCCGATTCGCCATCGACCAGGCTTGGCTGAGGGTGGCAACGATCAGGCCGTCGGGAAACAGCTACCACACTGACACCGCTGCTTTCGTCGAGGCCTTCACCGCTGCCGGAGGATTGGTAGCGGCCGAGGTTGAGGTCGACGCGGCAGGCGGCATCGGCGCTGCGGTGCAAGACGTTGTCGCTCAGTCGGGAGCCGACACATCATTCGGCGGCGGGTTCGATATTGTGTTCGCTCCGATTGGGCCGGAACCCTTCGCTGAGCTCCAGGAGGAAGCCGTAGCGGCGGACCTCAATGTGGCACTGATCAACAGCGACCCGACGGTGGTGTATGACGTCGGCGCCGAGTTTGATGCCCGGTCGTACGCCTTAACCCCGGTGCTGGCCGATCAAGCTGGCCGTATAGCCCGCCTCGACCGGTCGTTTGCCGCCGCCACCGGCTCGCCATCGAGCAACACCGCTGCCGCGGCCCTGGTCGGTGATGCCCTGGCCGTCATCATCAACGCGTACCTGAATGCTGGCCAAGGCGATGCGGAGGCCGTCAGCGGGGCGATTAGCGGGGGTCTTCCGGTTCAGGGAGTCGGCGGCATCCTGTTCTTCGGGGGTGCTGGTTCGCCGATCCGGACAAACTACGTGGTGCAGCAATTCGACGGTGGGGTAGGGCCGGTAGCCACGATTGAGCCCTAGCGAGGCTCAAGTCCGGTCTCTGGCGGGCGCACTGCGTAGGATCGCTCAGTAGATTCTGCCAAAAGTTGTTTGATGGCCGCCCACATCGTGGCAAACTCTTATGCGGCCCTTAATCAGGCCCAGGCCTCCTTAGCTCAGTCGGTAGAGCGTCTCCATGGTAAGGAGAAGGTCAACAGTTCAATTCTGTTAGGAGGCTCAAAGAAACCCCAGGTCAGGGGCCTGCCGTAAAGGCAGTCGAGATGGCCAAACTGCCGCTGATAGCCGGATTGATAGCCAGGCTAGGATTCAGTCATGGCAGGCGACGAGCTACAGATCGGCCCTCGGGCCAACCTAGCCCGAGCTCAGCTAGCTGGACATGACTTTCGCGGGGCGGACTTAAGCGAGGCGGATCTGAGCGGGGCGAACCTGATGAGGGCAAACCTGAGCGGGGCCGACCTGAGGAGGGCGGACCTGATCAGGGCAGTCCTGAGCGCTGCGAACCTGGGCGGGGCGGACCTGGGCAGGGCGAACATGGGCGGGGCGAACCTGGGCGGGGCGAACCTGAGGGAGGCGAAGCTGCGCCTGGCAGATCTGAGCGGGGCGGACTTGCGGGGGGCGAACCTGCGTCTGGCAGACTTGACTGGGGTGAACCTGAGCGTGGCGGATCTGAGCAGGGCGGATTTAGCTGGGGCGGAGATGTGTAACGCGGATTTGGGCGGGGCGAACCTGGGTGGGGCCGATTTGGGCGGGGCAGACTTGGGTGGGGTGGATTTGGGCTTGGCGAACCTGGGGGGAACGAATCTCAGCGGTGCGGATTTGCGCGGTGCGGATTTGGGCGGAGCGAACCTTAGCGGAGCGCTACTGGGCGGGGCGAACCTTAGGGCCGCTCGGTGCTTCGCTACGGTCTTCGCAAACGTGGACCTCCGAGAAACTGTTGGACTGGCTGAGGTCGACCATCGAGGACCATCGACGATTGGAGTGGATACCTTGTATATCTCCGAGGGGAGGATTCCCGCGATCTTTCTCCGAGGATGCGGCTTGCCGGACTACCTCGTGGGCATGGTTCCCGGCCTGACCGTCTCGGCACCGATCCAACACTTCTCGGCGTTTATCTCCTACAGCCACGCCGACAAGGCCTTCGCCCGGACACTCTACGACCGCCTATTCCACCAGCAGAAGGTGCCGATCTGGCTTGACGCACATGAGATCGCAGCTGGCGAGCTGATCATGAAGTCGGTCGATCGAGCCATTCGCCGGATGGACAAGGTGATACTGCTCTGCTCCGAAGCCTCGCTGAACTCATGGTGGGTCCGAGAGGAAATCGAGCGATGGACAGAGCGAGAGCGGGAGCTATCTAGCAAGGAAGGGGAAGCCGTCTCGATGGTCATCCCGGTTGATCTTGACGGCTACCTCTGGGATTGCGACCACGAGTACGCCTCAACAATCCGTAAGGCCAAGGTCGTCGATGCCAAAGGCTGGGAGGACAACGCCGGCCTTCAGGCCAACGTCAGCAGCCAGTTGCATCGAGCGTTGAAACTCGACAGACGCTCGCCAATCGAGCTAATGCTAGACAACCCCGACGGACAACTATCCGACGGCAACGTTTGACCACCGGTTATTCGTAGTCGAGTGGCTCCAGGTCTATGACTTCTCGGATCTTGTGGCGGTAGTGCTTGTAGATCATGCGTTCGCTTGTGCCTGCCCAGTCAGCGACCTGTGACACTGACCGGCCAGCTTCGATCTGGTGCGTGATAGCGGTGTGTCGCAACTCGTAAGGCGTGACGGGATCGATGCCGACCTTGGCGCATAGAGTTGTTAGCGATCGACGGTGGTTGTCGTTGTTGATGGCGGTTCCTCGGCGAGTGGTCAGCACGAGATCCCTAGCGATCCAGTCGTCGCCGGTCTTCCCACGCCGAACCGCCTGCCCTTCGTGATGGGCTCGGAGCAGATCGAGGGTTTCGGGATGGAGCCGGAGGGTGCGAGTCGATTGCTCGGTCTTGGTGCAGACGAACTGATCGTCGGCGTCGAGCTGGGCGACGACACTGAGTGTTCCGACCTCGAAGTCGATATCGGACCAACGCACGCCACGCACCTCTTGAGGTCTAAGACCGTGACGTCCGCCGAGATCGACACTGAGCTTCACGACGCCCTCCGCCTGCTCGAAGAGCTGTCGCCACTCGGAAGCAGTCAAGGCTCGACGTTGACGGCTCGATGATTCGACCGAAGGGATGACGGCGACTTCGGCGGGGTTTCGATTGACTCGGCCTTGCCGCATCTCATTGCGGAAGACAGCGGTCAAGAATGCACGAGCACGACGGGCATAGTCCCGACTGACGGGCTTGCCGGGACTGGTCAGCTCGCCAGCGATAAACGACGCCAAGAAATTATCGCAATCTTGAACGGTCACTTCCGACGTTGAGCGATGGGAGAAGAAGCCCGTAACGGCTTCGGCGAACAGCTCGTCCCGTTCACGAACCTTGCGGGTCTGATGAGCTGGACCACGAACGTGTTCCACGTAGTCAGCTACTGACTCGGTCATCTTGCGCCCAACGGCGGGGAGCTGCCCATGGTCGTCATACTCGGCTCGCATCTCCCGAAGCTTGCGCTGAGCCTCAGAGCGAGTCCGGGCACGCCGAAGCTTGCGGTTCCGTTTGCCGTTGGGATGTCGAGGCAGTTCGAGTATCGCTACCCAGCGACCGTTCGGCGTCTGGAAGACCGAGCCTTCGCCTGATGCTCGCTTGGTCATCAGGCGACCTTGGACTCGATGAAGGCTTCGAGGTGGCGGTGGGCTATCAAGCGGCGGGCGCCAATCTTGAAGCTACCGAGCTGTTCGGTGTGGATGAGTTCGTAGAGCGAGTCTCGTTTGATGGAGAGCAGCTCGGCTGCTTCTTCGATGCTGTAGGCGAACTTGTTGTCTTGTTGTGTGTTCATAGGGGCCGCACGGGGAATCGAACCCCGCCCCAGTGTTGGGGGACACCTGTCTACGGCCTGTGTTGCTAGGCCGCTGCGTCTGCGGTGACCTTGGTCGCCTTCCGGCTCGACGACGTTGAGTTGTCGGCTGCCGGCTGTGCGCTGTAGCCGTCCAGGATCGCCGTGGTTGATGCGGTCCAGGTTTGGCCGTCACGGCCTTCCATGTTCCACGTCTTGGAGATCACCGCACCGAACGTGACCGGGTGCTCGAACTCCATGTTCTCGGCCGGTGGCTCCTGTAGTGGCACTCGGACGGTGATCATTCCGGACTGGCGTTCGGCCCGGAACAGGACCTGGCAGCGGATCGTGTAGATCCCGTAGCCGGTGTTCTCGTCTCTGGCTTGGTTTGGGTCTTTCTGGTTGGTGTCTTTGTTGTAGGCCTTGTACTCGGAGGCTCCGTGATAGCGGAATTCGAGTTGGCTGGTGTCTACTGGCATTGATTGCAGGGTCATATCTGTGTGTCCTCCCGGACGTTATTGTTTGTGATGGTGATGTGGTGGTTGAGCCGCAGCATGGCGAGCGGCCCGTCTTCGGCGATCTCGGCGGTTATGCCAAGCTCGGCGAGAAAGTNNCGTCGAAGGTGTCGCCGCCGTCTTCGAAGAGTTGAAGAAACTCCGATCGAGCCGACACGTTCGACGTGATCAACATGCGCCACAGGTCCCGGTCAACGACCAGCAACGATTCATCGCCGACCTGTTCCTCGGCGGCGAGTTCTTCGTCGCTCTTGTCGATGTCCTCGGCCACGTAGGCTTTGATATCGTCGCCGGACCAGTGGATCGACCGTTTGCCCTTGGAGGCGGTGATCCACTCTCGTAGGAGCATCACGTCGGCCTTGTCGCCGTAGTTGGCTGCGTCGTGGGCGATGGCGAACGGGTGGCGCTGTCCTTCGGAGCGGCCGATCTTGGAGTCGGCCATGGCCAGCTCGTAGCCGACTTTGGTGCAGTAGATCCCGATCTTGTCCGACTCGTCAGCTTTGACCGGATCGAATCGGGTTCCGAACTCTTGGGAGACGTTCCGCTTGTGTTTCATCGCGAAGCGGCGGATCCACCGTTGACGGAGGTTGGCCCGGAACTCCCGGTAGTCGTGCTCCCGGTCGAAGTCGTTCATCGGGACGTCGACGAAGAACAGGACGTGTAGGTGTGGGTGCCAGCCGTTTGCGCCGTGGGTGACTTCGACGGTTTTGATCGAGCCGAGCACGCCGAATTGTTCTTTGAAGTCGACCCATTGGCGGCCGGAGGTCATGTACTTCCAGCCATCGGACAGGATCGGCCAGGTGTCGTCGAGGTTCTCGCCCCGCTCATGCGACATCGTGAACGTCCCGAAGAGCACGCCACCGCCGAGGCCGATGTGGGTGCCGACAGCGACGGCAACGTGACGTGCTCGCTTCGAGCGAACCTTGTAGCTACACGACAGACACCCCCACAGCGACCCGCAGGTGACTAGTCCTGAGCCGTACACGTATCCGTCTGCGGAGCGTTTGATCACGACTCCTGAGCGGCTACGGACGACTCTTCCGCACTGTACGATTCGTGCTGCTGCTTCGAGATCTCCGCACTGCTGAGCGATCAGTTTCTGCGCTCTAGATGCGGCCCATCGACGCTGTCGGCGGGCGTCGGCAGACGTAGCTGGAAGAGTTGATCGCGATATTACCAAGGGGGCGGCTTCGTCGGCGCCTGCGGCGCCGCCTCGTCCGTTCGGCTTGCCGCTCCGCTCCCGCCTACCGTCCTCGGCCGCTACTGGATGGGACTCAGCACTGTCAGGTTTCTGCGTTGTCTTCTGGGGTTGATCGGTGGGGCTCATCGTCGTGACCTAACAACAGCTGGCACTGCTAGCAGCGCAGTCCATGCCATCAGCGAGCCGACTGATCCGAGCACGATCGACGTCGCATCCGGTCGGTCGTCGAGGATCACCGTCAGCGCAACGAGCGCGGCCGTCAGCACGACAGCGCGCATGGTGGACACAGCGACCATTGCCGAGACGCTCTTCTTCGCAGCGAAGGGGAGAGGTGCAGCGCTGCTGACGCCATCGGTGACCGTCCAGGCGTGGGTCCAGTCGTTTCGTGTGTGCGTGGAAGGCACCCCATCGACTCCGTCGATGCGCCGAGAGGTTCGGTGGGCGACCTGGGCGTGTGGTTTGTGGGTCGGTCGTGTTGTCACTAGTAGGCCTCTTCGATCGGTTCTGCCTCGGGCCCGCCGAAGACGGTGTGGTGGTCGAGTGCGAGGTGGGTTGTGGTGGCGACCCGGTGGGCGACGTCGTCGTCGGTGACGAGGTGTGCACGGGCTCTGACAGGTTTGGGTGCGTCGTCGGTGCCGACGATCCAGAGGCCGCCTCGTTCGGATGGTCCGATGCTGTTGGGTGAGATTTGTGATCCGTAGCCCTGGCCGAGGCAGACGTTNNTCCATCGACTTCGTCGATGCGCTGAGGGGTTGACCCGGCGACCCGAGCGTGTGGTTTGTATGTCATGACTAGTAGGCCTCCTCGATCGGTTCGGTTGCGGACCCGCCGAAGACCGCCTCGTAGCTGGGCGTGAGGTGACGGGTAGCGGCGACACGGGCGGCAACGTCGGCATCGGACACCCAGTGGGCTCGGCCTCGGACCGGTTCGGTAGCGTCGGGGAGACCGACGATCCAGAGCCCGCCACGCTGAGACACCCCGATCGACTTCGGTGAGATGGATGACCCGCAGCCCTGGCCGAGGCAGACGTTGATCTGTTCGCCTGAGGAGACTCGGAGCATGATGCGGATTGCCATTTGGGTGCGGATCTGTTGATCGATCACATCAGCCGACGGGTACTGCGTCGCACCAACGAGCGTGACCCCACACGCCCTCGCCATACGAGCCAGCGATCCGAACAAAGCGGTAAGAACCTGCTGGCCGGACTTGCCAGCGGCCAGTGCTTTTCGGCCACCGTCATCAGCATCGATGGCATCGGCCAGAAGGTTGGCATCGATCGCCTGGAGCTCGGCCAGCTCGTCGGCCACCAGGAGCACCCATGGTCCGAACTCGGAGCGCCACATGCGGTAGCCGCGTACTTCCATGAACCGTGACCGCTGCTCGATCAGGTCCCGCACCGCCACCAACAGCCGAGCCGCATCGCCTGGCGTCTTGGCCAGACAGGTGAGCCGGGGGTTCCATGGTGTGAGTTCGACTCGTTTGAGGTCGATTCCGCAGATCGCTACGCAGGGAAGGCCGGCAGCAGCGCCGATGATGTTGTTGACGACACCGGATTTGCCTGAGCCGGTTTCGCCGCCGATCAGGATGTGTGGGCATCCGGGCCAGGGGAGTAGAAGTGGCTTGGCGTCGAATCGTCTGCCGATGTCGAGCGTGGAGCCTTTGCGGATGGCTGCCATTCAGGCCACCACCCCATCATCAGAATCCGGTGCGTCTTCGAGGTCGTCGACCAGGCGCAGACCCGGGCGGGCTGGTTCCCAGTTGCGAACGATGGCGGGTGCGGAGTCGACCCATGTCGGAGCCGATGGGCGAGCGAGCAGGTTGTCGAACGACATGACCAGCCGACCGTGCGAATCGTTCTCCCGTTCGTACTCAACCGACACATCCGAGACGTGTGAAATGTTGGCGGCCAGGACCACAGCCAGGTCGTCGAGGGCGGCGAGCGATCGCCCTGGAGGAGGGCCAACCCACCACGACACCACCGGCCACTCGACACGAGGAAGCCACGACATCTTCGGATGATCAGCCACCGGGCGCAGTATGGCCGACGACATCGGTTCCTTCGACGTGCCAACTTCGGCCTGGACCCGTGCGGTCTTGGCAGCAACAGCGGCCCAATCGGCAGGCCAGCGTCGACGGATACGCCACGCTTCACGCCATGCGATCATCCACGTTCCAGCAGCGAAGTTAGCGCGGTGATAGATTTCAACCAGCACGAAGAACACAGCGATGGCCAAAGCGATCCAGCGGAGACGGATATCGAAGAAGTGCCACACCATGAACCCGTCCACGAGGGCCAGTGAGTGAATCGGGTTGCCGACGATCCAATGCAGCAGCAGACGTAGTCGGACGGATGGGGCGGCGAGTCGTGGGAATCGTTCGGCGAGGAAACGGACTAGAGGGCGGAGGTCCATCAGGAACCGCCACCACATGCGATAGAGGGGGTTCATCAGAATTCTTCTCCGCCGCAGATACACCACTCGTCGATGCTGGCCATACCATTCAAACCAAGCTCGGCATCAAATAACGCTGTCCCACCAAACGGTTCGAGCGCTGAGCGGACCCGATCGATTTCGGTCCAGCGTTGCATGTCGACTGCTTCGACGAGTGCGTCGATGAGGTCGGCCAAGTCGTAGTCAAATGCTGTATGCGCATCGGTTGTCATTGCCATCTTGTTGACTCCTTGATCGGTTGGCCCGGGGCCGTTTCTTGCTATGGATCAATGGAATCACTGGCCTAAAGACATCAACAGAGCGTCTGAGTGGCATCAATGGCGCATCTTTGATGCATCTATGTCAGACCTCCTTGCCATCATTGTTGAATCAGTACAGACTGTGACCATCACCCGCCGACTGGAAACGATTCATGCCCGCAAGTAGCGAGTTGGCCAAACGCCGTAGAGCCGTTGGACTCAGCCAGGAGAAGCTGGCCGAGCTCCTTGGTGTCAATAGGTCGACCGTGGTGCGATGGGAAGCGGGGACGACTCCGTACCCAAGGCAGCTCGAACCGTTGGCCAGGTGTTTACAAATCACCGCTCAAGAACTTCAAGCACTGCTGACGGGTCACACTCTCCCAGGTATGTCTCAAGCCGAACCTGATGGCTCACTCATGGGCCTACGCCTGGTCGACCCGCTAGAGGTTTCGTCGTCAGAGCTTGAGGTCATCGATCCTGCATCGGTGCTGATATTGCTCGATCAGCTATCGGCAGTCGACAACAACGCCGGTCCAAACTCAGTCTTGCCAGTGATCGAATCTCAGCAGGAGCGAGTAACCCGAATGCTGAACGGGCAATCAGCCTCGAACGAGGCGCACTATGCGGCCAGTCGATTCGCTGAATTTCGGGGCTGGATCTATCACGATCTCGGCAAGCTAGATCTAGCGATGCAGTGGACCAACACGGCGCTTGATCTCGCAATGGCCGGAGGCTGCGATGAACTGGCGGCCTACCACTGGATGCGCAAGAGCAACATCGCAAGCGACGCCAACAAGACACAGCTAGCCGTAGCGTTCGCCCGTTCTAGTCGAGGCCAACTCGAACACATGACGCCGAGACTCAGAGCTGTTGCACAACGCCAGGAAGCTTATGCTCATGCTCTCGACGGCAAAGAGTACGAATGCTCGGCCCTGCTCGATGCGGCTTTCAACTCTGTTGGCCAGGGCGCTGCCGGGGAGGACTTGGCAACGTACTGCTCCGAGTCATACATCGAGATGGAATCAGCCAACGCATGGATCGAACTCGGACGGCATAACGACGCAATACCGATCCTTGAAAGCGCCGACCAAGATTGGTCAAATGAGTTCCGGCGAGACCATGGCCTTTGCAAGGCCCGCCTGTCGCTTGCGTATGCGGGTAACCATCAACCGATCGATGCTCTAGAGAAGGCACGAGAAGGAGTTGAGTTGGCCCGAGTGACCGACTCGGCTCGTTCCTGGCACTTTCTTCAGCGAGCAGCGACGCAGCTCCGAGTCATCGGAGCCAATGACGAAGCTGACGAGTTGTCGAGCCAGTTGCCGCTTGCGAGCTGATCGCTTCTCTTGTCCTGAGCACCTGGCGGGTAACATTGGATCATGAGCTTTCTGCCAACTCAGACCTCTGCTGATGAAGCCCAGCGATCAGCGGACCATGCTCATCAAAGGAGTCAGATCGCTCTACTCCCGATCGGTGCGTTTGAGCAGCATGGCGATCACCTGCCTCTGACGACCGACACTCTGATTGCATCTGTAATCGCCAAGGAACTGGCCAATTCCTATCACCTGTTCCTGCTCCCACCAATCAGCATCGCTTGCTCCCACGAACATGCTGCCTTTGCAGGCACTGTCAGCATCAGCGCTTCAACGCTCTGCTCGATGATTGAGGACATTCAGGAATCGCTGTCGACCCAGGGCGTTGACAAGCTTGTGCTAATTAACGCCCATGGTGGCAACTACGTCCTAGGAAACATCGTCCAGCAAGCGAACGTCGGCGGACCAAGCATGTCTCTTTACCCCACGTCATCCGACTGGGGAGCAGCTCGGCAGTCGGCCGGGATGGAAACCAACGGACACGAAGACATGCACGGCGGAGAGCTTGAAACCTCCATCCTGTTGCACGCTCACCCTGAGGTTGTGCGGAACAGCTACGTGAGTGCCGATCACATCGCCAACGACCGGCCAGAGCTACTTGTGAAGGGCATGGCCAAATATACGACGACAGGGATTATCGGCAGACCGTCCCTGGCTACAGCGGAAAAGGGAAAGTTGGCCCTTGAAGCTCTCGTGTACGAATTTCTCGATCACATGGACGGACTCCACTAGCGGTCCGAGCTAGGTGGGATTCTAATCGCTGTATGGGTGCCGTTTTGGAGTGAGTTCAGCCCGCTAGCATCGCCTTGACATTCTCGATCAGGTGATTTACCAGGTTCTTCGTCCCTAGTGGTGAATATTCGTACAGCAAAATCCGTCGATGACGGAGATCAAACGGAACGTCCTCCATTGATTGACTCATCAGAAGAACCCGTTTGTCCAATGTATGAGCAATTCCAACCTCGTAAAATACGTTCGGGTTCCGACTGGTCAAGTCAGCAACGACCAGGCCGGACCGGCGGATACTGTTTCCAATGTCATCGACGATGACGTTAGAACCAAATACGTCATCCCCTCTTTCGACTATTAGGTCGCACTCCTGCTCAAGTGTGGGGCGTACGAAGTGCTCATAGACAATCTCTAGATCCTCGTCGTCAAACGGCATCACGACGAAGCACCGGCGCTTATCAACATCGCTCTCGCCGACACTGTCAAATGTGTCAGGCGCGGAGCCAGCCCTGAACAGATCAATGTTTCTAGCCAGAAGTTCCTTGAGTTCTGTGATCTCAGTCGACCCCGCAGGTGGAAGCTCGGCCTCGCTGTTACTCGTTCCCACAAGGGGAGCCACGTCTTCACTCCCGGCGGCGGCTTCGCTCAAGAGCCTGCTCAGGTCAAGCGTGAGTCGATCGACGTTGGCCCGATAGTCGCTTGGCGGACGGAAGTCTAGGTAGACAAGTCCTGCGAGCGAGCTCGGGATGGGAGTGTCTTTGTAGAGAATGGGGAGGAGTTTGGTAGCGCCTTCTTCGAGCTGTCTCAGTAGGCCGAAACTCCACTCCTGCGTTGTCCATTGAGATGAAAAGTAATCGGGCGACATGACCATCAGGACGAAACGAGAACTCTGTAGTGCGCGTTCTATCACGTGGGCGATGCTTTCGCCGGGCCGTATTTGGTCGCGGTCAAGAAACACCGAAAAGCCAGCCGCAGCTAGATCTCTGGCCAGAGTTTCGGCGAAGGCCGAGTCAGCGTGACTATGGCTCAGGAAAACGTCGTATGAGTATGGGTCCGATGAAGCCAACTAGTTGCTCCTAAGCGGCGTTGGGGCACGTTCAACCATTGTAGTCCCGATGGCGTCTCCTCACTTTAGTTCCGGCGGTGCGGGCGATCATCGTGATCGACGACTAAGCCCAGGTCGCAAGGCTCAGAACGTGAACGCTTCCGACGACGGCAACCCCTCAACGTCTGAAGCTCCAAGTCGGAAGACTCCACACTCACACGTAAACGTCAGCGTTCTCCGCTTAGGTCACAAGCGCCAGGATGCCACCCGCCACCGGACCGCCTAGACGTTGACCAGTTCGGCGATCTTGGTGGCTATCACTGCCATCGAATCCTCCGCCGTGTCCAACCCGTGTCGGGAGCCGAGCAAGGGGCTGACCTTTCGGACATCGTCGTAGGTCGTCCCGTGTACAACAGGGATCAGATGGTCGCGTGCCAGAAGCTCCGAGAGCTCTTTGTCAGAGATCCCCCGGTTGGTGACGCGCTCGAGCAGCGCAGGGGTGACGAGGACGAGGCCCGCACGCGACTTCGCCAGACCCCTGTCGATTTCTCGGGCGATGATGTAAGTCCAATCCGCGATTTAGACAAATACGCACACGGCGGGGCATGCAGCTGCTTCTCCGGTGAGTCGGAGCGGTAACTAGTCCTTGATGTCCTCCAACCGCTGCTGAACAGTCACTAGTTGCCCAGCCGGACCAGTGGTCGTATCGCAGAAGCACAGCTCATCGTGAGGGGTGTCGTCAATACGCTCGGCTCTTGCTTGCGGCCAATAGTGCAAACAAAGCTCACATCTCGAAATCAGACGGAGGGCAGAAGTTGGTGGTGGGGAGGTGTCGTGAAATGATCATGTTTTGCTACTCAACCACATCGAAGAAGGTGACAGAGTCAGATGGAAGCGCTTGTGTGTCCTGAGACACTTCCAGGGTGGGGTCAATATCAGTGGTTCTATGGCTTCGCTACCGAGGAGTACGCGACCTTTGCCGCCCTGATGGCGGGCGCAGCTGCCACGCTCATCTTCGTGCAAGGTTTGGGCCAACCCTCCGCTGGTATAGACGAACGAGTGACCCGAAAGCTCTTCTTCTCGGCCTTTCTGGCGCTTCTGATTTCGACGACCTTATACGGTGAGGTCGCAGGAGAGCAGACCTGCGAACTTCAAGTCCTTGCAGGTTCCGCCGCTAGTATGCTGCTCGCTGCTGGCACTGCGCTCGTGGTACTTGCTCTGATCCCTCATGTGTTCGATGACGAGACAGAAGGTCCAGTGCGCATTGTCTTCGTTTCGATAATTCTGGCTGTACTCGCGGGAGCCTATTTGGTTGCATCGTATTCAGTTGTGGTTCAGCTGCAGGCAACATTTCCCCTCAGTTTGTGGCTCGGCATTGTGGCCCTCATGGTAGGTTTTGCGGCCCTGTTCTGGCGTCGCTGGGGATCTACAGGAATCGATGTGACGACAATCTGCATTACGTTCGCAGCCGTTACAGGTTTCACGTACCTACTGGCATTGATCCTCCCGACACTGAACGAGAGTTTCTCCGCCTTCGTATTGGTTTTGGTACTGACAAGAACACTAATGTTCGGGATTCTCGTAGGATTCGGCCGTGGTGTCGTGGCGGCGAGTGTGCATTCTGAGAGTTCGCCAGCTCGGGTTAACGCGAAACCCACTCGTCACCGTGGAACTGCCTGAGTGCCGAAAGACCGTTGGCCGACGGCTCTGTTCTAAAGATCCCTCAAAGAGCTAAGGAGCGGCAGCCGAAACCAGCAAGCCGTAGTCCGCTAGTTCGTGGGTTCGACTCGTACCCATGGGCCTTGCCTGGCACCAGCCGTCACCCGTGATAGCCCAATCGATAGCCACGGGGACCCTGTAGATGTCGGTCCATACCGACAGCTTTGCACGAGTAACCCAGTCAACTGGCCAACCTTCTGCCAAACGACGCTGCTCGATAGGTCATGGTAAGGAGAAGGTCA
>JBOEHD010000287.1:28841-30641 GCA_050633745.1 Acidimicrobiales bacterium
GTAGCCCCGGTTGAGCTATCATCAACTCTATGGCCGAGACACCGACTGTGATCAGCGTTCAAGACTTGGAAGCCATGACCGCTGCTGAGCGAGCTGCTGTCTTCAGCGACGCGATGGTCACTGATCTTGATTTGCTCGACGCTCGCGCCGCCGCCGTCGTTGCTAGAGGCCGCGAAAAAGTCCTGGAACGACTTCAGACTCAGGAATAGTCAATGCGGGAGGTCCGGGTCTCCAACGCGTTCTTCGACGACGTCGATGAGTTGTTTCCGTCTACACGAGGCGCCGACGGCACGCCATCGGCGGACGACTTCATCCGCTTCGCATTGCCAAGTCTGATCGCCGAGATTGGCGAGCGCTTCGATGGCGTTGCCGATATGCCTGATGGGCCGGGAGTCCGGGCATTTGTACTGCCCGGAGTTCTCGTACCTTTCGTTGCAATCTACGCTGGCGAGCTGTCAAGCGGCATCGTCTACCTCCTAGGCATGGAAATCGACAACGATTCTCCGTAGGGTCCGGTCCTCGTGTTTAGAGCAGCCGGCTCTTGCTGTCTCGCCATCGATTTCGGCGGTCAGGCCGTAGCCAGATGCGTAGCCAAGAGGCGGCGACACGGGCCGATCGATATCGACGGGACCGGGAACCGACGGTCCAGATTCCGCTTGAAACCCTCCTTGCCAGCACCTCAGCTGAGCATGGTAAGGAGAAGGTGAACAGTTCAGTTCTGTTTGGAGGCTTTACAACATCCCGGTCGCCGTTCCAGACGACAGACCGCTACTCGGCGTCCTCGCCCCAGCGAATGTGGATGTTGGCGTGCCGCACGTCAGCATCACCGATGATGTTGATGGCCGAATCGTCTCCCCTGTTCCATAGCGCTAGATAGAGGTCGGCAGCATTCCCGGTGAGCGAGAGATCGCCTGGACCGCCGGCTCGAGCTGTAGCGGTGACGTCGGGGGCCAGCGTCAGGAGCCAGTGATTGTCGGTGTCCACGGCGTGCTCCCGCGAACCTTGTCGAGTGTCGCTGTTCCCGATCGTCGCCGGTGGCGGCGGAGGCCAGATTGCGACTGCCGATGATCGACCAATAGACGCCAACCAGGTTCGCTCACTTCTTGACATGCAAGTAGCGACTTGCATATAGTTTCGGCGTGACCGATGTGTTCAAGGCCCTCGGCGACGAAACCCGACGTCTCATCCTTGACGAGCTCGCCGCCAGTGACGGCAAAACCCTATTCGAGATCTGCTCACTGCTGGCGGGCAAACACGGCGTCGGCTCGACTCGACAAGCGATCTCTCAACACCTTGCAGTACTCGAGTCCGCCGGCCTCATCACAACCGAGCGCCGCGGTCGGTCCAAGTTCCACTACTTCGACAGCGAACCGCTCGCTGCGATCATCCGACGATGGCCTATCGTCGAGAAAGGTACCCCATGAAGATCACCATCACCGGCGTCTACGTCGACGATCAGGAGTCAGCCCTCGCGTTCTACACCGATGTGCTCGGCTTTCAGGTCAAGCACAACGTGCCAGTGGGCGAACACGCATGGATAACCGTCGTCTCACCGACCGCCCCCGACGGTCCTGAGTTGCTCCTAGAACCGGCAGGCCATCCCGCGGTGAAGCCATACCGAGACGCACTCGTCGAAGACGGAATTCCGCTCGCTCAGTTCGGCGTCGACAACGTCGAGGCCGAATACGAGCGCCTCACAGCGCGCGGAGTGACGTTCACACAGCCGCCAACAGACTACGAGGACCTCGTCATCGCTGTCTTCGACGACACATGCGGCAACCTGATCATGATCCAATCCGA
>JBOEHD010000288.1:0-3625 GCA_050633745.1 Acidimicrobiales bacterium
CTCGACGCCCAGGCCAACGCCACATGGGCGCTCGGAGTCGACCCTTCGCTGAGCAACTACGGCACCGGCGATGCCATGAAATCCAATAAATCCGGCTCCGCTGGCGACATGATCGTCAAGTCTGGCTGGGGCGAAGACATCTGGCTTCTGCCCGCTTCCGGCGACTTAACCGAGCGCGAAGCGGATGCTCGCCGGCCCACCAGCGTTGGCCGCCTGGCCAGGTCGCTCAGCGGTGTAAGCGAGAAGTACGACCTGGTGCTGTTCGATTGTGCACCCTCATTGGGCCTCAACACCTCAAACGGCCTCGCTGCGGCCAAGGGGGCCCTGCTAGTGGTCGAGCCAACGGTCTTTGGGCTCAGGGGCATCGAGCCGGTGCTCGACCTCGTGGAGGACGTGTGGAACTCGGACAATCGAGATCTCGACCTAGCGGGTGTGGTGCTCAACCGGGTCCCGGCGGTTTCAGCCGATGCCCAGGCCCGCATGCTTGAGCTCAACAAGCTCGTCGGCACCCAGTCGGTGTGGAAGCCGGCCATTCCGCAGCGGGTAATCGTCAATACCGCCCATCACGAGCGTTCGCCGCTCCATGCGTTTGGCAGTCAATCACGCGAGCTGACCGACGTCTTCGACGCACTGCTCCGCAAGCTTCGTCGCACGATCTACTAAATCGGAAGCTAAACCGGCGCTCGTTCGCCCATAGATCTGCGACCGGGGTCGCAGATCTATTTGTTGCTTGCTTTTTCGCTTCAACGCGGGCTCAACTAGGCTTTTTGCCAATCTCCACTCTGGGGTAAGCGAAGGGAACGGACCATGGCGAGCCACGATCTCGTTATCCGAAACGGCACCGTTATCGACGGAACCGGCCAACCTATGTCGGCCGGCGATGTCGCAGTCACCGATGGTGTGATCACCGACGTGGGCGCAGTCGAAGGTGTCGGCAGCAGGGAAATCGACGCCGAGGGTCGACTCGTCGCGCCCGGCTTTGTCGACATCCACACTCACTACGATGGCCAGGCCACGTGGGATAACCAGCTGGCTCCGTCGAGCTGGCATGGCGTCACCACCGTCGTGATGGGTAACTGCGGTGTTGGTTTCGCCCCGGTCACCCCCGACAACCGGGAGCGCCTCATCCAGCTGATGGAAGGGGTCGAAGACATCCCTGGAGCGGCCCTCCACGAAGGCCTGCCATGGGCCTGGGAAAGCTATCCCGAGTATCTGGACTATCTCGACAGCTTGCCCCGCGACATCGATCTTGGATCGCAGGTTCCCCACGGCGCCCTCCGCCTGCATGTGATGGGGGAGCGGGGCGCAACCCAGGAGCCGGCTAACCCCGATGACATCGCCGATATGGCGGAGCTTGCCCGCCAGGCCGTCGAAGCCGGTGCTCTTGGCTTCACAACCTCGAGGACGCTCAACCACCGGACCAGCTTGGGCGAGTACACCCCGACGCTGAAGGCCGAACGCGATGAACTCGTCGGCATCGCCCAGGGGCTTGGAGCGGCCCGCAAAGGTGTGCTGCAGGTGGTCAGCGACTTCATCGACATGGACCACGAGTTCGAGATCCTCCACGCCATGGCAGCCGAATCCGGTCGACCGATCTCGATCTCCATCGCCCAGGCCATCAACCGAAAAGACGACTGGCGAATCCACCTAGACCGGTTCGCTGAATCGTCGGCAAACGGGGTCCAGATGAGAGGCCAGGTCGGCGCCAGGGCAGTCGGCCTGCTCTTCGGGCTGCAGGCAACACTCAGCCCGTTTATGCGCAGCGATCTCTATAAGGACCTGGCCGATCTGCCGCTAGCCGAGCGGGTGGCCAGGATGAGCCGCCCCGAGGTTCGAGCCACGATTCTTGAACAATCCACCGTCGACCGGTCGCAGCCCATGATCGGGGCCAAGCTGATCAACAAGTACAAGCTGATGTATGTGCTCGGCGACCCGCCGCAGTACGAGCCCGACCCCCGCGACTCGGTGGCGGCAACCGCCGAGCGGGATGGAATCGAGCCCGCTGCATTGGCCTATGACCTGCTGCTCAAAAACGGTGGCCGCGACTTCCTGTATATGCCGACGCTGAACTTCGCCGACGGCAACCTCGACGTGGTACGAGAACAGCTGCTGCATAGCGCGGCGGTTCCCGGTCTGTCCGACGGTGGTGCTCACGTCGGTACCATTTGCGACGTCAGCTTTCCATCGACCCTGCTGCAGTGGTGGGGTCGCGATCGCCCCCACGGTCGCATCCCGCTGGAGACGTTGATCGCCAAGCAGAGCCGGGCCACCGCCGAGACGGTTGGGCTGTTCGACAGAGGCATTCTGGCTCCCGGATACAAGGCCGATATCAACGTCATCGACATCGAAAACATGCGGCTCCACGCACCGGAGATGCACTTCGACCTGCCAGCTGGTGGCAAGCGGCTGCTGCAGCGGGTCGACGGCTACAGCCACACCTTCGTCTCCGGAACCGAGATCATGGCCGATGGTCAGCCCACAGGTGCGTCACCGGGGCAGCTGGTTAGAGGCGCCCAGACGGCCAGCTAAACGGTCTAGGCGGCAGCGAATTCTTCGTCTTTCTCAGTAGCGATCCAGGCGACTGTTTAAGCGCTGGTTCCAGCGTTCGTAGAGTCGATTTCCTAACAACCTTCGACGAAGTCAACAAAACCGGGTCGATTCCGGCCATGCTTGTGGACCGTGCATGTTGTAATCATCGGAGCCGGCGAGGTCGGTGGCTACCTCGCTCAACGACTGCGAGCCGAAGGCCTTGACGTCGTCGTTGTCGAGAGCGATCCCGCTCGGGCTTCCGCGGTGCGCTCGGACCTAGACGTTCAGGTCATCAACGGGAGTGGGTCCGATCCGTCGGTGCTCATCGAAGCGGGCATCGGTCGAGCCGACCTGCTGGCCGCGGTAACTCAGAACGATGAGGTCAACCTGATCGCTTCGCTGCTGGCGAAACAGCACGGTGTGAAGACCACCGTCGTGCGGGTCGAAAGCGAAGCGATGCGAGGCAAGGATGGGGCCGGCCTTCTGGCGTCGGTCGGTGCCGACGTTGTCGTCGATCCCGATGCCGAGACTGCCGATGAGATCCTTGAGCTAGTCCACACCACCGGGGCCGACGAGGTCTACCCGATGGCCAACGGCGAACTGGTGGTGATTGGGGCCTTCGTCTCCGACACCGCGCCGGTGGCAAACCGGAGCCTCGAAGAGATCGGTCGCTCACTCGGCGACGAGTGGGACTTCCTGTTCGGGGCCATCACCCGCAACGGCGAAACCGTCATCCCCCGAGGCGATCAGATGCTGCAGCCGGGCGACCACGTCCGAGTGCTCAGCCGCGTGTCGGCCCAGACCGATCTGTTGCGGCTGCTCGGCGTTGCCAGCAGCCGGGCCCGTCGGGTCATGGTGCTTGGTGGCGGTGCGATCGGCTACCGGGTGGCGGCCCGTCTTGAGCGAGAGGGCGTCGACGTCGTCCTGGTGGAGCGAGACGAGAACCGGGCTCGAGATCTGTCCACAACGCTGCATCGCACGCTGGTGGTCCGGGGCGACGTCACCGACACCGAGCTGCTGCTTGAAGAGTCGGTCGGCCAGATGGACGCAGTGGTGGCCACCACCGGCGAGGAACGGTTCGTGACCGTGGCCTGTG
>JBOEHD010000289.1:0-12650 GCA_050633745.1 Acidimicrobiales bacterium
CACGCCAACGCCAAGCGCTACATGGGCATCAAGTAGCCGGGCAAAAACAGTCGGGCAAGACTCGATCTCCGACCGCTACAAGATCTACCGAAGGGACAATGCCATGCTGACTCAGGACAACTACGAGACGATGCTGATCGACAAGCGGGACGACGGCGTGGCCATCGTGACGCTCAACCGCCCTGAACGACTGAACGCGGTCAACGCCACGATGCATCACGAGCTGAGTCGGTTCTCCCGCGACGCCGACTCGGATCGCGATGTGAGGGTTGTGCTGCTGGCCGGCAACGGACGAGCTTTTTGCGCTGGTGGCGACTTCGGCGGGGGCGACGCTGGCGGCCCGGCCGGCGATGGCGGTGGCGGCGGCGGGATCACGCTGGAAGAGGGGCGCCAGATCGTCGACAATCTGCTCGAGCTGCAGAAGCCGATCGTCTCTGCCGTTCAGGGTTACGCCATGGGGCTGGGAGCGACCGTGTCTCTTCTCTGTGACGTTGTGGTGGCCGGGCCGAAGACCGTGTTCGCTGACACCCACGTGAAGATGGGTATCGGAGCTGGAGACGGCGGGGCGGTCATTTGGCCACTGCTCATGGGCGTGAACCGCGCCAAATGGTTTCTAATGACCGGAGAGCGGGTCACCGGCACCGACCTGTACGACATGGGTCTGGTCAACTTCCTAGTGGACGAGGACGACCAGATTCTCGAAACCGCTTTGGAGAAGGCCATCCAGCTGGCAACCGGCCCGCAGCAGGCGATCATCGCCTCGAAGGTGCCGATCAACAACTTCATGCGCTTCGTCTCCAACATGGTTCTTCCGCTATCGCTAAGCATGGAAGGAGCGACCATGCGCTCGTCCGATGCAAAAGAGGCCGCCCGAGCGTTTGTCGAAAAGCGGGACCCGGACTTCAGCAAGAAATAGGCACCGGACAGGGCCTGAAGCGCAGGAGTAACGTCGCATATGGACGCAATTGCCATCACCGGTGTTGGGGTCGTCTCACCGATCGGCTCGACCTTCGAAACCTTCGGCGACGCTTGCGCCAACGGCACGATCGGCATCGGACCGGCGCCATACCACGGCGAACCGGGCGCGGAACACGCCTGGGCGGCACAGGTCGACGATTTCGATCCCGACCAGTGGATGGACGCCCGAGTGAGGGACGGCTCGGCCCGCTTCACCCAACTTGCGCTGGCGGCCAGTCAGCAAGCAGTGGATTCAGCGGGAGAGATCAACCCCGACCGCACCGGCTGTGTACACGGCACATCGATGGCCGGCATCGATATTCTGGCCGCGTCGCAGCACGGATTGTCGGTCGAGGGGCCCCAGGCGGTGTCCCGCAAACTCAACATCGCGGCCTGGCCCAACATGGCGGGCGGACAGATCGCAATGCGGTTCGGCCTGCACGGACCACTCAGCACCGTTTCGACGGCATGCGCCAGCTCCGCCGATGCGATCGGTATGGCCTGCTGGATGCTGGAGCGAGGGCGAGCGGACGCCATGCTGGCCGGTGGCAGCGACGCTGCACTGCAGCTGGTCACCTTCTACGCCCAAGCCAACCTTGGCATGCTTCAGGCCGTCGAGGATCCGCATCGGGCGCTGATGCCATTCGACGTCAACCGAACGGGAATCGTCGAAGGCGAAGGGTCGGCGATGGTGATGCTCGAGCGCGCCGAGCACGCTCACCAGCGCGGCGCTCACGTTTACGGGTACATCAAGGGCTACG
The DNA here is from genome assembly GCA_050633745.1 of Acidimicrobiales bacterium. Lineage (GTDB taxonomy): Bacteria > Actinomycetota > Acidimicrobiia > Acidimicrobiales > SZUA-35 > JAHELU01. Next base: position 1,719 of record JBOEHD010000289.1, read on the forward strand.
CGTCGGCCGCCGAGGCTCACCACCCATCGTCTCCTCACCCCGATGGGACGTATGAGAAACAGGTGATGCGAGACGCTCTCGCCGATGCAGGGCTGGAGCCGGACGACGTCGATGTCGTTATGGCTCACGGGACCGGTACCCCGGTGGGCGACACAGCGGAGATCGGGGCCATCAACGAGGTGTTCGCACGCTCCGGGAGACCCGTCACCGCCACCTCGGTGAAGGGTCACGTCGGCCACAGCGGAGGTGCCGCAAACAGCACCGCGTTACTGGCCGGCCTGTGGGGAATGGCTAACGGGCTCGTCGTGCCTACCGCCGGCACCACCGACCTCGATCCCGCGGTCGAATTCGAGGTGCCGTTGGCTGGCGTTCCGGTGGAGCGACCGGTTGACACCATGCTGGTCAACGGGTTCGGGTTCGGCGGTCAGGATTCGTGCTTAGTCGCCACTCGCCAGGCCTGAGCTGATCCCGACAGGCTCCTGGCGCCCGATCATCAGCCCGCTTCAGTCGTCGTCGGTCGCCAAGTGCGAATAAAGCACCATGTCATGCCATCCATCGGCGTGGAGGTTGGCGCCGCGCCTGATTCCCTCTTTAACGAACCCCGCTTTCAGTGCCACGCGTCGCGAACCCTCGTTGTGGATCGAATGCTCTAGCTGAATGCGATGTAGCCCGAGCTCATGTGACCAGCGTGTAGCAGCAACGCAGGCCCGAGTCGCAACGCCACGACCTCTGCTGGACGGAAGCACCCAGTATGAGACCTCGCCGTAGCCATCCTCTAGCGAGGTGTAGACGGTGACCCGACCCACCACCCTGTTGTCGTCGCGTTCCACGATCGCCCACGAAGCCGACCTTTCAGAGCGCCAACCTTCGGCGCAGTCCTCGATCCAGTGCTGTGCATCAGACTCGGTGGCGAAGTGTCGGAAGTGATAGCGCTGGATGTCTGGCGTAGAGAAGGCCTCAACAACTGTTGCCGCATCTCCTGGATGCCAGGGCCGCAGCCAAAGGTCTTCGTCGACCAGGATCTCGGGTTGGTCAGAGCCGCTCATAGCCCCGGCCGGGACAACGGGTGGGATTAGTTTTGCCATCCAGACGACCCTCTCGCTCCCCGACTCCGATGCTCGATCTCACTGCCCGATCTCGCTGTTAGGACTCGGCGGTCTTTTTAACCGCGGCGATTGTGTCCTTCAACATAGTTTCGGTCAGTGCGATGCGGGCCTCGAACTGCTCCTGAGTCGCGGCCTGCATCCCCGGTGTCTTGTTGACCAGCCACCAACGTTCGGTCAGCCGCGTGCCACCGTCGACCGGCTCCATCTCGTAGCTCCACCAGGTGCAATTGTCTTCAACGCCGCCAACGACGAAGGTGAAGTCCTGGCCCCGTTCGGCACTGGCGACCTGGCAGGCCCGAGTCCATTCCCTCTCGCCCGACCTGTTGTGACCGTCGAACCAGTCACCCTTGTTGCCCGAGCCGCCATCGACCCAGTCGGCCCCGGTACTTTCAGGACTCCACTCCCCCATGCGAGTCACATCGGAGACCAGGTCATAGACCGCCTCGGGTGACGCGGCGATCTCGATCGAGGCTTCTTGGGAGGTGAGAGCGTTTGAGGGAATCTGCATGTAGCGGATCTTAGGCAACGTGGCGCCCGGGGCCCAGTGCGTTGTTGAGCCCACATCGTTTCCGACGTGTCAATCCGGGTCTTGACCGATCGCCGGGTCTTCGATCGCCAGGTCTTCGATCATCAGGTCTTCGATCGCCGCGGCGATGCACTTCTCAGCTATCGCTCCGAGCGCTGGAGCATCGGCGGCGTGTACGAGCAGCGCCAGGGCGTGAGTGACAGCCCAGCCTCGACCGCGGCGCCACATGTCGTCGTCAATCGGGCGGTTTTGTGAGTCGGCCGAGGCTCGTAGGACCTCACGTTCATCCTGGGTGAAGAGATACCAGGCGACCATGAGATCGGTGGCCGGGTCGCCAGAACAAATGTCACCGAAGTCCAATATGGCGGCGAGCGCATCGTTGTCCTTGATGATGTTCAGAGCGTGCAGGTCGCCGTGAACCCAGAGAGGCGGACCGTTCCATGGATTGGCCGCCACTGCATCGGCCCAGATCGCCAAGATCGCAGCGCTGTCGGACCGGTCGAGCGAGGCCAGGCGATCAACGGTCAACCGATCTCGTGTGGCAAGCGGGGTTCCCCGGTGGGGATTGACCGGCGCATCGGCCGGCGCAGGCCGATGCAACCGCGACAGGAAGTGGCCCAACCGCCGGGCCTCACGTTCGGGAGCCTGGAACGTTGAGGTGCCAACCGTTTCACCGTCGAACCATGGCAGCACAGTCCAGGCATACGGATAGTCGCTGGTCGGTTGACCGGTACGAACTGGAGAGGGAATCGCCAAGGGAAGCCTCGGCGCCAGCTCCGGCAACCAACGAATCTCGTTGCCAACAAGTTCAGCCGCTTCGACACGGCGCGGCAGTCTCACGGTGAACTCGTCGCCGAGGCGGTAAAGCACGTTGTCCCAGCCGTTGGCCAGCTCTCGGATCGGCAGATCTGCAAGGTCTGGGTGCTGTTCCTGCAGCAGCGCCGTCACGAGCTCGATAGTGATCTCCACATCGGCCGCAGGCAGGCCACCACTGTTCATGGAGGCAGGCTACACCGACGGCTTTGCTGGATCACTCAAAGGTTGAAGCGTCCGTACGCCCGACTGCGAGCCGAGTAGCATCCGCACCGAGGGTCGAGGTATCGAGCGAGGGATCTAGGTCCGTCGGCTCGGTTTCGGGCTTCGCCGCCGCACATGCCCCCGCATAACACCATCGCCGCTTTGGAGACCCAATGACCGGCCGAGACGACGCCGCTTGGCTTCGAGCCGCCCTCGACGCCATGCACGACATGGTGCTGATCAAAGACCCCGGGTCTCGCCTGCAGTGGGCCAACCGGTCGTTCCTCGACTACTACTCGATGTCGCAAGAGCAGCTGATCGACCTTATCGACGGTCCTCAATCGGACCCCGACGACACGCTGCAGTACGTGCGCGACGACCAGCACGTGGTGCGCACCGCGGACCATCTCGACGTGCCGTCCGAAGCGGTGACCGGCGGTGACGGCGTCGCTCGCCACTTCCATACGCTGAAATCTCCGATCATCGACGACGGCGTTGTGGTCGGAACCGTTGGAGTTTCACGATCGCTAGACCAACTCCCGCCGACCAGCCCAGGGCCGAACCATGTAGAAGCCAAGAGTCTGTCGCGGCCTCTTCGTCTGCTCATCGATGCGTTCCCGCTGGCCATGCTCCTCGTCGATCCGGTGCTGCAGGTTGTTGCCGACAGCCCCCGATGGGCCAATCATTTCGGATCCCTCCACGCCTCGGCCGAGCACGGATTGGCCAGCAACTATCCAGAACTGCCCGGCCTGGTGGAACTGGTCAGACGGGTAATGCAGGTTGGCGGAACCGATCGCATCCAGCTTGAGGTTGGCGAAGCCGTGTTCGAGATCGACGCCGGGCGCTGGCACTACGAGGACAACACGGTTGGCGGAGTGATCGTGACCGCAGCCGATGTCACCGAGCTGATTCAGCGGCAGAAGCTGCTGGAGGCCGCCAACCAGCGCCACGACCTTATGGTCCATGGCACCCGGCTCGGGATATGGGACTGGGCCGACATTACCGCCAGCGAGGGTTATTGGAGCCCCAACGTCTTTCACATTATGGGCTACGAGGATGGTGAAATTCCATCGACGCTGGCCAACCTCATGAACGCGACCCACCCGGACGATCTCCCGGTTGTGGCCGAAACGATGAAGAAGCTGCAGACCGGGGCCGACTCGTTTGAAGTTGAACACCGGATCCGAACCAAAAGCGGCGCCTACAAGTGGATTCTCGCCAGCGGAGCGATAGCCGAGCCCGATGAGAACGGCAACCGACGAATGGTCGGAGCGATGCAGGACATCGACGATCGACGCAAGGTGCAAAGTGAGCTAGAGCGAATCAACGTCGACCTGGATCACTTCGTCCACGTCGCGGCCCACGACCTTCGCGAACCGTGCCGTCGACAGTTGATGTTGGTCGACCTCATGCTCGAAGACCATCAGGACGAGCTGTCCGAACCGGTGGTCGGTCGGTTGAGGCAGGTTCAGGAGCAGTCGCGTCGCATGCTCGACCTCATCGGCGCGTTCCGCACTCTGACCAACACTCGAGGCTTGCAAACCGAACCGACGACGATCGTCGACCTGCAGCAACTAGTGGACGACGTAGTGGCCGAACACGACCCCGACGGCTCTCGGGCCCCGGTTACGGTGGATCTCCCCCGCTTGTTGCAGGGGCACCCGACCTTGCTGCGGGTGCTGTTTACCAACCTCATCGACAACGCCTACAAATATGGCAGAGGCGATGCGATCGGGGTGCGGACCGTGATCGAGGAGGGACGCCAGGTCTATGTCGTCGAGAACAGTCTCGCCGAACCGATGGGTGTGGTTTCTGATCTCTTTAAACCCTTCGTCCGCGGCGGCAGCGAGGTCGCAGGCTCCGGGATCGGCCTCAGCATCTGTCGGAGAGCGGTTGAAGCCCACCACGGCGAGATCTGGTTAGACGACGACCTGACCCACTTCCGCATCAAGTTCACCCTTGGAGAAAGTTCATGACCACCATTCCTGCCGAGCGACCGATCGTGATGGTCGATGACGACGCGGTCGACACCGAACTGATGTCCATTTGTGTGGAACGATCGGTGCTGACCAACCCCTTCCTCAGCTTCGACAGTGGTAACAGCTTCCTGGCTCACATGGAGTCGGTTCGGGATGGCAAACAGGCCATGCCGGCCATCGTGTTTCTCGACATCAATATGCCGACCATGGATGGCTTTGCCGTCCTCAACGAACTCCGCGCCCACCCTGAGTTCACCGCGCTCCCAGTTGTCGTGTTTCTATCGAACTCCGACAACCCAGCCGACGTCGCCCGCTGTGAGGAGCTGGCGGCCGGTTTTCGGGAGAAGTTCGAACGCATCGCCGACTGCGTTTCCTACCTCGATCGTATGGCTCCGGCGGTCTAGGCACGCCGAGGAACGCCTACCGATCTGGGTTAGGTTCTTGGCCATGCTCGCCCCCAGGAACGTTCGATTGTCGGTTACCAGTGGGGTTTTCGCGGTCACTGTTTTGCTTTCCGGGTGCACGAGTTCAGACACAACAACGACCGCCGAGCCGACAACAACGGCTGACCCGACAACGACCGCAGAGCCCACAACCACCCAGGCTCCGGCCAACGAGACATCGACCACCGAGGCACCGACGGCCGAGACATCGGCCACGAGCGAAGACAGCTCGACCGGTGAGTTACCGGCGCCGGGATCCCTAGCCGCCGAGGGAACCAGAACCAACTGGTCGGGCACCATCGGCGATGGCATCGAGTTCTCGATGTGGTTGGCCCAACAGGATCGGTTCCTCCGAGGCGAGATCACATACAGCAGCGTTGGCCAGGCGATCGCTGTACTGGGCACCCACAACTCTGAAAACGAACTGTACGTGCTGCGAGAGTTCGGGCCCGATGGTCGAGTCAGCGGCACGATGAGCTTCAACGACCCAGCAGCGGGAGCTGCCATCGACGGCCGGTGGTTCGGCGCAGGCAACGATTTACAGCTGACGGCGAACTTCGATGGCGTCGACGACCAGGTCTACTTCTTTGACCCACTGGTTCGCTCGGGGCACTACGTCTACAGCTACCCACCTTTCCCCGACGATGACGAGTGCTGTGGGCCGGTCGGCGACCTCACACTCACCGACCTTGGCGACGGAACGGCTTCGGTCGAGTTCGAGAACAATCGTGGCGGACCATCGTTCAATCAGGCCCTGTTCGGCCCGAACACCATCGACCTCACCGACAATCGAGTGCTCTTCGACGGCGCAGCCGATGGCATCTATGAAGACTGCGGCTTCGAGATCACCGTGTTCGATGGATTCGCGTTCGTCGAACACGTTGACGAACGTTTCAACTGTGGGTTTGGCAACGCCGCTGGCATCCAGGGCGCATACCTACTGGCCGGCTGAGAGCCCAGGGCTTTGAGCCCTGGTTGTCAGTCCAGAGCGATATGGACTCGGCCGGCGACTTTGCTCGACTCGATGCCCAGCTTCAGCCCGTCCAGCTCCCCGGCGGGAATCTCCCAGCAAACGGTGCCTTCGAGCACCGTTCCAAGGCTCACCGAAGCGTCGTAGCCGAGGTCGTCCTGGGCTGCTGCACACTGGTTGTCTTCCCGGTTTATCAGCTCGCCTGAGGCGTTGACCGCATTGAAGCTGAGATCTGACAACGACGCCCCATCGACTCCGCTCTCATTGCGAACCCGAACACGAGTGGCGGCGAAGACATCGCCGGCCTCTGGTCCGCCACCGAACTCGGCGCTGGCATCTCGCACCGGCTCCAAGACTTCGACGACCCAACGCTGATTGACATCGCCGTCCGGGTAGAAGACCACGACACCGGTATCACGGCTGTGTGGTTGCTCGACCGAACCGGGCCCCGATGCCACCACCGGGTCGGCCGCGGTGTCATCGCTGCGAGACTGCAGGTAGAAGTAGGCAGCGGCACAGATGCCAGCCAGAAGAACCATCCCCAGCAGTACCAGAAGCCAGGTCTTTGAACGACCACCCTTTGGCTTGGCATCCAGCATGCTCTGTGGGTCGAGGCCATGCTGATTGGGGTTGGCATTTAGACTTGGAGCCGGGGCCATATGCGCCGGCTGGGAAGCGGGCTGCGACTGGGGCCCGACATGGGGCTGTTGATAGGCCACCTGGGTTGCCGCCGGGTCGAACGACTCCGCTGGCTCGAATGGATTGGTCTGATCGACGCCTGGGCCCTGAGGAGGAACTGCGGTGAATGCTCCGCCGACGGATTGTCCCTCAAAACCGGCAGGGGCTCCGAACTGGTTGCTAGCTTGGCCAGCTTCGCCGGGGCCATTGGAGGCAGCCCACAGATCGACGTCCGGTGCCGGTGCGCCATCCCACTCGGCTTCTGGCAATGCTTGACCGGCCGACTCCGCGGTTGGAGCGAGGTGATCCGGCGCATCCGGTAGCTCGATTGCAAGCTGGGTTTCGCCGACGCCCGAGGCGACATCGGCGACGTCGCCAGCATCCGGCAGTGAATCGACTGTCGGCAGTGAACCGGCGTCGAAATCGCCACCTGGTAGTTCAGGATCGAAGACCTGGGTCGGTAGCTCGCCTGGGCCATCCTGGCCTAGGTCCACGTCGAGATCAGAAGCGATATCTGTATTGATGTCGGGCTGAAGGTCGGCTTTGTCTGCGACGACGTTCGTCAGGTCGGATGCTTTGGCCGCCAAGGAGTCCGCACGATCGGCAAGCGCAGCGGCCGAGCCCGTGGACAGGTCGTTCATTTCCATCGGCGCCGAGCCAAAGGCCCCCGACCCATCGAGCGTGCCAGTTGGATCAAGATCGGCAGGATTCAGATCGGTCGGGTTCAGATCCGTCGGATTCAGGTCGGTCGGGTTGAGATCGGTTGGGTTCAGATCCGCAGGGTTGATGTCGGTCGGGTTCAGATCGTTCGCTACATCGGAAACCTTGGCAATGCCGTCGTTCGCCTTATCGCCCAATGCGGAGGCAGTGCTTGGAACAGCTTCCTCGGCGCGGCCCTTGAGGGCACCGAAAGCAGCGCCTGCGGCCCCGGCAGCGCCCGCCGCGGCGGCAACTCCGCCGGCCACCGCGGTGGCCGCCTGTCCGTCGGTAGCGTCGGCTACCGCTGACTCGACCGCAGTCTCGGCTTCTGCCGCGGTGTCTTGAGCGACGGTCGCCGCATTCTCCGCAGCTGCAGCGGTGCTACCTGTAACTGCGGCTGCACTTTCTGCCGCCGCTGCGGTGCCTTCTGCGACTGCAGCTGTGGCGCTGTCTGCGACTGCAGCTGCGGTGCTTTCTGTGGCTGCAGTGGTGCTGGCGGCTTCGGTCTGGGTTTCCGCGGGCGTCGACGGCTGGGGCCCATAGCCCTCTGGCCACCACTTCTCATCGGACGCCTGGTACCAGCCCTCGGGAGGGGGCCACACGTACTGCTTGTCATCCCACGCGGTATAGCTCGCCTCTGTCACAGTATTCCTACCTGTCGTTCGACTGCGTTCTCCCGCAGACACTTACAACCACTGGCGAGCCAGAATCTCGCCTCAACTATCACTGCTAATCAGCTGACCGAGCTATCACGAGCTCGTCGGACCTCAAAACATGCTACGGCGGTCGCCATGGCAACGTTCAAACTATTCAACTGCCCAGCCAGGGGAATAGAGGCTAAGGCGGTAACTCGCTGCCGTACCAACCGGGACAGGCCAGCACCCTCGGCACCCAGAACCAGGGCTGTTGGCCCTGATTGCAGCTGTGGTAGATCAAAAATGGACTGATCTCCGCCGCCGTCGAGACCAACGGTGAAGACACCACCGTCGTTCAGCTGGCTGATCAAGGTCGGGATTCCACCAGCCAAAGCGAGAGGTACGTGTTCCACTGCCCCAGCTGCGGTTTTGGTGACGGTCGGGCTGATATGAACCGAGCGGTGTTTGCCGAGAATCACGCCGGTTACACCGGCGCATTCCGCCGTGCGCAAGATCGCACCGAGGTTGCCGGGGTCGGTGATGCCATCGAGCACCACAAGAAATGCCTTCGGATCGGTCATCAGCCGTTCCAGATCGGCCTCGGCCACCGGGGCAGCCCTGGCGATAACCCCCTGGTGGGATTCGGTCAACGCTTCGGAAGCCATGTGCCGACGGCTCACCCGGCGCAGCGTCACGCCGAACTCCTGACTCAGCTCTTCGATGTCGCCTAGAACGTCGGCTTCAGTCATGTCGTCAATCATGATCACTTCGTCGATGCGGCGTTTGCCAGCCAGCAGAAGTTCTCTCACCGCCTGGCGGCCCTCAACCTGATCTCCGCCTAGGCCCTTACTCGGCCTGCGCCGACGCGGCCCCTGAGACTGCGAAGGGCGACGATCGTCGCCACGCCGAGCCGCTGGTTTTCCGGAGTCGCCGCCCGGGGCTGATCTTCCGCCTCTGTTCCCGCCGCGGCCTTCACTAGAGCGGCCTTCAGCGGAACGGCCGCCGGTTGCTCGACCGCGGCTGGCAGATTTGTCTCGACCGGGGGCCGATGATCGCTTTTTGGGCTTACGGGCAGCCATCAGTTGTCCTCATCGTTGTGCTCTGTCTCGACAGTTGTTTGATCATCGGGGTCCGGTTTGTATAACAGCGCCACCGCGAAACACTGCACACCTTCGGCAAGAGCGGCCACGCCCTCGGTGCGTTTGCCTTTTACAGCCACCGGAGCGCCGACCGCGGCGGCCAGGTTTCGCTCCATATCACCCCGTACCGGGGCGATCTTCGGCTCATCCAGCACAATCGTGCAGTCGATATTGGCGACATCCCAGCCGACGCTGCGAACCGCAGCAACCGCCTCGGCCAGAAGGGCAACACTGTTGGCGCCCGATAGCGACGGATCGGTATCGGGAAAGAGCTGACCGATGTCACCGAGGCCGATAGCTCCAAGAACCGCATCGGTGCAGGCATGGGCGATGACGTCGGAATCACTATGACCGGCCAACCCACGATGATCGGCAAAGCTCACGCCACCGAGCACCAGCTTGTCTGCTGGATTGTCGCTCCACGGGTGGACATCAAAGCCCTGGCCAACACGTATCGATCCTGGCTTCATGTCACTCCTTCATTTCCCGTTCTAGCGACGAGAGAAGAGCTTCGGCAACGGCCAGATCATGGGGAAACGTGATCTTCAGATTGTTCGCCGAGCCCGGAACGTGCGCAACCTGCACGCCGCCAGCCTCGACGACTCCGGCATCGTCGGTGCCCTCAGCCTCGGAGGCGTGGGCGTCAGCTAGTAATTGCCTCACAAATCCCTGCGGCGTCTGCACCGCGACGAAGCGGCTGCGATCCACCGTGCCACCATCGACCGCCCGCAACGTGTCGGTGACCGGAATCACCGGGACAACCGCTTCAGCGCCTTCAGCCAGGGCGGAAACGACGTCGCTGACCACCTGATGGGACACCAGCGGCCGTGCCGCGTCGTGGATGAGAACGTGGGTCGCCGAGGCAGGGAGGGCCACAAGACCTTGTCGAACCGAGCCTGATCGGGTCTGCCCGCCGGGCACAACCGAGGCGACGTTCAGCGAAGCGGCGTCGCCCAACTCAGAGGAGCCGACGACGACCACACCGGACACATGGGCTCGGACAGCGTCAATCGAGTGATCGATGACCCGGCGATCGCCGAGCGTGGCCAGTTGTTTCGGCCGCCCGAACCGGGCGCCACTGCCTCCGGCAACCACGACAGCCCAAATCTCCATGCCGAAACCCTACCGGCAGCACGATTTTGTGCGCCGCAATGCCCATCATGCTGCTCAGCAAACTATCTGTGAGAACGATCGTGAATATTCGAGACCGAACTACCAAAGCGTGTGCCCATCGGCGGCCCCGATCGTCTACCTTTCATATTATGGTTGGCATCGAGCAGCTCAGATCTGTAGCACTTTTTCAAGACTTGGATGACGCCAGCCTCACCGAGCTCGCAAGTGCCAGCGAACGCCGTCAGCTACAGCGGGGCGATGTGCTCTTCACCGAGCATGACGAGTCGAACGAGCTATTCGTTGTGCTATCGGGCCGCCTGGCGATGGTGAACCGTTCTATCGACGGCCGTGAGTCGGTAGTGGCACTGATGGAACAGGGCGACCTGTTCGGCGAGATGCCACTGTTCGACGGACGAGATCGTTCAACCGACGGACGCAGCTTGGAGCCGTCTGAGGTGATCGCCATCCCCTACGACCCGGTGAAGCAGCTATACAGCGACCAGCCGACCCTCCTGTGGCGGGCTGTCGAACTGTTAGCTGGGCGACTGCGCACGGTCGACGGGGTGCTGGCCGATTCGGTGTTCCTCGACGTAACCGGCAGAACGGCCAAGCGGCTGCTGGAAATCG
>JBOEHD010000290.1:0-6877 GCA_050633745.1 Acidimicrobiales bacterium
CCCGGGAGATCACGTGATCGAGGAGGCCATAATCCTTGGCTTCCTCTGCGCTGAACCAGCGATCGCGGTCGGAGTCTTCGTTGATCTTGTCAGCGGTCTGACCGGAGTGCTCGGCGATTAGCTCGGCCATCTCCTGCTTGATCTTGATCAGGTTCTCGGCCTGGATGGCGATGTCGACGGCCTGGCCCTGAACACCAGCGCTCGGCTGGTGCATGAGTACCCGGGCGTGAGGCAGGGCGTAACGCTTGCCTGCGGCACCGGCGGTCAGCAAGAACTGCCCCATCGAAGCGCCAAGCCCGAGACAGACGGTGGCGATGTCGGGCTTCACGAACTGCATCGTGTCGTAGATGGCCATACCGGCGGTAACCGAACCACCGGGCGAGTTGATATAGAGCCAGATGTCTTTCTCCGAATCCTGGCCTGCCAGGTAGAGAATCTGGGCTGCAAGCGAGTTTGCGATGCTGTCGTCAACCTGCTGGCCGAGGAACACGATGCGCTGCTTTAGCAGCTGTTGGTAGATGTCGAACCCAAACCCGGAGCTCGGGATCTCGGCGGTGGCGATTGGTGGACTAGTCATAATTTCCCAGGTTACCGCCACCGAGTCAGCTACGGTGGACCCCGCACGGTGATTCGGCATCGCAAGTCTGCGCAGCGATTGGGCGCAGCATGTTGTCTGGCGATTTACTATGCGGATCCACGGTGTACATTAGCCGTGACAAATGCTCGTCGAATCCGCCCCTGGACTTGCTTGGACCCGCCTTCCAAGCGCATGAGACCAGGAGACGAATACGAGTAGGTCTCAGCAACACCGAGGCCCGAGCGAATAGCTGCGGACGTGGCGGAATTGGCAGACGCACCAGGTTTAGGTCCTGGCGCCTTTACAGGTGTGGGGGTTCGAGTCCCCCCGTCCGCACTGAAAACGGCTCGGTTTGGCGTTGGCGCCAACAGGATCGACCGAGCGCGGCCTCAAATCCCGAACGGATCCACCTTGACGGCGGGCAGTTCGGCGCTGCGACGCTAGCTGTCCAGCTGATCGAGCAAGCCTCGTAGGGCTCGACCTCGATGGCTGATCGCTCCTTTTTCGGCCGAGGTCATCTCGGCGAATGTACGACCGTCGCCCTCGTCTGGCACGAAGACCGGGTCGTAACCGAAGCCAGCCTCCCCCGAGACCGCTTCGGTGATTTTGCCTGCCACCGTTCCCGTTGAGAGCTGCACCGTTCCATCCGGCTCGGTGAGAGCGATGACCGTGCGGAACTCGGCTGAGCGGTCGTCGCTTCCTGCCAGTTCGCCGAGCAGTTTTGCGATGTTGGCCGCGTTGTCGGCATCTTCGCCCGCGTAGCGAGCGGTGCGAACTCCCGGTCGGCCGCCAAGCGCTGTGACGAAGAGGCCGGTGTCGTCGGCCAGGGCGGTCGCCGAGGTGTGGTCGGTGACTTCCTGTGCCTTCTTTTGGGCGTTGCCCTCCAGAGTGTCAGCGTCTTCGATGGTCTCCGGCAGGTCCGCCGGGCGTTGCTCCACCAGATAGCGATCACCGAGCAGTTCGACCAACTCGGCGATCTTGCCCGAGTTCGACGAAGCGACCACTAAACGCTTTTTAGACCCTTCAGATGACGAGCCGACCATCGAAGTCTCCTACTGGGGAGCAGGGCGAAGATTGCGCGGTGCCGGAGGCGTGGCAACCGTTTCGTTCTGGACGGCGACGATCGAAGCGATGCCGCCGGCGGCTAGGTCGAGCAGCGTATTGAGCTGATCGCGCTCGAACACCGCACCTTCGGCCGTGCCCTGGACCTCGACAAAGCTGCCTGCGCCGGTCATGACGACATTCATGTCGACCTCGGCACCGGCGTCTTCGATATAGGGAAGGTCGAGTCGACACTCACCATCGATGATGCCAACGCTCACCGCAGCGCAGTTGTCGGTCAGTGGATGCTGAGCCAGGTCTCCCGATTGCACGAGGCGAGCCAGCGCGTCGTGTAGCGCCACATAGCCACCACAGATCGAGGCGGTTCTGGTTCCGCCGTCGGCTTGGAGCACGTCGCAGTCGACGGTGATCGAACGCTCACCGAGCAGCTTCATGTCGCAGACCGCCCGCAGGCTGCGGCCGATCAGTCGTTGGATCTCCTGGTCGCGGCCCGAGGTGCGGCGACGGATGCGCTCGGGGCTCGAGCCCGGCAGCATGTTGTATTCGGCGGTCACCCAGCCTTCGCCGCTGTCCCGCATCCAGCGGGGAACATCGTCATCGATCGAGGCGGTGCACAACACCTGGGTGCGGCCAAAACTGACCAGAACCGAGCCATCGGCCATGTCGGTGAAGTCACGCTGGAACGACACCGGTCGCAGTTCATCGTTGTTGCGTCCGTCTGGCCTCATGGTAAATGTCCCCGTTCGTTCTCGGTTTCGACTGGTGGCACCCTATTCGGTCCCGCCGCCGATCCCTTAGGGGCGCCACAGCTCAGCGTCGATCAACTCCGGCCCAAGTAGCCGACTGCCCACCTCGGTGAAGGCCGTAACGTCGCCAGATGACACAAATTGATGGCTGCCGACCCGACCGCCATCGGTCTGGTTGATATCAAGATCGGCCAGCAGACGGGCCAGGGCGAAGGCGGTTTCGTCTGCCGACGAAACCAGCACCACTTCGCGGCCAACAACGTCGCTGATAACCCGGTTCAGATAGGGATAGTGAGTGCAGCCGAGCAGGAGCGCATCGATACCCACATCGATGACCGGCGCCAGCAGTCGAGCGGCCAAGGTCTCGATCTCCGCGCCGACGGTTATGCCCCGCTCGACGAACTCCACGAATCCCGGACAGGCGCAGACCACGGGCGAACTCTCGGGAGCGATGCGATCCACCGCGTGCTCGTAGGCCCCAGAGCCGACGGTGCCAATGGTGCCGATCACTCCGAACCGCCCGGAGTCCGACGCTTCCACCACCGCCTGAACACCAGGGTCGATAACCCCAAGAACCGGGATCGGCAGTTCGGCCACTAGATCGTCCAGTGCGGCCGCGGTAGCGGTGTTGCAGGCTACGACGAGGACCTTGACGTCGTACCGGTCGAGCAGGAAGTTGGCGATCTCCAGCGAGAAGCGGCGCACCTCATCGAGCGGCCGAGGGCCGTAGGGGTACCGTCCGGTGTCACCGAGATAGACAAGGTCTTCAGCCGGAAGCAGATCGATGGTTGCCCTGGCAACGGTAAGACCGCCGAAGCCACTGTCGAACATCCCGATCGGCCGATTACGCACTGAGCAAGGCTACGACGGATCGCCGCCACAGTTGGGGCAGCCGGCCAAGTCGGCTGGTTGCGTGGGGGTGACTGGCGATCGGCTGGTCTGGAATCGGCCAGCCTGGCACGATGGCCTGCATGACCACTATTGGATTCCTCCACCCGGGACAGATGGGCGTAACGATCGCCGCCAACGCTGGCACGAAGACGGCGTGGGCCGGCAACGGCCGCTCACCGGCCACAGCCGAGCGAGCGAAATCAGCCGACATCCAGGATTTGGGAACGGTTGCCGCCCTTTGCGAAGCCTCGGACATCATCATCTCGATCTGCCCACCGGCTGCCGCGATCGCCGTAGCGGACGAGGTTGTGGCAACCGGCTTCGAGGGAACCTACGTCGATGCCAACGCCGTATCTCCTGCCACTTCGAAAGAGATCGGCGCCAAATTCGCCTCATATATCGACGGCGGCGTGGTCGGACCACCGGCGATACACCCGGGAAGCACTCGGCTTTATCTGGCCGGGCCGGGCGCCGACGAGCTGGCCTTACATTGGGCAGGCTCAGCGCTCGACGTTCGCCCGATCTCCGATTCGGCGTCTGAGGCCAAAGCCTCGGCGTTGAAGATGGCCTATGCCGGTTGGACAAAGGGCCAGAGCGCGCTGCTGTTGGCGGTTAATGCGCTGGCCGAGTCTGCCGGAGTGGCCGACGAGCTACGGGCCGAGTGGGACCTCTCGCAGCCGGGCACAACCGAACGATCGAGCCAAATGATCCCTGCGTTAAGCCGCAAGGCTTGGCGCTTTGCAGGTGAGATGGAAGAGATCGCCGCCAGCATGGCCGACGGTGGCGTACCGGATGGGTTCCATCTCGGGGCGGCCGAGCTCTACTACAGGATGGCCGAATTCAAGGAGGGTCCAGAGCCGTCGCTCAGCGAGGTGGTCGAAGCGATTCTCCAGCCCGGCCAAACCTCGTGACCTGAGTCGGCCAGGTCGAATCGGTCGGCAGCTACGTGTCGTTTCACCACCAATAAGCTATATGAATGTGGCAGGGATCTCTAAATAGGTTAATCCGGTAGCGGGAGTATTTCAGAAATAAGTCCAGAATCAGCTTATTCTTTGGTTCCTTGAACCGGGTACCGGCGATGCATAAGCTCTATCCGTGAATGGCGCAGAGCTGGTACAACTAACTGAGGCTGCCCGGGCTTTCGGGGTCTCCAAGAAGACCCTGCAGGCACGACTGGACGGGGGCGCCGTACCTGAGGCGGTGAGGGATGACGACTCGTGGTCCCTGCCCACCAGGGCGCTGGTCGCAATCGCTGAACGCGAGGGTTGGCCACTGGACCTAACAGGCCAACGGGCCGCCCCCTCGGACATCCCCGAACAGCTCGACCGTTACATTTCCGAGACGCTGGCGGCTCACGCTGCCGTGGTGCTGGCCAAGACCCAGGCGACCGCAGCTCGGGCCGAATCTCAGAACATGGCGAAGAAGCTCAGGCGTGCGGGAGACGATCTCGACGCCGAACGAGCCGAGCGGGAGCGGGCCACCGCGGAGTTGGAAATCTCAAAGCAGCAGGCGGCCGAGTTCGACAAGAACCGGGCTGTTGCCGAAGCCCGGACCGACGAGATCCGCCAGCAGTTAACCCACGAGCGATCGCAGCGGTCATTTCTGGCCCAACGGATCGGCATGCTTGAACGCGAACGCGATGATCTGCATGCCGCGCTCGGCTGGCGAGGGCGTCGCCGCCTGCGTCAGGCAAAACCCAACCGAGCCGAGTAGCGGCCCGGGGGCTCCGGCGATTAGAAGTAGATGACCTCGTCGAGTGTTTCGGCGATTTCCTCGATCGGTTTGGTGTAGGCCCCGGTCGATAGATACTTCCAGCCGCCATCACAGACGATGAACACGATGACACCCTCATCGATTCGTTCAGCCACTTTGACCGCACCGGCCAACGCCGCACCGCTGCTTATGCCGGCAAAAATGCCGACCTCGGAGACCAGCTTGCGGGTCCACCGCAGTGAATCGATGGGTCGTACGATCCGCTTTCCGTCGAGGAGGTCCATGCCGCCCCACTTGTCGAAGACCGGGGGCACGTAACCGTCGTCGAGGCTTCGCAGACCTTCGACCCGCTCCCCCGCCGGTGGCTCAACGGCATAGATCTTCACCGACGGCCGGTGCTCCTTGAGGTAGCGACCGACGCCCATCAGCGTGCCGCTTGTGCCGAGCCCGGCCACGAAGTGGGTGATGTCTGGCACGTCCCTGAGGATCTCGGGGCCGGTGCCGTTGAGATGGGCGGTGGGGTTCGCTTCGTTGCCGTACTGGTAGAGAAACACCCACTCCGGGTGCTCGGCGGCCAGCTTCTCGGCTCGCCTCACCGCCCCGTTCGAGCCTTCCTCGGCCGGAGATGGAATGATCTCCGCCCCGTACGCCTCGAGCAGCTGCCGCCGTTCGACGGTGACGTTGTCTGGCAGCACGACCTTCAACCGGTAGCCCCGGATGCGGCTGATCATGGCCAGGGCAATCCCTGTGTTGCCAGAGGACGGTTCAAGGATCACCGATCCGGGCTGAAGCGTTCCGTCAGCCTCGGCGGCCTCGACCATCGACAGAGCGATGCGGTCTTTGACCGAGCCGCCCGGGTTTTGGCTCTCCAGCTTGGCCAGAATCCGGACCGATGGGTTAGGGCTCAGCTGGGATATGTCGATGATCGGCGTCTCTCCGACCAGCTCCAGGACAGACTGGTAGACCGCCATTGCCTTCCCGCCTACTGGCCGCCGGCGACCGCTGGCAGAATCGCGAGCTCATCGCCATCTGCGACCTGGGTCTCCAACTTTTCGAGAAAGCGGATGTCTTCGTCGTTGAGGTAGATGTTCACGAACTTGCGAACCTGACCCTCTTCGTCGACGAGGTTGCCGCCAAGATCGGGGTAAGTACTGATCAGCTGATCGACGATCTGGCCGACAGCATCACCATCAACGGAGACCTGTGATTGGCCCTGCGCAGCAGGGCGAAGGACGGTCGGGAGACGAACTTGAACAGTGGCCACGGGAAACCTCCAGCCGGTTGTGGGGCCGTGCGGCCCGCGAATCCCCTGCCAAACTGGCAGGAGTAGGCGGGTTTAACCAGATTCCCGGTAAACCCGATCTACTAACTAAGGATTCTACAGGGACAACCGAACCTGCTCCTCTTCTATTCCCTCACCCACGATTCGAAAGCTGTGTAACTCCGGAAATCCCCAACCGAGGCTGACGATCACCCAGTGCCAGCTTGGCGGCACAAGCGGCTTGGACGCCTCAGCAACATCGGTGGGCGATGGGAAGGCTGCGGTGTGGGTGTGGGAGTGCATGACCCCGATGATGTCGAGGCCATCGTCGTCGGCTGCCATAGCCGCTCTGGCGTATTGGCCGCCATCGAGACGGTAAATCTTCGACGACTCGGCCTCATTGTGAATGGGCACAAACCGCTCGACACGACTGCCGCCACTCTCGCCGATGAGGAGTCCACATCCCTCAAGGGGGTAGGCCTGCCACGACTCGGCCAACATCTGCAACCAATGGTTCCTGGTAAATTCCAGCACGGTTCCGAGACTATCCGCAACGCTCTTGTGCGGCCCGATCGCCAACCTCAACTCCCGCTACCCTTGAGCAATGGCCGTGAAGATGGTCGCCAC
>JBOEHD010000291.1:0-52047 GCA_050633745.1 Acidimicrobiales bacterium
GTCGGGTCGTACTGGGTCGGGTTCCTGATGATCGCCGCCAAGAGGGCGGATTCGGCCCAGCCAAGCTCGGATGCGTCGTCGTAGCCCCAGTAGGTTTCAGCTGCGGCCTGGATGCCGTAGGCACCGGAGCCGAAATAAACGGTGTTCAGGTAGCGCTCAAGGATCTCGTNNCGTCCTTGGTCATCTGCCGTTCCAACCGCAAGGCGTAGAACGCTTCGGTGCTCTTACGGGAGAAGTTCTGTTCCGAGGTGAGGATCGAGATCTTCACCAACTGCTGGGTAATCGTCGAGCCACCCTGGGTGATTCCACCGGCGTTGATGTTCTCGACCAAAGCTCGGAACGTGCCTCGAAGGTTGACGCCGTCGTGGTCGTAAAAGTCGGCATCCTCGATGGTGAGAATGGCGTCGATCACTTCCTGAGGGGTGTCATCGAGGGCGATTGGCTCTCGGTTCTCCTCTTCGGTGAGGACCTGGAGGAACCTACCGTCGCTGTCGAAAACCGAGGAACGTTCAGCCAAGACATCGAGCTCAAGTTCGGCAGACGTCCCCTCGTGGGCGGTCACGATTCGTCCGGCCTGAGGAATCACGATGACCGCCGAGGTCGCAGCGACCGCGGCGATGGCGATGAGCACTATCCCGAGGGATGCGATGCGCTTGACAAAACGCAGGAGAAACACCGGTTCAGCGTACAACGACCGGGCCCCTCAGCCTGGTCACCTCACCATTTAGCTAGCTGGCAATCCGCGGTGTTTACCGACTTCTAGCCGGCTGCGGTGAAGACCGCTTCAGCGGCACCATCGAAGTCGCCCTTCTCCCGCACCGCAAAGCCCAAACGAAGGCCATATTCAGCGTGGCGAATCATCACGATCGAGACATCGACGTCTTCGAGTTCAGATGAGCCAGCGAAAGCAACCTCGCACCGAGGGCGGCACGCTTTTGCGGCTGCTCTGGCCACCGCGGTGACCGGATCGGGTCCACGCCCCAGCCCGGTGCGGCGTCCTAGGTGTGCATTTGTTCGGTTGGCCTCGTCGGTCAGTAGTTCCCAGTCAGCCCTGACCTCGGCCAGGACATCGTCGCCCTCGGACTTGAGTGATGCCGAGGTGCCGGTGCGCATGTGATGTCTGGCTACCGCTTTCGCTTCACTATCGGAGCAGGCGGCAACGATGGAGCCGATGACCTCGCCAAACGCCTCTGCTTCAGCGTCGGAGAACGACGACTTACGGATAGCGACGGTGGCTACCGGCTGGTCACCATCATCGACTCGAGAGAGCAGAACCCAGTGTTGACCGACTTGAAGCTGCCACTGCTGCGGCACTGGAGCGGGCAGCCTGGGCATCGAGCCCGACAACCTTCCCCCGATGAGTGACGAGGTGACATTTGGCGTGTCTTTCTGAAGCACCCGCCAAAGATTGCCATAAATTTCGAATAACTCAGGCGTCTCCATCGACCACCCAGGAGGAAGCTGAGCCGCTAGGAACGTAGGAGCCGCGTCGCCAGCTTCGTGCCCACTCTCGCCAGCACGATGCGAGGTGGCGTCGGAAGCCGCCTCGGGGTTTGGCTGAGAGTTCGGCCGTGAAACGGGCTGCGCTACCAGGGCCACCCCGTCGAGGGCGAAGGCATCGGCAACGGCGCTGAGCGCCGTCTCGACCACAAAGGTTCGCACCCGCTCGGATCGCACCGAACTTTCGCCACCAACCAGCTGAAGGAGGCCAGAATGGGCCACTCCCTGGGCTACGGGGGCCGCTTGAGTGTCGGTCAGAATTCGGGCCAATCCTCGGCCCAGTCCGCCTGGAGAACGCCGCCGTTTTCGCTTTCGTTTTGTCGCGCCAATCACCGGTTCTGACTCGGGTCCGGAGACGGTGTCTGGTCTCGTGGCGGAACCGGAGTCAGCGACAGAATTGCTCATCGCAATAGCGGTGGGATCTGTCGGATCGGGCGAAACTGCAGTGCGGCGAATACCTTGAACCTTAGCCCAGATCGACGCCTCGGCCAGGACCTATTGCTAATAAATAGTCTACAAAAAGTACAACTATTTGATCAATTACAGGTATTTCCTTGATACTGCATACTGTTCGATCGTACTGCATCTAGCACCATGGTTGCCGGTGTTGCGATGGCTAACCCGGTCAGCGAATCGTAAGCACGGAGCACGCCGATCACCCCACCAGACCGATCGATCACCGGACCGCCGGAGAAGCCAGCAACCGTCGACCCGTCGAGCAGCAGAACCGACCCCTCGTTGCCGTATGCCGTGCCGTCGACCACTCCCTGGACCTGAGCATGGACGACAGACAGATCTCTTCCCCCGCCGTAGCCGGCCACAAGAACCGGCTCACCGGCGATCGGCGAGTTCGACGAAAACGTCAGTGCCGCCCTGGCGACCCCGACCGCTGAACCCCCCGGTTCGATGCCGGAGACCGGTCCGATTGCCAAGTCGATGGTCGGGTAGCTGGCAGAGACCGGAACCGTGGCTGGCCCCCAAGCCGACGTCAACGGTCGGTCGATTGTGAACTCGTAAGCATCGCCGACTACATGATTGTTGCTCACAACCATCTCGTCGACAACGAAGCCGCTGCCGGTCACCTTGTGCCCACACCCGGTGGCCGAGACTCGAACGGTCGCCGCCATCAGCAACTCAACGAGATGTTCCCGCTCCTCAGCCGATAGTGGTTGCAGCCCTCGGCCCTCTTGCGCTGCACCGCCACCGCGGTGCTTTGTCGCTTCCCCATCGAGCAGCTGGGAGTAGCCTGCTGCGGTCAGAAGCTGACGATCGGAGGTCGAACTGTCGGCGTTGCCCTGAGCTACGCCAACCCCAAGTGACAGCGCACAACCAGCGGCCAACACCGCCAGCAGGCGCCGCCAGAGGTGCGCCATTACCCGATCCACCCGAATCTCATCCACCGAATATGCAGGATAGAGAGCCACCCCCGGCCTAGCCGTTCAGCGGGCAGAGCCGCTCAGGCTTGCTGAGCCTCCAGACCTATGCTGGAGTTCGGGCCATGGCTCAACCGTTCTCCATCTCGGTATCCGACGAAATCCTGTCCGACCTGCAGCGACGGCTGCAGAACACCCGCTGGCCGGAGAAAGAACCGGTCGAGGACTGGAGCCAGGGTGTGCCCCTGTCCTATGTGCAACAAGTGTGCGCCTACTGGGCTGATGGTTACGACTGGCGGTCGCGTGAGGCGGCGCTAAACAGGTTCGACCAGTTCATCACCCCCATCGACGACGTCGACATTCACTACATCCACGTGCGTTCCCCCGAACCCGATGCGCTCCCGCTCCTGATCACCCACGGTTGGCCCGGTTCGGTCGTCGAGTTCCACAAGGTCATCGAACCGCTAGCCAATCCACGGGCTCATGGCGGCGATCCAGCGGATGCCTTCGATGTGATCTGCCCTTCGCTTCCTGGATTCGGTTTCTCCGGCAAGCCCACGGTCAGCGGCTGGGGTGTGCCAAAGGTGGCGGAGATCTGGATCTCGTTGATGGCCGAGCTGGGCTACAAGCGCTACGGAGCCCAGGGCGGCGACTGGGGTTCGGCGGTGACCACGACCATCGGCGGCACCGAGAACAGCGGCTGCATCGGCATTCATCTGAACATGCCAAGAGGTCGACCGGAACCGGGCGACGAACCGCAAACCGATGCCGAGCGTAACGCTCTGGCCGCGCTGGCTTACTACCAAGAATGGGACTCCGGGTACTCCAAGCAGCAAGCCACCCGGCCGCAGACGCTTGGCTACGGCTTGACCGACTCTCCAGCTGGCCAGGCGGCGTGGATTCTGGAGAAGTTCTGGGGTTGGACCGACTGTGATGGACACCCCGAGAACGCGCTCGGACGAGATGAGATGCTCGACAACATCATGCTGTACTGGCTAAACGCCACCGCAGCATCGTCAGGTCGCATCTATTGGGAGAGCTTCGGCCGGTTCCAACCGCCACCGGTGCTTGTCCCCACCGGCGTGGCCGCGTTCCCAAAGGAGATTCTGCCGTCATCGCCCCGCTGGGCCGCAGCCAGCTATCCGCAACTGACCCACTGGACCGACATGGAGCGGGGCGGCCACTTCGCGGCCTTTGAGCAGCCGGAGTTATTCATCGAAGACGTGCGCACGTTCTTCCGCACCGTACGGCGGTAAAATACCGCTCTTGAAACTGTTGTTGACCGGAGCAAGTGGCTTCTTCGGCTCAAACCTGGTCGATTTATTGCTGGAACGCCGCGAGTCACCGGGCGACAGTAACGATGCTGCTTCAACGAGCGCTGAATACGAGATCCACTCACTGCAGCGGTCAACGACAGCGCCGCCTACAGGGGTCATCGCCCATCAAGTCGACCTGTTCGACTCTCGCTCAGTAGCCACGCTGTGCGACCAGATCCGCCCAACCCACCTCTGCCATATGGCATGGCTTGGCCCCGAGACGAGCGACCGCTATCGCTCTCCAGACAACCACCGGTGGGTTGCGGCCTCGAAGGCGCTGTTCGAAGCGTTCGGCGATAGCGGCGGTCGGCGGCTGGTCCAGCTTGGTTCCTGCATCGAGTACGGCAATGCTGCCAGCGGGGCTCGGGTCGAATCCCAGCCCCTCGATCCAGACACCGCCTACGGCGAAGCGAAAGCCGAACTGTCAGCCTTCGTCGCCTCCATTAGCGATGGGCTTTCGGCTGCGGTAGCCCGGCCGTTCTTCTGCTATGGGCCACACGAACAGCCAGACCGGCTGGTGCCATCGATCATCCTCGGCTTGGCCCGGGGCGAGTCGGTCGATCTGACCGAGGGGCGTCAACGGCGCGACTATCTCGATGCCCGCGATGTGGCCAACGCACTGCGAACCCTGCTTGAGAGTGATGTGACCGGGGCGTTCAATATCGGCTCCGGAAAGGCGGTCGAGGTCCGGTCGATCGCTGAACATCTCGGTCGGATCGCCGAACGGCCAGAGCTTCTCAACTTTGGTGCACGGCCAGAGGGGGCCGACAGCGCGGCGGAGATCCTGGCCGATATCGCCCGCATAACCGCGGCAACTACCTGGCGCCCGGCCATTAGTCTTGAGCAGGGCTTATCCGAGACTTGGGCCTGGTGGCGGGGCGATCAGCGTTCGAAAGACGCTTCTGGAGGGAATGTATGAGTAACACGATCGTCCTAGGGTCAGGCATGGCGGCCTGGGGCGCCAGTGATCGGTTGAAGAGCGAAGGCATTACGCCGCGGCTATTCGACAAGAACAGCTTCGCTGGCGGCCACACCGCGACCTTCGAGAACAAGGGTTTCTACTTCGACGATGGACCGCACATCTCGTTCACCAGCATCGAGCGGATGCAGCAGGTCTTTTCGCAGGCGGTCGATGCCGACTTCGAGGTCTTGAGGGCCGACGTCGACAACTGGTACGAGGGTCAGTGGGTGATTCACCCGGCGATCGCCAACCTGTTCGGCTTACCGACCGAGCTGGTGGCACAGATCATCGAAGACTTTGTAGCGGTCTCGGCGACCCCCGCTCCGGAGAGCTTCGCCAACTACAACGAATGGTTGTTGGCCGCATTCGGCAAAACCTTCGCCGACAAGTTCCCCGCCGCATACGGTCGCAAGTACCACACCGTCGACCCGACGTTGATGAACACCTCTTGGCTTGGGCCGCGGCTGTATCGGCCCGATGTCGGGGAACTGATTCGTGGTGCTCTGGCTCCGGCGGTAACCAAGCAGCATTATGTCGACACCTTCCGCTACCCAAAGCGCAATGGCTTCGTCGAATACCTAGCCAAGTTCCACGCCGCGTCAGACCTCAGCCTCGGCCATGAGGCGGTAGGGATCGACCCCGGCACATCCACGATCACCTTCGGCAACGGAGTCGTCGAGCAGTACGAGCGGCTGATCAGTTCCATTCCTCTGCCCGAGCTGATCAAGATGCTGCCCGCTCCCCCCGAGGTTGCCGAGGCGGCGGAGAAGCTGTCGTGCTCGCAATGTGTCGTTGTCAACTTCGGTGTTGCCCGAGATGATCTTTCGCCCTGCCACTGGCGTTACGTGTACGACGAAGACATCCGCACGGTTCGCATGAGCTTCCCCCACATGTTCAGCACCTCGACGGTCCCTCCTGGCCACGGGGCGGTGCAGGTCGAGGTCTACTACTCCGACAAATACAAGCCGCTCGACCACAAGCCGGAAGATGAGATCGAACCGGTCCGCCAAGAGCTGATCCGCATGGGCATCCTCCGGGAAGACGACACCTATCTCGTCGAAGAGGCTCGTTACATTCCGTACGCCAACGTGATCTTCGATCTCGACTCCGGCCCCTGCACCGAACTGGTGCACAGCTACCTAACCGACATCGGGATCGACTACTGCGGACGGTACGGCGACTGGGCCTACATCTGGACCGACGAGTCGTATCTCAGCGGTGAGCTTGCAGTGGAGCGGATGCTCGAACGAGGCTGACCCCTAGCAATATCGCACGGCGAGTCATGTGAGGAAGGTCGAGGTTCATGGATATCGGTATCTGCGTGGCGTCGAAGATCGACGACATCGGCTACATCACAAGAGCTGAGGAGCTCGGCTACAGCCATGCGTGGCTGGCCGATAGCCACATGATTTGGAGCGACCCGTACGCCTGCCTGGCGTTGGCTGCTGAGAGAACCTCGACCATCAAGCTGGGCACCGGGGTCGCGGTGGCGGCCACCAGACCCGCACCGGTTACCGCAGCCAGTATCGCCACCATCAACAGGATCGCTCCGGGGCGGACCTTTCTCGGGGTCGGCACCGGCAACACCGCGATGCGGATGATGGGCCACAAGCCGATGCGGATCGCCGAGTTCGATCAGTACTTGAGTGTGCTGCGGCCGTTACTTGAGGGCCGGGAGGCCGAGTACGAATGGCGTGGCAAGACCGCTCCGATCCGTCATCTCATGCCAAACGATGGCTTCGTCGACTTCGAATCGCCGATCCCGCTCTACGTGTCGGGCTTCGGCCCTCGTTCGCTAGCGCTCGCTGGCAAACACGGTGATGGCGCAGTGTTGTCGATCCCGCCAGAGCCGGGCTTTATGGACAAGGTCTGGGGTTCGATCGAACGGGGCGCAGTCGATGCCGGAACAACCATCGATCGCAGCGACTACCTGACCTGCAGCCTCACAACCATCGTGGTTCTCGAGCCGGGTGAGGCCAGCGACTCCGACCGGGTTAAGCAACAGTGCGGAGCGTTCGCCATGGCTTCGATGCACTACAGCTATGACCAGTTCCGCAACTACGACCGAGCGCCAGGGGGGCCGGTGGCCGAGATGTGGGATGAGTATCGGGCCGTGGTGGAGCAGGTCGAGCCGGAGCGGCGCCATCAGCGGGTGCACGCCGGCCACAACTGCTGGGTCATACCGGAGGAAGAGCGCTTTCTAACCAAGGAGCTGATGGAGGCGACCTGCCTGATCGGCACCGAGGAGCAGCTGATCGAACGGCTGCGCGACCTCAACGACGTCGGACTCGATCAGATCATGATCCTGCCGCCGTTCGACCCTCGTTACGAGGTTCTTGAAAAGGTCGGCTCCGACATACTCCCCTACGTATAGCGGTATCCACCGGTTTATAGCGGTATCCACCGGTGTATAGCGGTATCCACCGGTGTATAGCGGCGAGCTAGTTCTCGGCTCCGACCTCGGAGTCACCGAAGGGATTCGATTCGCTGCTGGCGGCGTAGGCGCTTGCCTTCTCCGTCTCGGCACCGACGACGGCGGCCGGGCTAGCCCCATCGATATGGCCCATGATTCCCCGGTACAGCTCGAAGCCTAGAAGCTGGCGGAGTCGAGTCGAGTAGCTCTTGACCTGGTCGTGGGGAATCGAAAGATACTGGTTCTGCTGGGTTCGAAAAAAGCCTCGGACATATTGCACGTTGAGCCCGAGCCGCCATTCGTCAGCAGTGGTATTTGGACCTCCGCAATGCCAAAGCTGGCTGTCCATAATCATTACGCTGCCCGCAGGCATCTCAGCGGCGATAGCCGACGCTTCATCCTCTGGCTTTGGATGACCGGGGTCGCGATGCGAACCGGGCACGATTCTGGTTGCGCCGTTCTCGGCGGTGAAATCGGTAAGGGCCCAGATAGTGGTCGACATCATCGGCCGGTGAGGGCGGCCGATCTTGAACAGGCCGTCGTCGGCGTGCAGGCCCTGTAGCCGTTCGCCTGGGCCGATATCCATGGCGGTCGTACCGGACAGAATGCATTCCGGTTCAAGCAGCTGCTCGACCAACGGCAGAACGTTGTCATGCACCGGGAGCTCCTGAAACACCTCGGCCCGAGGGACCAGGTTGTAAAGCCTCTTAGTGGCGAACCCTTCGGCCCGGTTGCCCTTTGGCTGAACGTCGAGATCGACGAACTGCTGCCGAATCTCGTCCCGCAATTGGTCATTGAGCTCTGGCGCGATCGCTCCCTCGACGATCGTGTAGCCATCACTCTCGATGCGGGCTAGGTGTTTGGCAATCTGTTCGGTCTCCACGATGACAAGCCTAAAGAACATCCCGCCCAGCCGGTAATCGAGCATCCGGTCGCCACCAGCTACGCCAACAACAACAGTGGGGCGATCTGGAGCGTCCCGGGTATTTAGTCCAACCTGCAGCGCAGCCCTAACCTTGAGTCATGCCCGAATTCACGCATGATTTTAAGGTTGTTCCTCAGGCCGCTGCTCTCGGGGCCGAGGTTCACGGAATTCGACTTGCAGAGGCCTCGGCTGAAGACGTAAACGCCATTAAGCAACTGCTGCTCGAGCACAAGGTGCTCTTCTTCCCCGGTCAGAAGCTCAGCCTCGACGATCACGTCGGGCTGGCCCGCCAATTTGGGCCGCTGGAATCGCACCCCAACTTGAAGAACCCCAACCTCGATCATCCGGAGATCTTCGAGCTGGCGGCCAGCGCCGGCGGGGTGGCAGACGAGTGGCACACCGACCTCACCTTTCTGGAGACACCCTCGGTCATGTCGGTGCTCAACATGGTGGCCTGCCCCGATATCGGCGGTGACACGATGTGGACCAACCTCTGCCTGGCCTACGACGCGCTTTCGGATCCGATCAAGGAGCTCTGCGACGGCCTAACCGCCCTTCACGATGCTCACCCTCATGATCGATCGGACGCGATGGCCATACACCCGGTGGTTCGCCATCATCCCGAGACCGGGGCAAAGGTGCTCTATGTGAACAAACACTTCACAAGGCGCATCGTCGAGATGAGTCATGACGAGAGCGAAGCACTGCTCGGGCTGCTGACCGACTGGGTGACCCAGCCTCGCTTTACGGTGCGCTACCGGTGGGCTGCAGGCACGATCGCTATGTGGGATAACCGCTGCACCCAGCACAGCGTGCTAAACGACTTCCAAGGCGAACGCATCATCCAGCGGGCGACGATCACCGGCGATCAGGTCAGGGGCGACGAGCCCCGCTGGTCGCCGTTCAGCCCCGACAAGGTGGGCGCGCTAACCCGCCACGATCGGCAACTTTTGCGGTTCCTGAAAAACAGCTAGCGGAACGCAGGCAGAACCAGCTCGCCGAATCGTGTCGCTTCCTCATCGTGGGGATAGCCAGACAGGCAGAAGCTAGTAATGCCCAGGTCGATATAGCCCTGGATGGTTTCGGTGACCTGCTCGGCTGAGCCGACGATGGTCACCCCAGCACCATGGCGGATGGTCGTTATGCCAGCCCACAGCGTGTCGCTCAGCCAGTAGTCGCTTTCGGCAGCGGCCTGGGCGACGTCACGCATCCTGGCATCGGCATGTGATTGTGCCCCCATAGCTTCGTGGCGGTTCTCACGCATACGGTCCGATGAGCCGGCGATCAACGCCTCGGCGTCGTGACGAGCTTCCTCAGCCGTCTCGCGGACCAGCACATGGCTACGGATACCGAAGCGCAGTTGCCCTTCTCGGCCCTGCTTTGCGGCTGACTCCTTGACCGTTGCGAGGTCGAGCGCAATCTGGTCGAGGGTGTTGCTCCAGAACAGGTACACGTCGGCGTGTTTGGTGCCGACCTCTACCGCAGCGGGAGACACGCCGCCGATGTAGAACGGCGGGTGCGGGTCTTGGAACGGCTTGGGCCGCACGTCGGCGTTCTCGACCTTGACGTGCTTGCCTGTGAAGTCGAACGGACGACGCTCGCTCCAGCATTTCTTCATCAGCGTGACGGTCTCGTCCATGAACTCGTAGCGCTGGTCGTGATCGAGATAGACGCCGTCGGCTCGACTCTCACGTTCACCGCCGCCTGCGATGAGGTTGATGCGGATCCGTCCACCGGACATCTGATCGAAGGTGGAGATCATCTTGGCCATCATGGTCGGAGCGATCACACCGGGGCGGGCGGCAACCAGCATGTCGATTGACGTGGTTTGCGGCACCAACATCGCGGTGGCAATCCATGCCTCCCAACACGACGCGGCGACCGGCACCAACAGGTACTCGAAGCCAACCTTCTCGGCCGCCCGAGCCACCGATACGAACAGTTCGTTCGACGGTGGCACCATGGTGGCCACGTCGGTCAAGGTCACACCATCACCGTAGGTCGGTACGAACCAGCCGAACTCGATCTGATCTGTTGACACCTTCGCCTCTTTCATCGCACCTAACGCCCTTCATCAGGGCTGATGCCGGTCGAGGCTAGGTTAACGCCTGCTCGCCTCGACCTCGAATGCGCCGATGTCAGGAGTGCCGCCGCCGCGGCTGGTACCGACCATGTCGATCTTGATGTACCACGGCGTGCTCTGGGCTTTGCCCTGTAGAACGCTGCCCGAAGATGGCCGGAAGTCGTTGTTCGCGGAGTTGGTCGACGGGTTCCGGAAACCGGGATTACCGGAGTGCATTATGTCGCGGCTGCTGGCTGAGCCAGAAGGGCTATCGGTGATCAAGACGTTGTTGTAGCTGTCGCTATTGCTGGCTCCATCGAAGACGATGGCTGGCAGACCGGAACGAGCCCAGCCGACGTTGTTGGCGATCGTGATGTCGTTGCCTCGACCGGCCGCATATTCAGTGGCGCCGCCCAGGATGCCGTTGGTCTGGCCGTTCTGATAGGCGGTGTTAAACATCACATCGACGTTGTTGTATTTCCAGACCAGGATGCCCCGGCCACCGTTGCCGTAGACCAGGTTGTTAGCGACCAACGCCCGGCCGCTGTAGCCGCTGTCGGTGCCGGAGTCGAGGATGATGCCGTTGCCGTCTGTGATGTGCTCGAAGTTCTTGAACTGCGACTTGACCTTGTTTTCGTTCTTGTAGACCCGATTGCCTTCGATGCGATCGTGGTAGCCCGCTGAGTCGGCTCCGAAACCATGGTTCTTAGGCTCCCAGACGGAGATCCCGCTGCCCTGGAGCGGGCTCCAGAAGGCGTTCTCGGCAATCTCGTTGCCGATAAGGGAGAAGTTCGATGACCGTGTCACCGAGATGCCGCTACCCGCCATGCGGGAAATGCGGTTACCGACCACCCGCACGTGGTGGGTCAGCGATACCGAAATGCCGGGACCCCAATTGTTGGTGGTACTGAACCCGGAACCACGAATCGTCAGCCCCGAGACCTCGATATAGGGGGCCTGGATCAGCAGGCCGGTTCCGTTGCTGGCAACGATGGTTGGCGACGCACCGGGGGCGGCGGCGATCTTCACCCAGTTGCCTGAGGTGCCCCCTCGGTCTGCCGAGTAGTGGGCGACGCCGGGCACCTTGAGTTCCTTGTAGTCGCCGCCATGCAACAGCAGCGTCTGACCGGGCTGGACACGCCGTAGACCGGTCTGCAGCGACTTCCACGCCGACGAGGCTGACTTGCCGTCATTGTCGTCGTTGCCCGATCCAGGGTTGATGTGGAAGACCTGGCCGTTTGCCGGCACGTTCTCGGTCGGAGGAGCAGGAGGAGCGGTAGCCGCCGTTGTCGGTGCCTGCGTTGTAGGCGGCTGGGTCGTGGCTGTGGTGGTCGGCGTGGCTGTTGTCGCCGTCGTCGCTGCTTTGACGGTGGATGAGGTCTGGTTTGCCGTTGTGTCCGAGGCAGGGGTAGACGAGCTCGACGTGGTGGAACCGTCACCCAGGGTGGTACTAGTGGAGGCCTCGCCGGCGAGGGTAGTTGTTGTGGCGTCGTCACCGAGCGGGAGGCTGAGCAACTCGTCGGAAAGAGCGACCAACGTCGAATCGGGCGAGATCTCAAGCGACAGCACCGGCCCTGCGGCGCTGGCGTCAACAGCGGTCGTCGAGGTTGAAGACGTCAAGCTCTGGGAAGCGGAGATCGTTTGGCCGTCACAGCCGTCACAGCTGGACGCGGCCACCATGACGAGGGACGCCAGCATCGCTACGGCAAGACCTGCTCCCGCCTTTATCACCAGCATTCGACTCCGCACAGCGGACCAATCTAGTCGATGTTGTCTGCCAGACCGACGGATACTTGCAATGATTCCGCAATGAACCGCAGCCAAGGGGGCTCTCGCTCCCCCATCGACATCCCGAAACCTCTAAATCCAGCGGGTTTCAGGCCATGACTAGTGGTACATGCTGACCAGTTGAGTCAGCTCGTCGGCCATCGAGAGCATCTCGGCGGCCGAATGGGTGGTTTCGTCGGTCGAGAGCCGGGTGCTGGCGGCAGCTGAGGCCACGTCGTTGATGCTCCGAGCGATGTCGTGGGCCCCCGAGGCAGCCTGTTCAACATTGCGACCGATCTCGTTGGTGGTGACCGCCTGCTCGCGGACTTCGGTGGCGATCATCGTTGAGATCTGACTGATGCGATCGATGGTTTCGCTGATCTGCCCATTGGCTTCGATAGCCGCAACGGTGTCGTCCTGGATGGCCTGGATCCGTGAGGAGATCTCCTCGGTGGCACCGCTGGTCTGGGTGGCCAACTCCTTGACCTCGTTGGCTACAACGGCGAAGCCCTTACCGGCCTCGCCTGCCCGAGCGGCTTCGATGGTTGCGTTGAGAGCCAGCAGGTTGGTTTGCTCGGCGATCGAATTGATGACCTTGATCACGTTGCCGATCTCCTGGGAGGAGTCTCCCAGCTTGCCAATGGTCTGCGAGGACGCCGATGCGACTTCAACCGCCTGATCAGCGACGGTGGAAGCCTCGGTAGCGTTGTCGGCGACGTGGCGAATCGAGTCTGTGATCTCATCGATGGCGGTGGCTACATCGGCGATGTTGGAGGACACTTCGTCGCTGGCCGCCGATGCAGAGCTGGCCTGGCTCGAGGTCTGACTGGCCGAAGCGCTCATCGATGTCGAGACCGAGTCGAGCTGGTTCGCTGCGGTACCCAACCGCCCTGAGGACATTCGCATCTTGTCGACCATGGTGCTTACGACCGAGGTCATCTCATCAAACGACGAAGCCAGATCGCCCAGTTCGTCACGTCGGCGGAAGCCGAGTGGCTCCAGGCTGAGGTTTCCATCGGTGATCTGGCGGGCTCGTTCGGTGATCTCTCGGATCGGTCCGGCGATATTCACCGACAGTAGAATCGCTACTGCCAGGCCAGCTACGACGCCAACACCAAGCCCGATCGGCAGTGCGGTTTGGCTGAAGTCCAGGTTGCTCTGCAGGGTTGCTTCAAAGCTGGCCTGGCGAGGAACGTAGATCTCCTCGACGATGCCATCGAGAACGTCGCGCAGTTCCTCGTGCAGTAGTCGGCCCTGGATGAGCGCATCGACTACTCCCGCATCGTTACTCCGGGCTCCGGCCTCTAGCTGGGCGGCCAACACATCGTTGTGATCGGCCCAAGCTTTCTGGGCTTCTTCGTACAGCGGCCAACGAGTTCGCTCATCGTCGATTCCACGAGCGGCGTCTTTGTAGGTGACCCACCGGGAAAGGGTCTGGTCTCTATTGCCGGTATAGAACTCGAGTAGTTCGTCGACGACTTCAACGGACGGGGCGCTGGCCAGCTGCTCGACAGCAATCTGAGCCTGATAGCTGTCACGGTCGATGTTCAGCAGCAACGTTGCTGACTGTGCATCGGCGAGCACCAGCGTGCGAGCCGTGCCAGCAAGCTGAGAGGCCGCATACCACTGCAATCCAGCTACACCAGCGGTAATCACGGTCAAAATCCCGCAACCGACTAGCAGTTTGGCCCTAATGCTCAACGTACCTACGGATCGAGTCTTCACAATAGTTTGATCGACACCGGCAGGCAGCGCTTTAGAACAATCACAGCTTTGAGGTCACATACTCATCGCATTTATTGAACAAAACGTATACGTCAGAATTCAAACTAAATGGTTTGAGCGAAATGACTCGGACTAACTACCCATACTCGCGACACATAAGACTGATTCAAGAATGGATTAGATACGGGCTGCGCTGAGCTGATCGAAGGCCAAGGCCCAGGGCGGCCGGAGGTACCCGAGCGCCCGCACGTCCTCATACCAGGTGGCGAACGGCGATGAGGCGGAGAATGCTCCTCCCCCGACTGCTCGACACACCTGCGACATCAACGACTCGGCCATAGCGGCCATACCCAACTTGGCCTTTGTGGCGGCGAGCAGCGTTACCGCTGCAGGCTCCGAGGCCAAGCTGGCGACCAGCCCATCCAGGGCCTGAGTCAACATCCAATGGTCGATCTGGGCCTGGGTCAGCGCTACTTCCTCGTAGGCACGAAGCTGCCGACCGGCCAAGCGCCGTTCTGCTTCAGCCATGGCCGCATCGCAGACCGCGCTGATCACCGAACAGAACATCGTCAGGCCGAGCGCGCCGGTCGATGGCACGCCGAGAGCGAGTGCCTGCTGCCAGGCCCACGGCACACCTGCCACCCCGTCGAGACGGACTGCGTGGCTCTGGGTGGCCTTCATACCCATACCGTCCCACGGTCGGGTGATGTGAACACCGGCGGATCCGTCCCATGGCTGTTCTCGAAGATCGAGGTAGAAAGCCAGCGGCATTTCCGTGCCCTCTGGCTTGGCAGTGGTCACCATATAGGAAACGATTTGTGAGCCGGATCCGAAGTGTTTGTCACCAAATAGAGCAAAGGTGTCGGCGCCCTCGATCGGTTCAGCGGTCGCTCGGGTAGCTAGAACATCGCCACCGCTACCGGGTTCCGAGGTGATCGTTCCCCAAAAGTGACCATTCATCGCTGTCTCGAATACTGTTCTGCGCTGAGCATTCCACTCGGCCTCATGGGGCCGAGGCGCCCGGGGTGCGCAGGTCCAAAAGCCGAGAACGGTGGGGTGCATCGAAGACACCAAGGCCACCGATTGATCGGCGGTGGCCAGACGGCGTATCGCTTCAACTATCACCGGTCCTGTCTCGTTCAGCGACCGCCAGCTGCCACCGTGCTCCTCGGGCACGATGAGCTGCAGGTAGCCCGTCGCGGCGACAGCATCAAAATCGGCTCGCTCCAGGTGCCGTCGCTTGAACCGGTCGTCCCGCTCAACGGCCCAGGTGGCGGCCAGGTCATCGATGGCGGTCAAGACCTGTTGGTAGCTGTCGTTCAAATCGCCGTTGGTGGTGGTGGTCTCGGGTGCCGGGGATGCCATGGCGCCACGTTACTTGCAGCTGCCGAATCGTTCAGACCCGACAGGAGACACGCAGGTAGCTACCGTAGATGCTGGCGGCTAGCGCACACGCCAGGTAGTAATGGTCTGGAGAGCCTCATCGCGCTCGGGATGCAGCGATTCCGGTGTTGTCCGTTCGACGAGCTGCCAGCGACCACTAGCGCTCAAAGCACTGGCATGACCGCTGAGCTGCTCTTCGACATCGAGCCGTTGGGTGACGCTCACCAGCCCGGCAGGCCTGGTTATGCGTGCGAGTTCGGCGAACGCTTCACCGCCCACGTGGCCGTGGGTGAACACACCGCTGGAGACGATTGCCGCCGCCGAGTCTTCTGGCAACGGGATGTCGAGCAGAGAGCATTTGATCAGCTCGTCGTAGTCCCCGGCCTCCGCTGCTACGTCGAGCATGCCCTGGCTGAAGTCGAGGCCAACCGTACGACCGGTCCAGCCAGCCCTTCGGAGGCAGAGCCCGACTCGGCCGGTGCCGCAGCCAGCATCGTAGATCGCCTGGTCTGCGCTGAATTCGCCAAGCCGCAGAACGGCTTCGACTACCAGCTCGGGACCGCGCCAGCCCCACTCGTCGTGATCGTCGTCATAGCTGGACGCCCACTGGTCATAGCGAGCCTCCAAACCAGCGCGGTCGCTGTCGAAGATCCAGTCGAGTCGGTCCTTGTCGGCCATTACTGAAGCCTAGTTCTCGACGGGCTAGCGCAAGCTATGCCTCATACGCCACGAGCGGTGGACATCGCTGAGACTCGACCTGATGATGCCGTTGGCCAACGCGGAGCGGCTGACACCCCAGTGGGGGTCTGCGGCAACAGATCTGAAGAACGAGCGGTCCTGGCGGCCGTAGTCCTTGAAGTGGTTTGCGGTGAACGAACCGCTGTGGAGTCGGAATGATGCGAGGGTTTCTGCGCTGCCGTAGAAGTCTCCAAAGCGCAGCATACGAATCCACATCTCAATATCCATCGATGAGGAGAGGGCGGCCGAGAACGATCCGGCCGCTTCTTTGGCCGAGGCCAGGAACAGTACAGAGGCCGGCTCGCCGAGCGGGTTGTAACCGGAACGGACGACGCGTCGAGCGATGGTGGGGCCGTCGTGTCGGCCGATGAATCGGTCGGGCACGCCACGATTGGCGCTGATGACGTGGCCCTGGTCGTCGATGATGTTGCGGCGCGCCGCCGTCAGCGCCACGGACGGGTTTTCCAGCAGGATCGACAGCTGGTGTTCGACCGCGGTTGGCTCCAACAGGTCATCGGCACACAGCAGTTTGCGATAGGCAAAGCGCCCAAGGTCGAGCGCCCGATCGAAGTTCGCCGCCATACCCACATTTGCCTGCGCTGGATGAACCACGATTCTGGGATCATCAAATGACCGGGCCACCTCGACCGTACGATCGGCTGAGCCGTCGTCGGCGATGATCAGCTCCCAGTCGGAATGGGTTTGATCGATCACACTCTGGATGGTGTCTGGCAGTGTCTCCTCAGCGTTGTAAGTCGGGATGCAGACCGAGACCCAGCCAGTCATCCAACCTCCCCCTGTATGTTCTTACGATTCTCTTATGCCGGTGACCGAAGCCCAGTGGCGTTCGTTTTCCATCACCCTGAAGCCCAGATTTTCCAGTGCGGCAGAGACTGTCTGCACCGTGTGCGGGGGATGAATCTCAACGCTGACGCAATTGACCTTCGCCGCCCATTCGGTGTTGACGGTGAGAATCTCGCCCTCGGCACCCTCGATATCGATCTTCATGTAGTCGACGGCGATTTCATCTTTGAGAAGCGTATTCAGTGAGTGGCCGGTGACCATGATCGAGCCGGGGCGGTCCTCGCCGGTGACGTGAGAACCGAACTCCTCGCCAGCTTCGACTTCGAAAGCCAGCTCGCGGTCGCTTGACCAGGCGGCTCCGGTAATCATCTTGCAGCGGTCACCCCAGGGAGCCAGGTTGGTGCGAGCGATCTCGGCCATCTCAGCGTCGGGCTCCAGGCCGGTGACCTTTGCCGAGGGAAACAGGCTTGCGTAGTGGGCCACCGTCAGGCCGATATTGCTACCGAGATCCCAGATGACCTTCGGGTTGCGCAGGGAGGAAGGTGGCAGGTGGAACAGGCCGACGAACACGTCGAGAACGACCCGGCCATCAGAGGTCTGCGGACGAAGCGCTACCGCTTCGTTCCCAATAGGACGGAGACGAACCGTTTGTGGTCGTCCGAAGCTGCGCCTGCTTCGCTGGAAGGCAAGCACGAGGATCTTGAACAAGTCGACAGGACTCGCCATTGTCAGCAGAGCCTTCCAAAGGTCGGGCCTGAGAACTTTCGCTCGAACGCCCTCTTGTTGCACCGCCGTAGTCATTCAGGTAGCTCCGTTCATCCCCACCCATTGCTCCCGTCAACCGCCGACGAGGAACCAAAGGCACTCCTGTTTAGTTCAAGCTACCGGGCTTGGGCTCTCTCGGCCACCTCCATTGCGGGACGCCAGTCTTGCTGTTGGCCGCCAGTTGTAGTGGGGTGACCTGCCTGCTGGATGACCCGTTCCAGCATTCGCAACGTCAGCGCCATCACCACGCCGCTCGCTACGAGCACAACGGCCAGCGCCGTCATGCCCGCCGAGCCGGCCCCGAACCAAACGGCGACAGCCAGGCCTGCCGCCGCTCCGACGGCCGCCCCGGTGCCAAGACCCCGCCACAACTCCTGGTAGTAGCGAGCCCCGAAGGCCTTCGCCCTGGCATAAACCGCATAGGCCAGGGCTCCAACCGCACCGATGGTGAGGCCAGCCGCAACCGGCTGGCCACCGACCGCCAGCGCGAGCAGGAAGAGCCCGGCCACGATCAATACCGCAGGCAGGCCATGGCGGACCGTTTTTTCTGGTCGGGTACGAGGCAGGGCCAGCCGCAAACTGATGGAAAGCAGCCATCCCGTCACCACCCTGGTCGAGCGGCGCCGCTGGTCTGATAGCGCAACCGCCCGACCGAGCAATGCCGCCCCCTGGTTCAGAACCAGCTTCTTCTTCTGTTTTCGCTGATCGGTGGCCGACAGATCAACCGACCAGGGCTGGTTCGGAGCCTGGGCCGAAGCCGAGACCGAAGCAGAGACCGAACGATCAGGCCCATCGGCCGGGCCGCGGGTGGGACCACGGAGCAACCGACCGAACGCATCGACCGCCGCCTCAGCTATCTCGGCGACTTCCTCGGGAGTTGATCGACCCTCCCCTGGCTCGCAGTTTCGCAGGTTTTCTAGCGCGGCCTCGGCCGAACTGTGCAGATCGCTATGTCTGTTGGCGTTGACTTTCAGCAGTGCATCGAGCGGAGAAAGACCGACCATGCCGTCGCGGGCCGGGTCGCTCTCGTCTGCGTATGGATCGGGAGTCGCCTCAGCTACCAGCTCGGCCAGTATCGCGTCGTGGACCAGCCTGACATCCTCGGGACTGCCCTTCAGTACCTGGCGAACCACCACCTCGGCGGTGTCAAAGCGACCCCAGGTAATGTCGGTCAGCCGCCAATCAGCGTCGATGAAGCCGCCGACGTGCTCAAGGGCGTTGCCGCCGAGCTTGCGACGATTCGAACCAGGTTCGACCTCATCGACAAGCTGGCGTGCATCCAGGGGGCTAATTCGAACCGCGTCGACTGCGCCGAACTTGTTTGCCGCGGTATCGGCCAGGGGCAGAATCAACTGGTCGTAGTCGCCATAGTTAACCCAGGCGTCGGCGACCAACAACAGCAGGTCGTCATCCAGACCGGACTGTTGGATGGCAGCCCTGCCGTCACGGCTGGCACGGCGAAGCGGATCATCGAGATCGTCCACGGTCTTCTCGATCTGTTCGAACATCGCGTCGGATGCGACGAAATCGAGCAGCTCCTCGTCTGTCATGTTGCGATGATCGATGATCAGTTCCGAGCGACGGTCCTGAAGATAGTTATTCAGGTCGTCGTACAGCTCGTTGATGGTTCGCCTAAGCCGTACACACTGAGCGAACCGTTCGTCATAGCCACCGCGCGGCCCTGGGCGATCCAGGATGCGTTGCTGCTCGTGACTCAGGAGATGCTCGATCAGGGTGAACCGCCGAAGTCGATACTCGACGTCTAGCAACTTCAAACCCTTCCGTACCGGGTTTGGGGCTCCTTCGCCGCCAGGCTCAGCCTCGTTGACCCACTCCCGCAGTCGCTGTTCGACTGGACTAACCAGCTTGGCTACCAGAGCCTGGTCAGCCTGGGAATCACCGACGGTGAGCGCCGACTGGATCAGTTGAGACACCATGGCCCGCCAGCGATAGTCCTCGAGCACCACCGCACCCCAGCCTCGTTCCTTGCCAAAGACGGCTCTGGGTTGATTGATCCAGTCGTCGACCATGCCGGTTCCGGTCCCGTCGCCGGCAGGGCCGCTATAGCCCTTCCCTAGCGCGGTCGCGACGAGTTCAATAGCGCCGAGTGCCGGTTGTCCTACGGGGCGTTTCGGTAGGCGGGTCTCCAGTGAGGCCCGAACCTCGTCGCTGCTCCGCTGAAAGAGCCCGACCAGAGCGCTGTTGAGGCTGGCGATGGCCTCGTTGCGTGCCGCAAGGGCCGCGATGTCCTCCCGGATGTTCTCCGCCCGCGCCAACCCGTAGGTCCCGCCGGTCGAGGACCACAACGATGGCGGCGTCGTTCGGTGCCAATCGTCTAACGCGGCCACCGGGTCCGGCTCGATAAGGATGACCTTCCGGTCGACCGGCACCTCGGCTCGTCGGTTTCGGAGCGGCTCTAGTGCGTACTTGAACGGTTTGTTGTCCATCGCCCCGCCGTCGGTGTACCAACGTTCCTGAAGGTCGAGCAGACCACCTTCCGGGTGGATGCGAGGCGAAAGAAAGTCGTGGAGTCTTGGTGCTCGGTTATCGGCATCGACCCGCTTGCTTTCGACGTCGTTCCACTGGGCAGGCTGGAAGGCACCGGGGAAGGCCGCGGTAGCCCGCCCGGCGAAGGCCAGAACGGCGTCATGGTCAGCGTCGAGTTGGGTCTTTGTCTCAGCTGCAAATTCCTGCGGCCGACGATCGGTGAAGTGGAACACGCCGCGGCGGCGAAGCTCCTCGATGACCATCGCCCCCGTCGTATCCAGCCGAACCGTCTCCGCGACTCCTCGCAGGTCGGTGGTTGTGACATAGCAGTCGACATCATCGACCAACCGGGTCCCATCGAGCTCGGCCCCCTGCTTGGACAGGTCCTGCAGCGCATCGTGGACCACCTGGTGAAACTTACGGCCGTCGAGCAGTGCTTTACGATAGTCATCGCCCTGACCCAGGCTGTCATCCGAGTTCTTGGCGTCCGAGTTCTTGTCGGTCCCGAGCTCCTCGAGAGCCATCAAGTCGAGCACATCGGCCTGGTTGTGCCACACATCGCGTAGCGAGTCGAGCTTGCCACCGTGTGCCAGGGCCTTGGCCAGAAACAACGCGTTCAGTCCGCCAGCGGAACTGCCAGCCAGCACGTCAACTACGACTCGGCGGCCTCCGGCCCGGCAGATACGTCGGTACTCGACCTCGACCGGGCTGAGATGCTCATCGGGGATTGCAGACGAACCGGAACGCACCAGGGCCAGCAGTTCCTGGCAGGCACCACTCATGTAGATGGCGAGCGAAACTCCCCCGTAAAGCACAAGGCTGATGCGCGTCTCTATGCGCTTGTCGTCGTCCATCAAATTCACCCCTTCCCAGTACAGATGCGCTCCGCGGGCTGTTGATACATTTTTTGCCAACACCCAACCCTGGGTGACTAGCGACCGGTGAATAGCATGGGCGCCATGGAGATCGTCAGCGAGGTCGTGGAAGCCCAATCCGATGGTTCTCCCATGGCCGTTCTACGGAAACGTCCCGCTGGCGAATCGAAGTGGCCAGGGGTCGCCATGTTCCACGATGGTCCGGGGATCAGAGAAGCTACGCACGAGTTCGCAAACAAGCTGGCCGCCGAGGGCTTCGATGTAATTGTTCCCGATCTTTACCACCGGCAGGGTCGACTCCTCGGTTGGGAACTCCACGAACGCCAGGCCGACCCGTCGATCGTCGATCGCATCTGGGCGCTCCTCGAGTCGCTGACCGATGCTGGCATCCAGGCCGACATAGACGCCGCGCTGGAGGCCGTGGGGGTTGGTCACGATGAGCCGCTGTTGACTATCGGCTTCTGCCTTGGCGCTAGGGCCGTAGCTCGGGCGATGCTGCGATCTCCGGAGCGGTTTATGGCCGGGGCAATGTGGCACCCGTCGTACCTGGTCGACGACGAACCCGACTCCCCCCATCTGACTGCCGCCGAGCTGCAGGGGCCTTTGTTCATCGGAATCGGTGATGCCGACGAGATGCAGCCGCTGGCATCGCATACCCCGTTTCTCGATGCCGTTCGCCCGCTGCCCAGGGTGGAAATCGCCGTCTACCCCGGCGCCGATCACGGGTACACCTGGGATGGCTGGCCCAACTACAACGAAGCTGCGGCCACCGCTTCATTCGCCTCGACTGTCTCGCTGTTCAAACGGGCCAGCCAGACACAAGTCCCACCACCCCTCGCAGTCCCAGCAGCCACCGTGTCCTCGCTCGTCGTCGACTGTCTGGATGCGGTCGAGCTGGCTCGCTTCTGGCAGGGCGTGCTCGGCGGCGAAGCTGTGCCGTTTCCCGAACATGGGGTGGTGGCTCTTCGGGCACCGGGCATCACCTTCGACTTCGTCGCCGTGGACGAGCTGGCGGCCACCGGTGGCCGGCTACACCTCGACCTGGCAAGCAACGACCCTGAGGCCAGTATTCGACGGGTGATCAAACTCGGTGGCGCTCGTGCTGAGCATTCGTTTCAGACCGACCGGTTCACCGTGATGACCGACCCTGAGGGCAACGAGTTCTGCATCTTGAGCAACGCCCCGGTTGGCCCCTGGGCTGCCAGCGACACCGAGTCACCGTCGGGCTCATAGCCAGGCTTTGGCCGGGAACACGCCGCCTAAGTAGCTGTCCGGCGTTAAGCCCAGGGTGCGCCACGACCGAGGAACAGGGTGCTGCGGTCGACAAAACAGAGTGGGTGACCGTCCGGGTCAGCGCAGTAGAACGAGCGCTCACCCCACGGCATGACCTCGATCGGTGAGGTGATCTCTGCTCCGGCTTCGACCGCTCGATCGAGGGTCGCGTCTAGATCTTCGGTCGCGAAGTACAGGCGATCCTGCAGCGGTCGAACCGGTGACGGTGCACCATGGTTCTCGATGGCCCAGTCGATGAGCGCAACGATGAAGCCGTCGCAGTGGAAGTACAGACGTGAGGGCACGGTGTCGTCTGCTTCGAGATCGAGCACCCGCTCGTAGAAGGCCCGCGACCGATCGATGTCAGCGGCAGGAAGAGCGATTCGGAAGGCGCGCACTCGCCGATTCTAGTCGGTTGCTGAATCGGTGCTCGGGTGCTCGACGAATTCGAGCACGGTGCCATCCGGATCTTTGAAGCATACGAACCGAGGTGAGCTTGGCGAGTCCGGTACGAGTTGCACCGGGTCGGAAATAAACTCGACGCCCGCCGATTTCAACCGAGCCATATCGCCGTCGAGATCCGACGTGGTAAGCGCGATCCGAGCGATCCCATAGTGATAGAGGTGGGGATACGGAGCAGCGTCGTCGTGAGGCTCGATCCATTGAAGCAAGTCGATCGTCAATGGTGGGGCGCCGCCAGCACGGGCCTGGTCGGATTCCAGCATGAGAAGCGCACCTCGCACCCGGTACGGAGGCATGCCTACCGCAGCGGCGATCTCTGGGCGGTTCGTTTCCGGCACCTGCCAGAACTCACGGAAACCGAGCAGCTCGTAGAACGCCTTCGACCGCTCGTAATCGCTGCAGTTGATATTGATATGGGTCAAGCCAATGACAGCCAAGTAACTCCCCCGGTCGTTCGCGGAACTAGGTCTAGACGCCAATGCTAGCTACTGCAGATAGATAACGATATCATTGACAATCTATCGAACCGTTAGTTAGATAGGGAAATGCGAGATGTTGATATCGCCCTGGCCGCCTTGGCCGACCCGACCCGCAGGCGGGTAGTCGAACTACTTATCGAATCACCACGGCGAACCAACGAGCTGGCCCAGCAGGTCGGCGTCAGTGTGCCTGCGGTCAGCCGACACCTGCGTGTGCTCAGGGAGCGAGAGTTGGTCGACCGGGTCGACGTCGATGGCGACGGCCGCGGCCGGCTCTACAAATTGAACCCCGCTCATCTGACGACGTTGGCCACCTGGCTGGGCGGCGACCGCTGGACCAAGGCACTTTCGCAGACCTCGACCGACCTGGACCTAAACGTGCTGCTCAGCCGGGTTGGAGGTTTCCTCGACGGGTTCGCTCAATCCGACGCCGCCTTCTTCGAGCGACACCTGGCAACCGATGCCGAGCTCGTTTTCCCCGGCAGCTCGAAACGATGGGACAAAGCGGCAACCATCGCCACCGTGGCCGGGCACGCCCCGTACGTGGAGTGGGACATCACCGAGTCCAGCGCCCGCCCCCTAGCGCCGCACCTCACGCTGCTCACCGTCGCCGTGTCTGTTCGCACCACCGACGGTGACGAACCGCGCCCGGTCGTGCAATCCATGATCTTCGACGACACCGACGAGCCCTGGACATTGCGCTTCCTTCACCAATCACTCGCCAGTTGACCTCAACGCTTCACCTGGACCGGTGCCTCACCAAAAAGACAACGCCTAACCAAGAAAGACGCTCAAGAAAGAGAATGACTATGACTACAGATGCCACCACCGAACTAGCCCCACGACTCATCGTCTCGGCAGGAGACGCAGCGCTCGACTTCTACGCTCGCGCCTTCGACTCCGAACCGTCAGACCAGGCCTACGACGGAGATCGACTCGTCAACGGGCAAGTGCTCATCGGTTCGACCCTGGTCGGTGTGACCGAGGAGGATGGCGACCTCAACCGGGCGCCGACCACCGTCGGCGGCACATCGGTGATCCTCAGCCTGACGGTCCCCAACGCCGACGAAGCGGCGGCCAGGTTCGTCGAAGCTGGCGGGGAGACCCTGATCCCCATCGACGACCGCCCATACGGTCGTCGAGACGGGCGACTCAAAGACCCATTTGGACATCTCTGGGTCGTCGGCCACCCGCTTGGCTGAACCGCTTGGCCAAACGGGCTAGCTACTGAAACACTTCTCGAGCCGTTTCCCAGGCGTTGATCTTGTCCCAGTCATATGTGACGCCAAGGCCTGGCCCGTCCGGAACAGCAACACAGCCATCCGAGCCGACGTCGTCCAGCTGATCTCCGTAGTCATCGGCGTAAATCGGCGGCTGAAAGAAATTCCAGGCCCCGTCCGGCCGGACGAGCCCAAGCTCGTAGAACAGCGTGTTGGTTATCGCCGCCATACATTGCCGATGTGGTGGGCCAGCGGTGTGTAGCTGCACCTCCATGCCGATCGCATCGCAGAACTGGGCCAGCTTCATCGTGCCGGTGATGCCTCCGTCCAGCTCGGGGTCGACGTGCATGATGTCGGTGCCGCCGGCCAAAACGAAGTCGGCCTTCTGTTCAAAGCCTCGTATGTGCTCGGCGACCAGCAGCGGCGTCTTTATGAAGTCACGCAGGCGTTTGTGGGCCACCGCGCTCGATGACGCATCGCGATAGGGATCTTCGTACCAGTACAGCCCGAGATCGTCGCAGGCTCGGCCGACCTCTACCGCATCCATAAACGACTTCAGGCTCGACGCCGGATCGGTCATCAGCTTGAGCTTGCCTCCGACGGCATCGCGGACCGCGGTCATGATCGCTATCTCGTTGCGGGGGTTCCCGTCGAAGAAGCTGTGGATTTTGAACGCCGGGAAACCACGCTCTGCGCACTCCTCGGCAAACTCGGCGTAGCGTTCAACGCTGTCGAGCCCTCCCGGCGTCTGCTGGCCCGGGCAGGTACTGGCGTAGGTCGGCAAACGAGTTCGATAGCCGCCAAGCAACTGCGAGACCGACGCCCCATACTTCTTCCCCGCAAGATCCCACAGGGCACAATCGAGGGCGGCGATCCCAACCTTGTCGTAGTGTCGGAAGGCGATCTTCAGGGTCTCGAAAATGCGTTCGCGCTGCTCGGCATCTTTGCCGATCAAGGCGGGAGCCATAGCTTGGACCTGGGCATAGGCGCTCCCCGTAGCGCCAAGGTGCGGGGCGTACGAGCCCTTCAAGCCGTCGTCGGTCTCGATCGTGACGACAAACTTGGTGAGGTCGGCCTTGCTCCCCTTTTCGAACCTCATGCCGGGCCCGAGATCATCGAGCTGGTACCGGTATTCCTGGAGGGTGATTCGCTTGATGGTGCTCATGACTGTCGGCCCTTCCTACTGGTCGTATCCGCCGGCGACCGACAGGGCGACACCGGTGACGTTGGGAGCCGTGGCGAGGTAGACCGCAGCCTGGCCCATATCGGCCGGGGTCTGGGGACGCCCGAGCGGAATCATCTCTTCCATTCGCGTCTCGAAGGCCGCTTCACCTTCGCCTTCCATGAGGTGGTCGAGCCACATGGCGGTGCCGACGATGCCGGGGCAGATGGCATTGACCCGGATGCCATCGGGGGCGAACTCCCGGGCCAGGGACTTTGTGATGCCGATCGCCGCCCACTTGGAGCCACAGTAGGCACTCATGTTTGGTGCTCCGAGCTTTCCGGCGATCGAGGCGGTATTGACGATGGCCGCATCTCCCGAGGCTCGCAGGTGGGCGACGGCGGCCGAGGTCATGTGATAGATGCCCTTCACGTTCACGTCGAAGATGCGATCCCATTGCGGCTCTGAGAAGCTCTCGATGGGTCCCGAGTCGACGACCCCTGCGTTGTTAACCAGCACGTCGAGGCGCCCAAACGTTTCGATCGTCGCTTCAACCGCCGACCGGCAGGAGTCGGCGTCGGTGACGTCGACCGACGTCCCCCTGACCTCGCCGTTCGCGCCGAGGTCGGCAACCGTGGCGTCGAGCTCGGCGGAGGTCGAGAGTGAGTAACGCCACTCCGTGCCCTCCCCCAGGTCGGCGACCATTACTTGGTGCCCCGCTTCCAGGAAGCTCTGCGCGATACCCCGACCAATCCCTCGCGCAGCTCCAGTGACCAGTACGACTCGACTATCGCTCATGGCCAGAAGTCTGACACACAAGCGATAGCCGGACGAGTGGCCAGAAGCTAGGAGTTAACCGCCAGCTCGTCGAGGTAGTTGCCGTAGCGGGACATGGCAGCCTCCCGCCTGGTTGGCACGTGGTCGATCGATGGGTCGGCGGCCCGATAGCGCTTCAGCACCTGGCGGGCCACGGTGACTTTGTGGACCTCGTCTGGCCCGTCGTATATCCGGGCTGC
This sequence comes from Acidimicrobiales bacterium, assembly GCA_050633745.1. Lineage (GTDB taxonomy): Bacteria > Actinomycetota > Acidimicrobiia > Acidimicrobiales > SZUA-35 > JAHELU01. Next base: position 26,706 of record JBOEHD010000291.1, read on the forward strand.
TCTGGCTGCCCGATACATCGCTTCAAGCGGCAGATCGGTTGTGTAGCCGAGAGATCCGTGGATCTGAATGGCCCGGTCGATCACGTCATGCAGCACCTTGGCACCCCAGAACTTGATTACCGCGATCTCCAACCGTGCGTCGCTATAGGTCCCGCCTGCCTCGTGCAGCTTGTCCATCTTCCACGCCGCCTGCAGGGTCAGCAGGCGGGCTGCCTCTCGGTCTGCGTATGACTGCGCGATCCAGTCCTGGATCATCTGCTTGTCTGCCAGAATCGAACCCTTGGTGTAGCGGGTCAGCGCCCGCTCGCAGAGCAGGTCAAAGGCCCGGCTGGACTGGCCGAGCCAGCGCATAGCGTGGTGGATCCGACCGGGACCGAGGCGCTTCTGGGCCAGAGCGAAACCTTGGCCAATACCCGCTTCACCACCGACGATATTCTCGAACGGCACCCGGACCTCGTCGTAGATGATCTCGGCGTGACCGCCGGGTTCACCGGTCTTGTGGTCGGGCTCGCCCATGGTCGGGACGTCACGCAAGATGTTCACGCCCGGGGTGGAGGTTGGAACCACGATCATCGAGAAGGCGCTGTACGGCGATGCTTCCTCGTCGAGGTTGGTTTTGACCATCACGATCAGAATGTCGGATACCGACGCGTTGGATGAGAACCACTTGTGGCCGCTGATGACCCACTCGTCGCCGTCACGCACCGCCTGGGTGGTGAGCAACGTTGGATCGGCTCCGGCTCCCGGCTCGGTCATGGAGAAACAGGATCGGATCTGCTGGGCCAGCAGTGGCTCCATCCACTTCTTCTTCTGTTCTTCGGTTCCACCAAGCGAGAGCAGTTCAGCGTTGCCGGAGTCGGGGGCGTTGTTTCCGAAGATCCGCGGCGCCAGCGGCGACTGGCCCAGAATCTCGTGCATCAGCCCAAGCTTGACCTGGCCAAAGCCACCGCCTCCAAGTTCGGGCGGCAGGTGCGAGGCCCACAGCCCCTGGTCCTTGACCTGCTGCTTAAGCGGCTCGGTGATCTTGGCGTAGACCGCCCGGCCTTCCTCGCTGCGGAACTCCGGCGCCAGCGTTTCAAGCGGGAAGATCTCCTCTTTGACGAAGTCGCGCATCCACGCCAACTTGGCCTCGAACTCGGGTTCTGTCTCAAAGTCCCATGCCATGGTTTTTACACTTTCGGGTTGCGCTATAGGTCGAGTCCAAACCTAGTCGCGAGGCCCAGTAGAAGGAATTTGCCGCACACCGCATCAACGGAGAACGGAGCGAGGCTCCCGCCGATTCGGCGGGAGCCTCTTGTCGAACCTCTTTGTCGGGCCTCTTATTGGGCCCCTTATCGGGCCTCCTATTGGGGCCCTTATCGGGCCTCGTCGACAACGCTGACTAGCGGGTTCTTGGAGGGCTAGTCAGCGCAGGCTGCTATCTCGGCCCCGCCTGGCAGATCAGCAAGCTCGGCGTCGCCAGCGCTCAGCTGGTCCCGCTGCTGGGGCGTCAGGTCATCGAAGTCCCATTGCCTGGCCTGCACCGTCGGCGTTCCGCTGTCATCGGCCTTCGCTTCAAGCGCTCGTATCACCGAGTTGTCATGCTCAAATACGTCGAGGTCGTCGTTCGCTCCCAGGCCGCTCGGTGCGATGTAGCAGGCGACGCCGTCGACGATCTCAAACGTCGGCCCTGACTCTTCGGGTGCCCACTCCGACTCGAAATAGGAGACTCGCTCGGCGATCTCGGAAGGAAGCTCGGCCAGAGCAACTGCAGCACCGTCCGGTCCGACGACACTCATGGTCACAGCACCGTCCTGGCTTTCCCGAGTGATGAGGTAGTCGTCGATCAAGAACTCATCGACGGTTTCATCGGAGAACAAGCCGGCAAACCCGGAGCCGTTCTCCCCTACTGATGCTTCGGCGGTGTAGACCCACCCGACCGCTATCGGGACCACCAGAGCTGCCGCTGCAGCTAATCCTTTGACCGTTCTACGCATGATACTTCCTTCTTTCTAGCCGGCTTTTGGACCGGCGTCTGACTGGATGCTGTGGCGTCGGGTCACCCTGCGAGGCGCTTCCAACGTCACGCCAGCATCTGTCAGGCCTCCTATATCGAACCTTAAGCAACCTAAATGCAGACTTAACGGTCGCACCTGAGGCCGGTATCGGTCGAAGGTGGTTGCGATGTACGGTGAATCGTGTGCGACTGCTTCTCATTGAGGACGACGCTGAAATCACGAGGGTTGTGAGTCGCGGTCTGGAGGCCGAGGGATTCTCTGTCGACGTTGCGGGGAACGGAACCGACGGCTTGTGGCGAGCGACCGAGTCGGACTTCGACGCGGTGATCCTCGACCTGCTGATGCCAGGGATGTCGGGCTATCAGGTCTGCGAGTCGCTGCGCCGCGACGGGAATCAGGTCCCGGTCGTTGTGCTCACCGCCAAAGACGGTGAGTTCGACCAAATCGATCTGCTCGATCTCGGCGCCGACGACTTCCTGACCAAGCCCGTTTCAATCAAGTTGCTAGCGGCTCGGGTCCGGGCCTCGATCCGGCGAGCGGCGGGTGGCACCACAAACGAGCTCACCCATGGCTCGATTCGCTTCGATCTCGTCGCACACCGTTGCTGGCAGAACGAAGTCGAGGTGCCTATCACCAAAAAGGAAGCCGACGTGCTCTATGTGCTCGTTTCCGCCCGCGGCGGCGCCGTCGCCCGGCAGGAAATCGTAAAGGCAGCCTGGGGCTTCGACTTCGACGGCGACCCCGGATCGGTCGACGTCTACATCAACCGGCTCCGCAACAAGCTCGGCCGTGACACGATCAAGAACATCCGCGGCGTCGGGTTTCAACTGCAATCCACCTGAGCCGACGACCTGGCCGCCAGCAGCGGAGGACTCGACCTGTGACCACCGATATCAGACTCCGGGTGGCCGCCATGGCGGCGATCGCCACGGTCTTTGTACTGAGCGTCGTCAGCGCCTTCGGCTACGTGTCTCTGGTCAACGCAACCCGCGATTCGCAGATCGACCTCCTCAATGAGCGGCTCGACGGTTTACAGCGCCAGCTGGCCGACGGTGACGAGCTGGCAGCGCGGCTACGGCTCGATTTCAGTCTCCGAGTTGTTCGAACAGGCGACCCCCCAGTCCCGCCGGCCCCGATCGGGACATTGCAGGTGGTGCGACCAATCGAGCAGTCCGATGTGGTGGCCATCGTCGGACTCGTATCGACAAGGCAAATCGACCAGACGCTGGCCACGGTCCGAACGGGCCTCTGGATATCGGTCCTAGTCGTGGGACTACTAATCGGAGCCGTCGCATGGCTGGTCGTCGATCGAGCGCTCACGCCGGTGCGACGGCTAACCGAGCAGGCCAGAGCCATCGAGGCCAACCAGTCTCGGCGTCTACTTCCCGTCACCGAATCGGGCGACGAGATCGCCGAGCTGGCGACAACATTCAACACCATGTTGAGCAAACTTCGAGCCGCCGACTCGGACCGGCGACGGTTCGTTTCAGATGCTTCTCACGAGCTGCGGACCCCGCTTATGGTGCTAACGGCCGATGCCGAATACGCCATCGATCACGGAGGCGACACCACCGAACTAGCCCGATCGGTTCTCAGTCAAAGCGATCGGCTGACCACGCTGGTCGACGACCTGTTGACGCTGGCCTCGATCGACGAGGGTCAAACTTCGACTAACCAGGCGCGAACCGTGGCCGAGGTCCTGGCTGAGGTCGGAGCGGACACATCGTCGACGATCGACCTCGACCCGCAGACAGCGTCGCTCCCCATACCCGACGTTTCCCGATCGCTGGCCAACATCATGGCCAACGCCACCCGCCATATGACATCTCGGGTAGATGTCGGGGTGGCAGCGGCAAGGGGGATGGTGACGATCACGGTCGATGACGACGGGCCGGGTATCCCCGTCGAACAGCGGGACGCCATCTTCAAGCGCTTCTACCGGCCCGACACCGGGCGCACCAGAGCCGACGGCGGAGCCGGTTTGGGGTTGGCCATCACAAAAGCTGAGCTAGGCCGTGTCGGAGGTTCGGTAGCGGTCGGCGACAGCCCGCTCGGCGGAGCACGGTTCGTTGTCGTGGTTCCGGTCGCCACAACAATCGGCTCCCAGAAGCCCTAGGGAACCGACCGCCACCGGCCCCAGAAGGCGGGCGGTAGTCGTCGGTGTCTTCCATACGTAGGGTTCTCTTTCAAGGAGGCCTGATGGTCGAACAAAGTAAGTGGATCGCGAAGACGCTGCAGGACCCCAATCACTCCAACTGGTATATCGAACGGTTCCGGGCGAAGGCAGCAGCCGGAGAAGATCTGGCAGGTGAGGCCCGGTTCGTCAATGCGCTGGTTCCGCCAGCGGCCCGCATTCTCGACGCCGGTTGTGGACCTGGTCGGGTCGGTGGGGCCCTGTTTGGGTTTGGACACCAGGTTGTCGGGGTAGATGTCGACCCGGTCCTCATCGCTGCGGCTGAAGAAGACCACCCGGGCCCCCGGTGGATAGTCGCTGACCTGGCCGAACTCGATCTGGCCCAGCATGACGAAGCCGAGAAGTTTGACGTGATCGTCAGTGCTGGGAATGTGATGGCGTTTCTGGCGCCAAGTACTCGCCAGGAGGTTCTCACCAGGCTCGGAGGTCACCTCACGTCCGACGGACGTTTGGTGCTGGGCTTTGGAGCTGGTCGGGACTACACGTTCGACGAGTTCTTTGACCATGTGTCCGCCGCCGGCCTAGTCGTCGACCTGAAGTTGGCCACCTGGGATTTGCGCCCGTTCGATGACCAATCGAACTTCCTTGTTACGATCCTGCGTCGGAGTAATCCATAGCTGCCCAATCGGCGCCCTCACCCCAACTAGCGAGGGGCAGCAGAGCCAAAGGCACTACTTAGCGCTTGCTTATGTTTGTAACGGGATCTGCCGATATCCCGGAGAATGCCTGAGTCCGGACCAACAAAAGGGGCGGGGCGTCGTAGTCAACAGAGCAGCCAGTGGGAGTCACATCCGCTGGTAGCCAGGTGCCTGCGGCTCCTTATCTGGGTCGCTCCTCTAGCCACCGCGGTGACGTTCTCTACCGTCGCGGCAAAGCTGGCACCACCCGAGCGCCTCGGCATGAACCGTTGGATCTGGATTCTGGCGGTATTCGCCATAGCGAACCTTCTGTTGAGCATCATGCGAAGGCTGATCGAGCGGCTCACGCCGCTGGTGGCGCTGATGAAGCTCACCCTCGTCTTTCCCGATCAAGCTCCATCCCGGGCAAAGGCGACGCTCCGCAAGTCGAGCTCCCGCTCGATGTTGCGGGAAATGGAAGCTGCGAGAGAAAGCGGCGAACAGAGCGGAGAAGTGCTCTACGGCGACTATCTCGTGCAGCTGCTCACCGAGGTGAACGAGCACGATCGTCTGACTCGGGGCCATTCCGAGCGGGTTCGGGCCTACGCCGAGATGCTCGGAGATGAGCTGGGCCTCAGCGACGATGACATGAACAAGCTGCGGTGGTCGGCTTTGCTTCACGATGTCGGCAAGCTCGACGTCCCGAGCGAGATCTTGAACAAGCCGGGCCGCCCGACCGAAGAGGAATGGAAGGTGCTCAGCGGTCACCCTGCGGGCGGCGGGCGAATGTTGGAACCGCTTCGAGATTGGCTGGGCGACTGGGTCCACTCAGCCGACCAGCATCACTGTCGCTGGGATGGTGGCGGCTACCCCAGTGACCTGGCGGGCACCGAAATCGCACTGTCGGGGCGGATCGTTGCCGTTGCCGATGCCTACGACGTGATGACAAGCGCTCGTAGCTACAAGAAGCCTCTCTCGGCGGAAATCGCCAGACAGGAACTTACCGACTGCGCCGGATCCCAGTTCGATCCAGCAATGGTGCGGGCCTTTCTTCGCGTCAGCCTCGGCCAGCTGCGTACGGTCGCCGGACCGTTCGGTTGGGTGGCCAACCTGTTGGCCTCTGCCCAGGCGAAAGTACCGATTGCCGCCACCATTTCGTCCGGGGCGACGTCGGCCGCGGCGGTCGTCGCCGTCGCGGCAGCCGGCGTCATGCCGGACAGCCCTCCCGAAACGCTGGCCATGGTCGAACCGGTAGCCATCACGATGAGCGACGTCGACTTTGCCGGCCTGGAGGACAGCACCGTCCCGCTGGAATTCCTAGCCGATGGCGGCATCGGAACGCTGGTCTTCTCGGTCAGCGGCGCCGAGCATGGAACAGTCGAGCTGGGTGTATTGACCAGCCGATCGACCATCGAAGAGTCGGCTATCGACGACACCACCGATCCTGATGGCCAAGGCCTCGCCGACCTGAACGTCGATGTTGTTTCGGCTGCCGATCCCGATGTTGCTGCGGATGTGGATCGCTGGGTCCAGACGGCCAGCTATCGGCCTGCCCCCAACTTCTTTGGAGACGACGAGTTCACGGTCGACGCCTGTGACGGCGTCGGCACCTGTGTCTCGGCGACAGCCCGGGTCACGCTTCAGGCGGCGAACGACTCTCCGGAGGCCCGAGACGACCGGCGACCCGCGGTGGCCGGCAGCTCGATCGAGATCGATGTGCTGGCAAACGATCGAGACATCGACGGCGACCCGTTGACAGTCATCGATGTTGAGCAGGGCATCGGCGGCCAAGCCATCGTTGCCGACAACAAGGTCGTCTACGTGCCAGCCGAAGGCTTTGTCGGCACAGACACGTTCCGCTACACCATCGCCGACCCCGGCGAAGCCAGTTCGGTTGCCTCCGTATCCGTCGAGGTAAGCGAGGAGACGGTGCTCGAACCGGCCTCGGTTGACGAACCGCCACCCACATCGACCACCGTCCCTCCCACTACAGCCCCATCTACAACAGAGCTAACGACCACCGAGCCACCGACGACAACGGCCCCTCCAACCACCGCTCCCCCGGTCATCGACCTGTCGCCGATCGCTGGCGATGACTCGGTGACCACCGACGAGGACGCGTCGATCCTCATCGATGTGCTGGCCAACGACAGCGACGATGGCAGCGACCCCGTCACCATCACCGGCGTCGGCTTGGCCCAGAACGGCACCGTCTCCATCGAGACCGGCCAGATTCGCTACGAGCCAGACCTCAACTACAACGGCGCTGACGGCTTCACCTACGTAATCAGCGATGGAGTCAACCCCCAGGTCACCGCCAATGTGTCCGTGACCGTGACCCCGTTAAACGACGCTCCAGTTGTGGCTGGTCCGCCCACCGTCACTCTGAGCGAGGACTCAGCCATCGGCACCAGCGTGGCCATCTTGGGTTCCTATGACGCCGACGGCGACGCTCTGAGCTACACAATCACCGCCGGTGATGCCGGCGGACGGTTCGCCATCAATGCCGCAGGCGAGGCCACGGTGGCGACGACCCTCGACTATGAAACAGCCACCAGCTATCTCCTCCAGTTTGGGGTCAGCGATGGCACCGTCGTCACTCCGTTCGCCACCACCGTCACCGTTACGGATGTAAACGAGGTCGCCGTGGCGGCCGACGACAGCGGGGCCAGCTTCTCCACCTCAGAAGACGTACTGCTGACGACCGGCAACGTGCTCGACAACGACAACGATCCCGATGGGCCGATCGACCCGGCGGGCATCACCGTGACCGGCGGCCCAAGTAACGGCACCCTGACCGACAATGGAGACGGCACCTTCGATTACGACCCTGACCCGGAATGGTCGGGCATCGACTCGTTCACATACACCCTGACCGACGCCGGTCCTCTGACTTCGAACACGGCAACGGTGACGATTCCGGTCGCCATCGTCAACGACCCGCCAGCGGTCACCCAACCAGGAACCCAAACCGGAGCCGAAGGCACGCCGTTCAGCCTCCAGATCAGCGCGTCGGACGTCGAACTCGACGGGCTGTCCTACGGAGCGAGCGGTCTTCCGGCCGGTCTCAGCATCAACGCCACCGGCCTGATCAGCGGAACACCAAACGCCGGGACGCAAGGTTCGCACAACGTCGACGTCACGGTGACCGACGACGGCACCGGGCCTGCCCAAACAACGGTCAGCTTCACCATCGACATCGGCTACCACCTCGTGTCGGCCGAAGCTGGCAATATCGCCATCAACGAGGTGCTCTACAACACGGTCAGCGTGGCAGCTCCGGAGGAGTTCATCGAGCTCCATAACGCATCCGCTGGGGCTGTCAACCTCACCGGCTGGACGCTAAACGACGCCAACCTCAAAGCCGATGGGGCCGAGGACCTGAGTTTCACCTTCCCCGCAACCGACCACTGGGGAACGGCGTCGTCGTTGGCTACTGGCGAGTACGCCGTCGTTTGGGTGGTTTACGACGGAGCAAACCTGCCGCCGCTGGTCAACCCGACTGGCGGGCTTGAATATGTCATCAGTGTGGCCGGAACCAAATTGGACGATGCCGGAGACGACCTTTGGCTACTCGACACCGAAACCCGGATCGTCGACTACATGGCCTACGGTGGCGGCGCTGCTGTCGGCACACCTCCCGAGGCCGCGCTAAATCAATGGGATGCCACCTCCCAGTCGACCCTGTTCACCGCCTCGGCGGAAGCGATCGCCCTCGCCGTTGACGGTACCGACAGCAACACCAGCGACTGCTGGGAGCCGGTCGCTTCCAATGACGCGACCGGCCGCTGTGCCGGAGCACTCATTACCTCCGGCTCGGTACCGCTCGGGGTCATCGCCAGCAGCGTCGGGAGAACCAACAACGGCGGGTTCGCCGATGCTGGCGGCCCATACGCAATCGCCGAAGGTGAATCGTTGACGCTCGACGGGTCGGCCTCAGTCGGCGCCGCAACCTGGAACTGGGACCTAGACAACGACGGCCAGTACGACGACGCCACCGGCGTCAACCCCACAGTCACCTGGGCCACGCTGGCCGGCATCGGCGTAGACGACGACGGGGTTTACTCGATTGCCGTCGAGGTAGACGGTGGAGACGCCGACGCCGCTTCGGCGACCATCAGCAACGTCGCCCCGGTCCTCAGCACTACCGGAGCGGCGACCGTAAGCACCGGAAGCCCGTACACCCTCAACCTTGGCGTCACCGATCCCGGCGACGACACCATCAGCGGCTGGACCATCAACTGGGGAGACGGCACGATCGACTCGATCGTCGGCAACCCGGCAACGGTCAGCCACACCTACAGCGGTGTCGGCTTTACCTACAACATCACCGCTTCGGCCACAGACGAAGACGGCACCGTGCTGCAAAACGAACTGCTGGTGCCGAGCTACGACGGCGACGAGGTCTTCCGCTACGCCGCCACCAGCGGCAACTTTGTTCAGAATTTTGCCGCTACAACCGTTCCGGTCCAGGCGCTCGTCGGGCCAGACGGCCAGCTCTACGTCAGCGGCCAGAGCTCAGACAACGTTGAACGATACAACGCCCAGACCGGGGCCTACGTCGACGAGTTTGTCTCCTCCGGAAGCGGGGGCCTCAACGCCGCGGGAGGCATGGCGTTCGGACCGGACGGAAACTTCTACGTAACAAGGACCAACGGAGGCCACGTGTTGCGGTACGACGGAATAAGCGGCGCACACATCGACACGTTCGTCAGCGGATCGGCCTCGGAATCGTACGGTGCGATCTTCGGACCCGATGGCAACTTGTACGTGGGCAGTTTCAACCAGAACAACGTGGATCGCTTTGACGGCGCTACTGGGGCATTCATCGACACCTTCGTCTCCTCTGGCGATGGAGGCCTCGACTCGCCAGAACAGATGGTCTTCGGACCAGACGGTAACCTGTACGTCTCCAGCCTCGGCACCGATGAGGTGTTGCGCTATGACGGCAGCACCGGGGCGTTCATCGACATCTTCGTGGCTGCTGGCGGTGCGGGCGGCCTGAACGAGCCGACGGGCTTGGCCTTTGGACCGGACGGTCAGCTCTACGTCTCAGATTTCCAGGACCACGCGATCCTGCGTTACAACGGCACCACCGGAGCCTTCATCGATCAGTACGTGACCCCCGGCAGCGGCGGCCTGACGGAACCGGTGTTCATTACCTTCCTACCGGAGCTCCAGGTAACCATCACACCGTAATCAGTTCACCCTTAGACGGTCGCCGACTCTGAGCGTGCCTTCCCGGCCGACCGTCATGTAGTTGCCGAACTTGAGGCCGCTGGCAAACCGGTCTTCCTTGGACTTGGCCCGATATTCCCCAAGTACCTGCAACAGGTTGTTGTCGGGGCGTTCGCCTGTGGTCTGGTCGGTGGAGATGATCACACAGCGTTCGGCGGCGGTGACGTTGAGCAGTTCAACGTCGTCGTTAGCCAGCGAGATGATGTCGTCCTCTGCGTAGGCATCGAGTCCGTCGACGACCACGTTGACCCGGAAGCGATCCATCGGCACCGGCGTCTGGACGCGGGTGTTGAAGTCTTGCAGCGAGGCCCAGTTGGCCAGCCCAACCGGCGATGCTGCGGTGAAGCTCTGCTTTGGTTGTTCGTGCAGCAGTTCCATCTGCGGTATCGGGAAGTTGATCTTCCACGGTTCGCCAGGGATGACGAGGCGCACCTCCCGATCGAGGATCGCAGAGAGCCAGGCCGCGACTTTGTCACCTTGGTCGATTGTTTTGAACTCATCGAGCACCCAGGTCGCTTCCCGAATGTCGCCACTGTCACGAACCCGATGTTCGTACGGGTTGTGATCAGCGTGACGGAGGGTCAAGGTGTTGTTGGCTACATCCCACGCTGCCCCGATCGACGCCACAAGCGGCGTACGTTTCTGTTCGACAAGTCTTCCGTCAGCCCAGATAGCGAAACCGCGATCACCGACGATTCCCATGGTGGTGATGTCGATCGCCTGGGCGGCCACACCCTGGCAGCTCTTCACAGGGTAGGTCCACAACTCACGAACGGTGATGTCTTTCATACCGGTTCCTTTCGGGGGGTCGCTGAGACTCCTGAGACTCACTGAGACTCAGTGCGATGAGGTTCTTGACGCTCGACCGCATGGGCTACGGGGAAACCGAGCATGCCGTTGTGAGCAAAGACGTAGGCGTTGGTGCGCAGCGGGTCGCCCGCCACGCCAATGAGGATGTGATCGGCTTCGACCACGATTGGCACCATTCGGTCTGGGTCGCTCGACTCGGCGAATCGGGCATGGGCCTTCTTGAGATTGACAAAATCGACCAGGCGACGCTGGCCCGGCACTAGGTTTGTCCAGCCTCCGATGTACTCCTCGAATCGGCTCGCTGGGATACGGGCTCGCTGGAAGAGGGCCTCTTGGAGCTGGGGCTTTGTCCAACCGGAGCTGGCAATCGTCTCGGCAAGAATCGGGCTCAGTAGAAGGAGAGGCCGATAGGTCTCACCTGCGATGCCGATGGTGAAGACCAGCTCCCAGCTGGTCTGGCTCACGAGGGCGTCGGCTAGGTAGTCGACCATGTGGTCGGCCTCCTGGCCGTAGACCGAGGTGATCACTCCTCCCCCGGTATAGCGAGACACGCTGACCACATCTTCGCCGAGCTCGAACCCGAATGCGCCGGCGAGCGGTGGCCAGCCGATGCGTTCGAGCACTGCTTCGTTCTCGGCCATGGCGACCCGCCAGGTGTTGCCGAAGGTGGCCTTGTCGGTTTCGTGGGGCAGGAAACCGGCGACGTTGCGCAGCATCAGCCGCCAGAATCGGCCGACCGAGGTGTTGGCCTGGAAGCCGTCGCGGAGCACCCCCTGTTCACAGTTGAATCCCAGCTCGGCGGCGATGGGTCCGTTGACGGTGATGAGGGTGTCGGCCCCCGGTGTGTTGCCCGAGTGTTCGACTCCGTATGCCGGGTCGGCCATGCAGCGGCCGAGGGCCACCAATACCGGCATGTACTCCGGGCGGCAGCCGGCCATCACGCCGTTGACGGCGATGCTCCAGATCGTCAGCTCACGGTTGTCCGGTAGAACAACGCCGAGCACTTCATCGGCCGCGAGGTTGGTGTGAGCCAGGAAGGCTTCAACTGCAGCCACGGTTGGAGGGGCGATCGGCAGGCCGTCGCTCCACCGTTCGTCCAGGAACCGAGCGTTGATCTGCTCGAACGAACCCGAGGCGACGATGTCGCGAGGGCTAGGTTCTTCGGAACGTTTGGCCTCTTCCGGTGGCGCAGTCAGGTTGGCGATGACCGCGGGAACGGTGATTTCACGCACGTTTTGCTCGAGGACCGATAACTCCTGGGTGTCGACGTGGCCCGGAACGAGGGCCACGGGCAGGTTGGGTCGGCCAAGCCCGGACGCCGTGGTGGCGGCCTGGTGAAGAAATCCCTCGCAGGTGAGCGAGCTAGAGGGGATACCAGCGGATTCGGCGGCGTTCGAGGCCCGCAACACGGCGGGCGTACAGCTACCTCAACACGCCATCCCGGAGACGACGACGTCGACACCGCTGTCACGTAGACGCTTCGGCAGAGCAGCGACCAACTCGGCTTCGCCGTCGCCATGGGTCGATCCGAACTCGTGGAAGTCGATGATTTTCACCGCCGGGTACCGGGCCTTCAGTTCCTCGGCGATCACCGGGAAGATTTCGTCGCCGCGGAAGAGGTAGTCCCAGAGGAACCCAACGGTTCGCCCGTCGAGCGTGTCGGGGCGATCGGCCAGGTCCTGGAGTTCGACCGCCTGCTTGCTGCGGGGCCAGACCACGTCGTATGCATCAGACATGAAGCAACGGTAGCCCGGCCGAGAATCGCACGTCAGTTCCGGTGGCAGACCATCCGGGTTCTGGCCGAGTTGGCAACTGCACCAGAGCGATCCTGCCAATGGGGCATGATGGTCGTCATGCCCGCTGGTCTCGATGGCAATACAAATCCGATCGCCACCCCGCAACGAGAGCAGGTACTCACCAGGGTCTGCCACGAGATCATCAGCCGCCGCATGGCCGGTACACCGCTGCTTGTTGGCATCGATGGCATAGACGGCTCGGGCAAGAGCACGTTCGCTGACGAACTGGCCTCTCGTCTGCTCGACTTGGAGGTGCCGGTAGTGAGGTCGACGGTGGATTCGTTTCACAATCCACGGAGCGCTCGATGGTCCAAAGGCAAGTCATCGCCAGCTGGCTTCTATCTAGACTCGCACGACTTCGCCACGCTTCGGGAGTTGCTACTCGACCCGATGCGGGCAGGGCTGGGGGCGACCTACCGTGTCGCCGCTTTCGACGAGCCGAGCGACCAGCCGGTCGTCGCTCCACCGGAGACCGTCTCGGGCGACGAGGTTCTGCTCTTCGACGGGATATTCCTGTGCCGCCCTGAACTGTTGGCGTATTGGGACTTCATCGTCTTCCTCGAAGCAAAGACCCGGGTGGATCTCGACCGGCTGGGATACGTCATGGCAGAGGCTCCGCCCGGCGGAACCGATTTAGTCCACCACGTCCTTCGTTGGGTTGAGCGGATCGATCGCTACTCGTCGGGCATGCGGTACTACCTCGATACCGAAGACCCAAGATCTCGAGCCAACATCGTCATCGATAACAACGACTTCGGCCGCCCCGCTATCGATCTCTGAGCTGGCGAAGAAAAAGGGAACCGTTCGGAGCGCTGGCGGGTGTCTGTAGCGTGACGATGAATGATCGGTTGGTTCTAACCGAGGCGACGCGGGTGCGGATAGTTACCGAAAAAACTGACTTCAACGAGTTTTACCGAGCTGAAGCCGACCGACTGGCGCGCGCCCTCGCCTTGGCGCTTGGTGATGTCGATCTGGCTCAGGAGGCCGTCGACGAAGGCATGGCCCGCGCTTATCAGCGCTGGCGCAAGGTTGGCGCGTATCAGAGTCCGGCTGGCTGGGTCTATCGAGTCAGCCTCAACTGGGCTCGAAATCGGGTTAGGAATCGCCGTCGCGAGGTCCTGACAAGCGATTGGGCCGAGGAGTCGTTCAGTCACGAGATCGACCCCGATCTGGAGAGAGCGTTGGAGTCGCTGAGCATCGATGCCCGCTCGGTTGTTGTCCTGCGTTATCTCCTCGGGTGGTCGACTGCGGAGGCGGCCCATGCGCTCGGTGTCGGCGAGGGAACCGTGAAGAGTCGGTTGTCCCGGGCACTGGAACGGCTGGAAACGCTCTTGGAGGAACGATGAACAGAGATATCGAATCTCGGCTACAGCAGCAGCTGTCGATCAAGGCCCTTGAGATGCCGGAGAAACCAGACCGGCTCGACGCCGTCCTGGTGAAGGGCCGGCGGCGTCTTGTTCTCTCACGGGCCGCCATGTCGTTTGCCGGTGTTGCCGCTGTGCTTGGCGTCGCCGGAATGGCTGCCGCCTTAGGGAGCGGCCCGACCGAGTCGACCTTCGCGGTCGGCCAACCCGATGCAGCGCAAGCGGTTAAGCAACCAGAGACCATCATGGTCGAGGACGACGGCAGTTCCGATTCCGCCGAGGCTGAGACGGAGCCAGAGGTGGGAGGCGACGAGGACATCGCCATAGACCAACCAGTCACCGCAGACTCCTCGGCGTCGTTCGGCGGCGAGTGTCTCCCGGCCCCGGCTCTATCGGACGTGTCGGTTACCGATCCGGGGAAGACGGTGGTTCGTGTGGCATCGGAGGCCGAGCTACAGGACGCGGTACAGAACCTGTCTGCGAACACCGTGCTACTACTTGCGCCCGGTACCTATGAGTTGTCGCGAACGCTCTATGTACGGGTAGACGACGTGACGATCCGTGGCGACAGCAACCGATGTGATGAGGTTGTCCTCGCGGGTATGGGCATGGAGAACGTCGCGGCGAAAGACACCGTGCCCGATGGGGTCTGGACCGACCGCAAGAATCTGAAGGTCCAGAACCTCACCATTCGAGATGTGTACTTCCACGCCATCACGTTGAACGGCGGTGCACAGTCCCCCGAGATATACAACGTCAGATTGCTCGATAGCGGCGAGCAGTTCATCAAGGTGAACCCCATTGGGTTTGCCGACGGCGTTGATGATGGCGTGGTCAACTACGCGGTCATCAAGTACACCAGCGGCGCACCAACCACAGATCATGGCGGCGGGACCGGCTACACCCAGGGCGTCGATCTTCATGCGGGCCAGAATTGGACCATCAAGAACTCACGGTTCGAGAACCTTCATACCGGTGATGATGCCGACCACCTGTGGGGGGCTGCGGTGCTGGCCTGGAACGGAGCGGCCAACACCACGGTCGAGGCCAACGTCTTTGTCGACGTAAATCGAGCCATCAGCTTCGGGCTCGACGGTTCACGGCCCCAAGATCACTCGGGCGGGATGATCAGGAACAACATGATCGTGATGACACCCGGCCTCTACAGCGACTGGCGAATTGCCCGCTCTGACGGATCAATCATCGTCTGGAACTCGCCGGGCACTCAGGTGTTGCACAACACGATCACCACAAACGGCAACACGGTGAAGTCCATCGAGCTTCGCTTCGACAGCAACGGAGCCGCGATCCGCAACAACCTGGTCGACGCCCCGATCACCGATCGAAGCAGCAATACATACGTCGATGCGGACAACGTGCTGCTTGGTCCAGACAATGTGCTCGTTTCAGCAGGCGATGCCGTCGCCACTACAGACAATGCCGACGGCAGCATCTTTCGAAACCCAACCATCGGAGACCTGCACCTCGCAGGCAGGGTTGCCGGAATCGTCAACGTTGCACCATCGCTAGCGAATGCAACGCGTGACTTTGATGGCTACATCCGCGACCGCGGCACCGCGGCCGACGTCGGCGCTCACGAGCTCGTCGATGCTTCGGAGCCAATACCGATCGGACCAGAGCCGTTCCCAACCAGTACGACAACCCCGGCTTCAACATCAACATCGGTGCCAACCTCGACATCGACGTCAATACAACCGACGACCACCGAACCTCAGCCTGTCACGACCTCGAGACCATCACCGGGCAAGCCCGGTCTGGTTCGGGAGGCCGACTTCCAGTACGAGGGGTCATTTCGGGTGCCCGATGGTGGCGGGAACGAAAGAACAACTCTGGCCTGGGGTGGCGCAGGCTTGGCCTACAACGAAGCGAACAACTCGCTCTTCTTGACCGGCCACAGCTGGCACCAACTAACCGCAGAGATCGCGATTCCAAGGCTCGGCCAGTCGGACCGTGTTTCGGCACTGCCTCAGGCATCGTTCATCCAGCCGTTGCAGGATGTGACAGACGGTCAGCTACCAAACATCGCACAACCGAAGGAGCATGACTACGGCCGTATCGGTGGCTATTTGGTTGACGGTGACGACCTCTTCGTGTCGGGGTATCACTACTACGACGCCGGAGGCACCCAGGTCCGCTCCCATCTGCTTACGAACACACAGATGGGCGCCAGCTCCGATATGGTCTCGTTGTCCGAGGACGTTCCGGCCCGGTGGCTCGGCGGGGCGATGGCCGCTATCCCACGTGCGTGGCAAAACGACTTCGGAGGGGATCGGTATATCGGCGGCCTCGCCGGGATCTCGATCATCAGTAACTCATCGGTGGGGCCATCGGCAGCCACATTCTCTCGGGCCTCACTGCTCGGCAACGATCCAGCTGAATTGGTGCTCGGCTACCCGCTGTCCGCGCCACTTGACGTGCCAGATCGACAGGGCGACATCTGGAACATGACCTCGGAATCTCGGGGCATGGTCTTCCCCGATGGCACCTCCAGTGTGTTGTACTTCGGGACTCACGGCACCGGGCCTTACTGCTACGGCACCGGGTCGGCGTGTGGAGATCCCGAGCGGTCTGCCCAGGGGACTCATGCTTACCCATACCGCTACCAGGTTTGGGCCTACGACGCTGAGGACCTGGTAAGGGTGTTCCGTGGCGGGGCAAAGCCAGAGTCGGTGAGGCCCTATGACGTCTGGGAATTCGAACTGCCCCACTCGGCCCCTCAGACCCAACTTGGTGGAGCGGCTTACGATCCAGCCTCCGGACGGATCTTCATATCTCAGGGTTTCGCCGATGGCGATCAGCCGGTCATCCACGTCTACACCCTGCGGTAGCAGGCAGCTGGTTCGATGCGGGAGGGGCAGGGTGTTAGCGTCGAGGGCATGAGTTGGTTGCTCGATGGAGCTACAAGCCGCAAAGAGCTGATGGGAATGCACCCTGATCTAGCGAGAGATCATGAGCGCATTCTCGACGAGCTGTGGAACAGTTCTGTCGATCCTCGCATCCTCGAGTTCTGCCGTCTGCGGACTGCCACCCTGCTTGGCAACCGACACGCGTGGACTGAACCACGGTCGGCGGCAGCGGTTGCCGCTGGCTTGGACGAAGCGATGGTGCAGAATCTTTCGCTTTGGGTGACCGATCAGCGGTTCGATGCCGCGACAAAGACGTGTCTCAAGTTGGCCGAACAGTATGTGCTCGATGTTCACGGCATTAGCGACGAGCAAGTCGCAGAGGTAGCCGCAGTAATCGGCAACGACGGAGTCGTCACCCTCACCACAGCGCTGGCCACGTGGGAGATCTCACACCGGTTCGATAATGCGCTCCTCCCCCAGACAGACGATCAGACTGGAGACAATTAGATGTCAACCACTCCCCGCCTTGAGTCCTCGGCCGAGGGCAAGTCTCAGAGCATCCGCACGGTGATGGGCCACAGCCCGAAGGTTCGGGAAGCCTTCGACTCCATGTACGCCACGTTGTGGTCGGACGGAGTCGCCCCGGTCGATGTGAAGGAGCTGATTCGTCTTCGCAACGCCCGAGTCACCGGCTGCGGACTTTGAACTCAGATTCGTTTTGACCAGGCCCGTGAGGCCGGTCTCACCGAAGAGCTCGTCGATGGCATCACCGATGAGCACCAAGAGAGCCATCTGCCAGATAGCTACAAGGTGGCCCTGTCCTGGGCCGACTCTCTGCTTGCCGGCGGCGCCGCGCCGACGGCCGAGGTCGAAGCCGATCTCCGCCGCCACTTCACCGACGCCCAGATCATGGAGCTCACCTACGCCATGGGGAGTTTCATCGGGTTCTCCAAGCAGCTGATCATGCTCGGACTCGAGCCAACCGAGATGCCTATCCTCCACACGCCCATTCCCGGCAGCAACTCGTAACCCAAACCTTAAACCTCGAACACCGCAAGGATCCGGGTCTCGATACTTCGCCGTGGCGGAAGTTCCCCACTGCGGGTCGTGTCGATGATCGAGGTGTGCGGACACTGGGCGGTATGGCCTGGCCTGTTGTCAAGCTGTTTGGTGAGCAGGACCTCATCTGTGGTCATGTCCGGGTAGTAGTACCAACGGTGCGCAGGGTCGAAGACCGGACCGGCGACGAGCGCTCCAGACTCGTCATAGCCCGTGTACCGGTAGTCGACGATGTCGCCCTCATCGAGCGAGCGAACGTCGAGCACACACAGCGGGTTCTGTTGCACTCGATTGTCAAACGGCTGCCAGGTGTTGACCCAGGCGTACGTCCGGTCGGGATCGTGCGTGCGACCGTTGCGCTCCAGCAGGCTGCGAGTCATACGGTCGAGATAGGCAAGATTGAAGTCGCAGTGGGCAAAGCGGGCGTACGCTGTGTTGAAGTTCGATTGATCCTCAGTGCGCAACTGATCCATGAACAGATAGGTCTCCACTGCGCCCACCTCGTGCTTGACCAAATCGAGCATCTGCTGTCGATAACCTGCTCGGTCAGCGTCCATGCCTGCGAGCGGCTCGGCCCCTGAGCGAAGGTCAAAACCGGACCGCTCCAGTCCAAACTCCTCGCCGGACATTCGGGCGTCGTGCACCACGACATCGAACGATGCGGTGTTTTCTCGACGAGTTTCCCGGCTGCCGATATTCGGCACTTCGTCGGTGCTCTTCCACTTTGGTTTCAGATGGCGGATCTGTGCCGTGATATCGAGCGGTTGCGGGTCAGACATGATCCGCCCCTACCCGAACCAGTCGTTTTCCGATGTTGTCGCCTGCCAACATGCCGAGGAAGGCCCCGGGCAGCTGGTCTATGCCTTCGACGATGTCCTCGTCGTACACGATGGCGCCATCGGCGAGCCAGCGACTCATTCGTGGCACGAAGCCAGGAAGCTTGTGCACGTGGTCGTAGATACTAAAACCGGTGATGGTCAGCCGATTGGCCAGAACGCTCACCAGGTTTCGCACCACGGGGTCGCCGGAGTCCTGGTAGCGACTGATCATGCCGCACACCGCGATGCGCCCTGCCGGGTTCATTGTCGCGAGGACCGCCTCGAGCGTTTCACCGCCGACGTTGTCGAAGTACACATCGATGCCATCGGGACAGTGTGCGGCCAGCGTTTCGGGGAGCGAGTCGGTCGTGCGGTAGTTGAAGGCTCGGTCGTACCCCAACCGCTCAACGGCATGGGCGACCTTTGCGTCGGTTCCGCCGGAACCAACAACGGTGGCGCCGGCTCGTCGAGCCAGCTGGCCAACTACCTGGCCCACTGCGCCGGTGGCTGAAGAAACGAACACGGTTTCGCCTGGCACCGGACGGGCGATCTCCATCAAGCCGACCCAGGCCGTGAGCCCGGGCATTCCACGGACGCTGATTGCGTGGGACAGTGGCCCGCTTGCCGGATCGACCAACGTCAGGTCGGCTCCCCGTACAAGCGAGAACTCCTCCCATCCCAAGAAGCCCCAAACATGGTCGCCCTCGGTGAAGGCCGGATCAGCCGACGCCGCCACCTGGCCAACAACCCTCGCGGTAACAGGAACACCAAGGTCGAAGGCGCTGTCCATGCGGCCCCGCAGGTAGGGGTCGCATGAGAGGTAGATGTTACGAACCAGCACCTGCCCCGGCTCCGGGCCAACCACCGGTTGGGTGTCGACCGCGAAGCACGACTCGTCCACGGCCCCTTCGGGACGTTTGACGAAGAGGATCCGGGTGTTCGAGGCCATGATCAAGCCTCCCACGAGACTTGGGCCATCAGTCAAGGCAGCCCGTCATGCACCGCCGTGAGCGGCGGCGGCTAGCGGCCCTGAAAGTTGGCTGATCTCTTACTCAGGAAGGCGGCGCAGGCCTCAGCGTGGTCGGCGGTATTGGCGGCCACTCCCATCGGCCCGGTGACCAAGTCGAGGGCTCCAATCAGATCGGTTTGCTGCGACTGTCGCACCACCTGTTTCATCAGCCTGATGGCGACCGTTGGCCCCGCGGCGAGCCGGGAGGCAAAGTCGTGCATCTCCTCGACCAATCGATCATCGTCGCAGACCCTGGAAACGATGCCGATCCGCTCGGCCTCGTTGGCGTCGATCATGTCTCCGGTCCAGAGCATCTCCAGCGCCTTCGACTGGCCAACCAATCGGGGTAGCAGCCAGCCGCCGCCATCGCCAGCAACGAGGCCTAGCTTGATATAGCTCTCGGCGAAGCGGGCTCGTGCCCCGGCCCAGCGGATGTCGGCCATGAGGGCCATGTCCATCCCGGCTCCGGTGGCTGCGCCGTTCACCGCGCAGAGGTATGGCTTCTGTAACGCGGTGACAGCCCGTGCCACCGGGTGTACGTGGGTGCGGAGGTAGTCGCCAAGCTCAAGAGCCGGATTGTCGTCGTAGACCCCGAGGGTCGTGACGTCTCCCCCAGCGCAGAACGCTCGACCGGCTCCGGTCAACACCACCGCTGCAACGCCGTCGTTGGACTGACACTCAACCAGTGCCGCAGCCCAGTCGCCCAACATTTGGTTGTGGAAAGCGTTCAGCTTTTCCGGACGGTTCAGGGTAATCGTTGCGACACCCTCATTGATCTCAAACTGCAGCTCATCAGACATGGCTCGATCCTGCCACGGACTGCGATGGTGGACCTAGTGACCGTCCATAGAACGCCGCCTTGAAATGCTGCCTCGAATGCTGGTGAGCCTCGGCTGACATGCAAACATCTCCTCATGGGATGTGTGTTGATCACTGGTTGTAGCTCGGGTATCGGCTTGGAGGCCGCCGCCGCTTTTGGGGAGAGGGGCGACACCGTTTTGGCCGGGGTCCGTCGCGAAGAATCGATGTCCGCGGTCACTGACCGATGTGTCGGTCTCGCCGTCGAGCCGGTGTTGTTAGACGTCACCGATCGATCGTCCGTAGAGCGGGTCGTCGCCGATGCCGTTGCCCGCCACGGCACGATCGACGTCCTCGTCAACAACGCCGGAATTGGAGCCATCGGCTCGTTCGAGGACACCTCGGAGGACGTCTATCGGCAGGTGTTCGAGACCAACGTTTTTGGCGTCATCGCCATCACCCAGGCTGTGCTCCCCCATATGCGCTCCGCCGGTGGCGGGACCATTGTGAACGTTGGCTCGATCGTTGGCCGAATAGCGGTGCCGTTCCAGCCGTTCTACACCGCAAGCAAGCACGCCATCGGAGCTATGACCGACGCCCTCCACTACGAGACATCGAGGTTCGGTATCAATCTGCGGGTGGTCGAACCGGGACGGATCCCCACCGACTTCGGTTCAAAACTGGTAAGCGAACGAGCGCCGAAGGACTCGCCCTACCGCCCCTTGCTACGGGAGTGGGAAGCGGGCTGGTCAAACATTCCAGGACGGGATGACCTCGCCCCCGCTTCCGAGGTCGCTCGCATCATCGTGGCCGCGACCGACCCTGCTTCGCCTCGGCACCTACCGGCTGGAGCGGACTCTGAAATGCTTATCGAGCAACGGGAGGCCCTCGGACCCGAGGCCTTCGAAACTCACCTTCGTTCAGTCGCCAACTTCCCGACCTGAGACCTAACCTCACGTTGTCGATGTGGCGAAGATCCCTCGGTCTCGGTCACGCCCCGGGTTAGCTCTCGTTACCGGACGCGACATTCGTTGGCCGCTCTTGATTTCGATAGTGCCAATAGATCTCGGCGATCGCAGCAACAAACCCGTGCTCGTCTCGGTCTGCATCGAGCGCCAGCCAATCAGTCGGGCGACCCTCTAGAGCGTCGGGTAGCTGGTCCATGCGAAGATGCCAGCCGGCAAGGACACTGTTCCGTGCTCGCTCGCCGATCGGTCGAGTGTCGGTAAAGATCAGCAGGCATCCGCTTACCGATTCTTGAAGTTCGAATCGAACAGAACTCCCGTCCTCAAACACCGTCTCGAACGCCTCGAAAGGATCAAAGACTGTCACCGTTCCCGCCTGCACCGGATCGGGTGCGCTGGAGTCTCCGAGCCAAAGCGTCAGGCGGCCACCAACCTGCGGATCGATCTCTACCCTGTGTGCGAACCATGCGACCATCTCCTCGGGTTGGGTTACGGCGGCCCAGACCCGCTCAACCGAGTGTCGCAGCTCTCGCTCGAAGCGGAGAACAGCCCGACCATCGGGATCGACGCTGGTCATGCCGTCGTGCGCAGCTGGAAAGGCTCGTGGCTTTTTTGATGTCATCGTTCACTTCCGTTGTCGAGGTGGCGTTCAAGTTGATCAAGGCGGTCGGCCCACAGCTGGCGGTACGGCTCAAGCCATACGTCGAGCTCGGTCAGCGGTTCTGCGTTGATCTCGTACCAGCGCCGCTGACCGTCCGGTCGAATGGTGACTAGCCCAGCCTCACGAAGAATCCGGAGATGCTTCGAAACCGCCGGTTGGCTTAGCCCGACGGCTTCGACCAGCTCTGTAACCGTGTGCGGTTCTGGCCTCAGGCTGTCTAGCAGCAGACGACGACTCGGTTCGGCAAGAACAGCAAACATGTTCACACAGATATATTGCCGACTGGATATATGCTTGTCAAGACATATCTCTACGTCGTCGACATGCGGCCCCTTTGGTCGGTCTGATGTTGCTTTCTTACTCTGAGGTGCAACGTTTTGGTGTTCGAGCGCGTCAACGAACTAATGAAACAACGGAGCAGCGAGGCCGCGGGTATGAACGAGCTCAACCAAGCCTGGCCGCTGGAGTTGCAGGCCCTCTATCGATCCTCGTTCGAGTCGCTGGTGCGACTGGCGGCAATCCTCGTAGGGCGCCGCTGGGAAGCTGAGGAGATTGTTCATGACGCCTTCTTGGCGACCTCGGGCCGCGTTCAAGATATTGAGAATCTTGACGCCTATGTACGTCGAGCAGTGGTGAACGGTTCGTACGGGGTGTTACGTCGCCGACGTGGTGTCGACGGCAGGGCAGTTGATCCCCCACCGGACGAAGCGCCCCTGTACCTCATTGAGTTCAGAGACATTCTGATGGCGTTGTCTTGGAACCAGCGGGCGGTTGTTGTGCTGCGGTTCTTCGAAGGTCTGTCGGTCCGGGAAACAGCCGAAGTCATTGGTTGTCCCGAATCGACTGTCCGTTCCCATTCACGTCGAGCTCTGAAGGCCCTCGGAAAGGTGCTACCGCAATGACTAGTGAAACCGATCGTGTATCCGTCGCACTGCAGGACATCGCCTCGTGGTACGCCGAAACAGGAGACACCATCCAGCAAACCATCGACCCGTCGACAATCAAGACCGGTCCGGCCTCCGACACAGGGACAACACGACATTGGGGCAGGCTTGCGCTAGTCGCGGTTTCGGTCTTAGCCGCTATCGGACTGGCTGGTCTCGTGGCCAAAGGGGCAGGGCAGCCGACTCTCACAGAGCCAGGCACACTGGCCAATGGTCTCGAACGGCTGACCATAATGGAGCTCTGTCTTGACGTCGCCACACCCTTTGAACTTGGCGACCTCAGATCCAGCGGCACCGTGCACTCGTTCGGCCCAACCGGTGAGAGTGAGATGGGGGTGGTGGTAGCCACTAGCTCGCTGCACGTCGCATGTGGCTTGGCGAAACGTGACGACAACTGGTTCCAGGCTGTATCTGTCGTAGCAACCCACCAGCCATTGTCCGCCGCTCAAGATGTCAGCGTTCACATCGTCGTTGAGCTCGGAGACAAGGTCTATGTCGCTGGCCAGGCCGGGCCCGAAGTTCAGGCGGTAACCATCGAGCGGAATGGCAAACACTTCCCGTCTGAAATCGATAGCGGCTGGTGGGGCGGCTATTTCGACAACGGCGACCTCCGGATCGAAGCCATCGTGCCGAACTTCACCGTGCGCTGGTCGAACGAGACGGGATCCGAGCGCACCGCCAGCGGAGTTGATCTGCTACAGGAACGCGCTTGGCTCCTTTGTGCCCAGAGCGACGATTGTTCCGAGAACCGGATCACGGAGTTGTACGAACTTGCACTTAGCAACAAGGCAACAGCCCAATCGAACGTTCTCGCCGACCGGCTTGTCACCGTCGATGAGTACCGCTCAACGCTTCGAGAGTGGGGCACCTGTATCGGCGAGAACACCGGCAACGAAGTCACGTACGATGCCGACGGACTATTTGCCGTCCAAGATGCCAACGCCGAGACGGCCGTTGCGTTCGAGGAATGCAAACAACTCCATGCAGCGCTGATCATCGAAGCTGTTGGCCTAAGGGGAGTCGTGAGTAGCGATTAACCGAGCCACACTTAACCCAATGTCTGGCTATCTGTTGTGCGGGTCGCCCCGTAGCGGTTCGACTCTGCTGTGTGACCTACTGGCGCAGAGTGGCGTCGCGGGAATGCCGGAGTCGTACTTCCGGCCGGCGTCGATACTCGAATACTCGATGGACTGGGGTGTCGAATGCGGCACCGACGGCTGGGGTCGGTCTTACATCGATTCGGTCCGCCACCACGGTGAGGCTGGCACCGGTTGCTTCGGAATGAGGATCATGTGGAGCGATATGCCCGCGTTCCTGGAGCGGCTGGCCGTTCTCGATCCCGCCCCCAGCAGCGACCGGGAGCGACTGCGTTCGCAGTTCGGGATTGACTACTTCGTGCGCCTCTCACGCAATGACAAGGTGGCCCAGGCGGTGTCCCTGGTGATCGCGGCGCAGACAGGGCTCTGGCATCGCAACGCCGATGGGACGGTTCGTCAAGGATCCGAGCCTACGGCACCACCTTGCTACGACTACGGACATATCGCCGCCGAACTGGAGATGCTCGAGTGCGAAGCCCGAGGCTGGGACAACTGGTTCTCGACGCAATCGATCGCCCCGCTTGAACTCACCTACGAAGCACTCTCGCTAGACCCTGTCGCGCAGGTGATGTCGGTGCTCAGCCACATCGGCAGCGAGTCTGACATTGTCCCGACCGTCGGGACCGCACGATTGGCGACATCACTCACCGATGAATGGACCGACCGCTTCCGAGCGAGCCTGGACTAGACGCTCCCTCGGTCCGGCCAGGTCATATCACGACCCTTTTACGCGTCTTCTAACCCGTGCCGGGTCAGATCGTCGGACCTTGGTCGCGGACCAGTGATTGCACGCTGCGGGGGTCGTGGGTCGCTAGGGCCTTCACTCGGTCATAGTACGGGCCTAGCTGCTCGGCGAGTTTGGGGGCATCGAGCTCGCCGGTGACGACCGCCTTTGTGAGGACTCCGAAATCGACGGCATTGATGAGGAAGCGCTCCCCGTCTATCTCCAGTTCTGGAATCAGGTCCTCGTACAGCAGCGCCAGATCGATCGTGATCGGTCCTTCGCCTGACAAACGCCGAATGACCTCGGTCGGCCGTAGCGGCCTTAGTCTCGACCGGCCAACCAGCACCCGGTCACCAGCATGTGTGAAGGCCAGCACGCCCTTGA
>JBOEHD010000292.1:0-3409 GCA_050633745.1 Acidimicrobiales bacterium
ACGCCATCACGTTGTTGTTAATACGCATAGTTGGTTGTCCTTCCTAGACAAACTCATTTGATTTGCGGTGGATCCAATCCTTTGGACCCGTCCGATGAACCCACATCGCGAGGTTCAATCGTTCACAGTCTCGGCACCGCAACCATGCGTATTAGGTGAGCTAGAAATTCCTTACGGTTGTCAATCCGCTCACTGCATTACCAGTGCGGTGAACAGCACGCGGACAACTTTGTCGTCGCCGTACGCTTCGCGCACCAGCACCGACAGTTCTTCTTTGGCCTTCTCTCGTCCTTCGACCGAACGGAGCTGGTCCTGCTCGATCGATGAGAGGTAGTGCACGGCCACGTCTTTGGCGATGGCCGATTCGGCCTCGAAGTCTTTGGCGATGGTCAGCTCGTCGAGCACGATAGCAATGCCGATTCTCAGGAAGCCCGGCGTATCGCCGCCAATATTGAGGATCATCTCGTCGAGTTCGAGGATCTCGCCCTCGACGGGCGCGACTTCGACCGGCTCTTCGACCGCCATACCCATCTCTTCTGGTGGCGGTGGGGCCTTCAACACAAAGTTGTAGACACCTCCGAGTGCGGCAAGGCCACCAACGATCATGATGATCTTCTTTTTGCCGCCGCCTTCTTCTTCCTCTTCCTCGTCACCGGCATCATCAGCCATAGATAAACCTCACAGCCTTAAACCACCAGTCGACTCTCAACCGGGGTCTCACCTCTACAACCATCGGCAGAAATCGCCAGGACAGGAGTCAGATCGCGCAGATTTCGTCTATCTGACCGGTTTGGCGTCAGCCCTGATCGGCAGCAGCGGGGTCTTCCGCTGTGCCGGCATCGTCGGTCCCGGCATCTTCTGCGCCTGAATCCGCTGCCTCCGCATTATCTGTATCGGCGCTGTCTGTAGCAGCACCGCCTGCTCCGGCATCGTCGGTTCCAGGGTCGTCCGCTCCAGAGGTAGGTCCACCGATCCCGATTGGGTCGCCGATGGGATCGATCGATTCTTGACCAGACAGATCGTCGCCCGTCGCCGCGTCGCCGGCGTCAGCGTCGCCGGAGTCCGTGGCGCCGGGATCGAGTACTTCTACATCTGTGCCGTCCGGGTTCGCCTCCGCTGCCGGGTCCATACCCTCGGCAGTTTCCTCGGCGTTGTCCTCGGTAGCGTCCTCGCCATCGGTTTCGGCACCCGTTTCGCGAGTCAGGCCTTCCTGCACCACGCGGGTGACGATCTCGACTCGGCGGTTTTCTTGCCGTCCGGTCGCTGTGTTGTTGTTCGATCGGGGCTTTGTGTCGGCGAGAGCGACTACCGCTAGACGAGTGGCCGGTATGGAGCCCGGCTCGATCATCCAACGAACGACTCGGCTGGAACGGGCCGATGAAAGCTCCCAGTTCGATGGCCATCTCACCCCGTCGGTGGCCTGGCTGTCGGTGTGGCCTTCGACCTCGAGTGGGTTATCGATGATCTGAAGCACGTCAGCCGCCGTGGCCAGCAAGACAAGACCCTCGTCATCGAGCTCGGCCCGGCCGCTCTCGAAAAGTACCCGTCCGTCAAAGCGGATAAAGACGCCACGTTCGTCGACGCCAACGTCGACATACTCGGCAGCGCCGGCCGCATCGAACTCCGACCTCAGAAGATCAGCGAGCTCATCGGCGTTTTCCAGGGTGACGAGGCCAGCCTCGGCTAACGATTCACGCAGCTCGGCTTCGGCTTCAGCCTCAGCGTCGCTCTTGGCGATTGGTGTCAGCCCAACTTCCGGCGTGACTCCGGTTCCCTCTGAAAGGATGCTGTCGGTGTTGTCGGTCAGCGGGTCGGGAATACCAAGCGCGGCCATCACACCGACCTTGAAGTCGAAGTACTTACCTTCGTCGATAAGGGCGAAGGCGAACATCATGATGAAAAACGCCAACAGCAGGGTCATGGCGTCGGCGTAGCTAGCCAGCCACTCCTGGGATACGCCTTCATCTTCTGGTGGTGGTTTCTTAGCCACTTGTGCTCAGTTCGTAGCGTGTCATCGAGACCGGTCCGCAACGGCGAACTAGGCGCTCTTCTTCTCTTCGAGTACTGCTTCTCGATCGCCAGGCGGCAGGAACGAAACCAGCTTGCCTGCGACCGCTCGTGGGTTCGAGCCAGCCTGGATAGAGATGATGCCTTCGAGGATCAGTTCCTTCGATGCCATCTCGTCGGCAGCCAGGCTCTTGAGCCGGGCGGCGAGGGGCTGGAAGAAGTAGTTAGCGATGAAGGCGCCCCACAGGGTGGTCAAGAAGGCCACGGCCATAGCCGGACCCAGCGTGGACGGATCGTCCAGGTTGCCCAACATGTCGACCAGCCCGATAACCGTTCCGACCATGCCCATGGCCGGGGCCATACCGGCTGCGGTGGAGAAGAAACCCGCCCCTTCACGGTGTCTGGCACCCATACGTTCCAGGTCGAGCTCCAACATTTCCCGAAGATCGCCGGGGTCGGTGCCGTCGACGGCTAGCTGAAGACCGCGCTGGAAAAAGGAGTCTTCGATCTTTTCGATCTCCGACTCAAGCGCTAACAAACCCTCTCGACGAGCGGTGTCAGCGAAGCCAACCAGTTGTTTGATTACCTCGGCTCGGTCGATTCCTCCGCCTCCGGTCAAGCCTTTGACCATGGCTTTTGGGGCACCGAGGGCCTGGGCCATGGTGCCTGAGGCCGCGGTTGTGCCGATCGTTCCACCAACGACGAGCAGAATCGAGCCCGGGTCACCGAGGAAGATGGCGATCGGGTTCATGCCGGCCATGAAGGACGCCGCGACCATGGAAACCAGCGCCAGCCCAATGCCGGCGAGCGTAATCGGATCCATTAGTTACGACCTCCGAAGCCGAAGCTGGAACCTTCGTCGACCGACTCTGGCTCGGCGGCGAGCATCATGTCGTCAACGTCGCTTTCCGAGTCATAGGTTTCGGAACCGAATTCGAGGTGAACCCGGCCGTCCGGCTCGGGCTCGAACTCCAGGTCGACCCCTTCGAGGTCTTCCCCGTATGTCTCCATCGTTTCGGTGCTGGCAATGTGATCGTTTGGTACCACATGCAGCGTGGGGCGGCCGCCGGTTTCGCTGACCGCTAGGTCATTGGAGCGCGCAATAACGAAGGCGCGGTAGTCGGTGATGAGGGTCAGGGTCTCCTCAAGCGACTCCTCGACCAGGAACTTCTTGTCATCGATCATCGTCACCACAGTGTCTGGGGTGGCCTCGACCCGCTCGATCAGATCTGGATTGAGAGCGATCAGTTGCCCGCCCAAACGCCTGAAGACAATCACATTGCACCTACCAGAGAAGACACAGCACCAGTCCAAGAAATAGTGGTTACCCGTGTCCCGTCGACCCTCCGGGGTGACAGTTGACTATCAGCGCAGCAACCGCCTGTTTTTGGTGCTTTTGGCC
>JBOEHD010000293.1:0-26781 GCA_050633745.1 Acidimicrobiales bacterium
GCGCGCAATTCACCTCCTGGGCCTTTTCACAGAACATCCGCTCGAGCGGGCTCGTCCAGTCGCTCGGCTCGGTGGGCGACGCGTATGACAACGCGGTCGTTGAATCGTTCTGGGGCTCAATGCAGATCGAACTGCTAAACCGCAAGAGTTGGGACACCAGGATCGAACTCGCCGCGGCCATGGTCGACTGGATCGAAGCGTTCTACAATCGCAGACGACGGCACTCATCGCTGGGCTACATCTCCCCCAACGAATACGAACGCCGACACCAACAACCCAAAGCCGCCTAACCCGCACAAACCAGGACCGGCATATGGGGAACACGCCACTGGCACCGTGACCTGATGCCGCTGTTGGAGATGCCACCGGATCGTTTCAGGGCCGGCATCCAGACCCTGACCGACAAGTTCATCACGCAACGCGATGATCAAAACAACCGTGGGTTGACCAATCCTGGACGGAGAGCGTTTCGGGCGCCGAGACCGCGGCACGAACGCCGCGTCGCCCTCGTCCCGGTATCGGGCCAGCAAGACCGAAACCCACGCCTCCGAAACCCCAAACCGGCGAGCCGTCTCAGCCTGAGACAAGCCCTCCAACACCACCGACAACACAATCGCACGCCGTTTCGACACCCACCACAATCACCCAAACCGGCTTAACGATGTCTCGACACATGCCTTAACGATCTCCTGAACTCACACACCATCAGCTCCACTCTATTTCTAGCGGGTTTCGGCGAAGTACGGTGACCGATTTTACGGCGGTGCTAACCATCCTTGGTTAGCAGCTCTGCGAGCATCACGTGAGTGCCGAGCGCAGGGGGTCGAGCCATCGTATGCCTCTCCCTCTACACCGTTTGTTCATCTCACATTCTCGTTGAGAAGGATCACGGCCCACTCGGCGCATCAATACCGCACGCATCCGCCAATTTCTTGCCAACTGAGACCTTCGCTGGCGCGCTCGGTCCAGCGGTCGTGTACCTCAGGGTTCGATTCGACGGTCGTGAGAATCGAGGCTCTGGTTGAATCAGCTCGGTCGACTCTTCTGAGTCACTCCCCACGACGAGTCGGTGATTCATGTCTTGAGATCACCTCGGAGTTTCTCGCTGAGCTCCTGACCAGCGACTCGACCGGCAAGCACAAGGAATAGAAACTGATTGTCGTTGAGGACCTGATTAGCGGTGGTGACTCTTGGCGCTCCGCGGTTGATGTTGAGATATTCTCGGAGCTTGATGGGCAGGGTTTGCGCTTCTTGTAGCTTGGCGTAGTAGATGACACCCCATGTTTTTGCCTCGTCCGAGTGGCGATCGTCCCATGGACAAAAGGGAATTGTGTACACGAGCCGGTCGGCGATCGACGCTCGATCACTCGATCGCTCGAGTTGCTCGCGGTCGAAGTGCAACCTTGGCTTAACGCTGGTATCGGCGATATCGAGAGCGTCGTGAAGTGTCTGATAGGTTCCGGCGGAGTCATTCGACGCGTCAAGACAAATGACCCGTCGATAGCCCCGCTGCAGGAGTTCCACTAAGCCCAAGTTCTCGTAGTGTCCTCCGTCTGAGACATAGGTGTAGAGGGTCTGCGGGTCGTATAGACCGAGAATCTCGGAAACAAGCAGTCCTAAGCCCGGTGGGGGTAGATCCCCTGGCTCCGGTCGAACGTGCTTTGCTAGCCAACGCATTCCCAATGGAGGGTGATTGGCTGGCTCAGGCGGGTCAGTCAGCATCGCCTGGTGGGAAGCATTCATCGAATGTGGCGAGGGTACGGCTCGCACCGCTGGTACCCATGCGCCCAGACTGACATTGAGCGCTGCTAGCAGTGCGCCGGCGGATCCGACGGAGTTGCGTCCAAGAGCAGATGAGATTGCAGCACCGCTCGTCGCCATCCAGCCTGCTGGGCCACGCAGTGGCTGCAGTGCTGGCGACTTTAGAGACTTTACGTAGTCACGCGTCGGTATGCGACGTTCAAGGTCAGCTTGCCGGTGGATGACCTCTACTGGACTGATAGTGAACGACTCCGCTTGCACGCCCCACGGCGCCAACCCAACGCGAGACGCTGAACAACAGACAACGAGCTCCGGTAGATCGACCCTATCAAGTGCCTCCCAAGTCAGACCGGGAGAATCGTTCTCCTGCAAAACGCGTTCGATGTACTTGGCAGGCAGCAGGTTGTGATCCTTGCCCATGAAGGAATTCGCTAGCCGGTTCCGATACAGCTCTCGTAGCGAGATCGGCTGTATATCAAAGGTGACTCCAGTAAGCAGAGTAATAACACCAGCCAACACCCACCACACAGGCGCTGAGAACGTATGGCCGTCAACGGCAGCATCGTGGGCAACTCGCCCAAACAGAAGCAATCCGAGGATGATAAGTGCGGCGCCACCAAGCCGAGGTACGACGCGTTGGAAGAGATTACCAGCAAGCCCGAGAACAGCAGCGAGGAGCACCGCGAACGAGCCGAGGCCTACACCTATGAGGAACGACTGGTTGTTGGACAATCGAATCACCTCACGGAGAAGGAAGGGCCCCAAGACGTTCAGGATGAGCAGTACGACGCCAGCCATCGCGGCAACCCGAATCAAACCTGGTAGCCGCCAGGTCCAGTGCGCCATCGGCGCGTCGGGCTTCGACTTTGCCGCCAGACCCGACCTAGGAGGCGGAGGCGAGAACTTCCATGCGGCTAGCGCCAGCAAGCCAAGGCCGAGGCCGAGATAGATCGTCCCAGGCCCCCAATAGCGAGATGAACCCACCTCGATACAATCAACTAGCTGGTCAACAGGACAATCTTTGATCCCCGGCGGCCCAAACAAAACGTGAGAGCGCACAAACCGACCAGCCGGCCAAGCGAACAAGATTACCACGGCACTCAGCACCACCGTGTTAAACAGGATTGCCAACAATACAAAGAATCCTCCCCTGAACAAGCCCCCAGGGCCGTTTGCAAGGTAACGATGAAGCCCGCGATTTCGGGGGTCATCCTCTTCACTGGCAACGCCACCTTGCGGTGACCAGTTCCTTACATCAAAGTCTTCGATGGATACCTCTTCTTCGAATGGATCGATGCCGCCATAGAGCTGGGAAATGAGGTGATGCGCTGGACGCTGACGGCCGACCGAGCGATGAATTACCCAACTAGTCGCCGCATAGTTCCCACCAGAAACCGCCGCAATCGTCTTCGCCTGCGCCGTTACCCCCTTCAGCTCCAGCTCACGCATCGCTCCAAGTGTGAAGCCTGCAGAACGAATACCGCCCCCTGAGCAGCAGATCGCTAGGTCCTCTGGTGCTGTCGCTCGACGGTTGGAACGCGTCTTGATTTGGCCCTCATGCGGCGGCATATCAACCTCAGAGAGATGGTTCCAAATTGCGAACACCCCGACGCAAAGCGATGTGAAGAGCAGCAGCCATTTCGTCCACGCTAAGGTTCTCAGCAGCATGGCAAATGGCGGCCAGACCTCCAGTAAAGCCTTGCCGTCACCACCGACGCTAAACCGGACTGAGATCGCCAAAACCCCTGTGGTGGCGACCGACGCCAAAAGAACAGGGCGCCATAATCGTTGGGTTGTCGATAGGCGACCACGGACCCTCGTGCCAATGTAGCTTCGCCACTTGTAGTGCAGTACGTGCTTCGTTAAAACCGAGAAGATCACACCCAAAAAAACATCTACAAGAAGCAGCAGCCAAAGTTCTCGACGCGAGGCTGAACATTTGCTACTCGAGGTGAACTGCAGCTCTGTCAGAACGTTCTCACATCCGGGTGGTGTCATCACTTTGGAAGGCAAGACCGTCCAAACGACAAGAATCGCAACGAATATTCCAGCCGTAGCTATAAACGCTGGCGTGATCCATACCCGCCATCCGCTCCATCCGAGAACCCATCTCACCACTCGGCCAATAGTCGACTCTTCAGCCATGTTTCCCCCACTTACCGCTCTCTCAATTGTTGCGAAGAACCTTCGAAGACAATACCCTAGGGCGACACTTCTGAGCTAACCTCTTGACTCAAGTTGAGTATGGTTGTGCCGTTCTAGAACTCATCTGTTGGGTAGCTCGGAAGGGAATCGTTGTGGCAAATCGAAGGCATGCACCGGTGTAGATTATCCGGACATTGGCGGAGGGCTACAAGGTTTATGGCACGGGAGATGGAGTTGATCGATGTGCGTCGGCGACTGTAGCCGCAGGGCTTACTTGGCATCGTTGGTTGAACGAATACGGCGGCCATAGAAGCCGACGACACCATAGAATTCAAGTCCTCCGAGCGAGATCGAGTAACTTGAACCTATTGGCCGAAATGGAACCCGGTAAGGCGACGTTGAAATACGTGATCAAAAGCGGTGACCCGACCCGTAGATGCATCGTCGTTGATAACCTGCCGCGCGAGTTCGGAGTACAGCGACGTAGAGCCCCGCTGAGTTGTCGGCAAACGATGGCCGGTGCAACGACACTGTCCGAAACTGCTACCGGCGGACGAGGAAGAACTCCGTGAATGGCTTCGGAGCTTTCCGAGGCGCCACCAACATAGATGGCGACGAGCTGCCGCCGGGGCACAGCCACGCCCATCACTGAACCAACGACTACCCAACTGATTCCACGGAACCTTAGTCTCAAACGCCAACCCCAACGGTGTATCCCTGGCCGACCCTGGGACCCACTCAATACCTCCTGCTGGAACCAATGCCTCCCACAGCTGACTCCGCTACCGAAAATCACATCACCGCGCATCGTCCCCCGGCATCTGTTCCAGTAACAGAATGCGCTCGGCTCTCTTAGCGCCTGCTGCTGCTAACCGAAGTGCTAACCACCGGACCCAGCTCCGCCCAGCGTTCACCAGCACTCCACAGCAACAACGAATGGTCAGCCAGCGCTCCGCGAACACCCACGATCTGGTTCTACCGGCTTTGCAAGCAGGGGGTCGTGGGTTCGATTCCCATCAGCTCCACTCTATTTTTAGCGGGTTTTCGCACCGCAGGGTCGTTAGGAGCGACGGTACTGACAACGTTAGGTTCGTAGCACGCCGGAACTCCTCCGAGAGCCGTCGGCACAGGGTCTCACACAGGACAGGTGGTGGCTCCAAGACCGCCAGTCCTTTCAAAAGCCCTTGGCGAGCCACTCCGACTGTGGCTTGTCGGGGGTCATGACCAGCAGAACCCGGCCGTCTCGAACCATCTCCTCCCGAAGCTCGGCGGCGGTTTGCTCCAGCCGACCGTGTTTCCGGCGCAGGGCGTGGAAGTGTTCAAGGCCAGCCTCAACGTCGTCCTCGATATGGACACTGCCGTCGACCACTACGTAGCGGAAGCCAGTGGCGTCATCGATAACGAATTGGGCCCGATGATTCTTCCGAAAGAGCTCGTACTTAACGCGATCCTTGGTCGTCGAGACACGGAACACCGTGCCGTCCCAGAGAAACCAGTTAGGAGTCAGGTGAAGCCGCCATCGCTGCGAGTGCCGCCAACTATCGCATTTCGCGGCTCGGCGAGAAACGTATCCATGGCGGTCAGATCAGCAGTTTCGCTCATCGACAGAAGTTAGCCGACACGCCCCGCTTCTAGAGGGCGCCGAGCCAAGATCAAAGGTTCCTAAGAGAGAACCCAGGGGGATCGGAGACTGCGCGGCCGCCACAATCTGGGCTGTCACAAACCATCGCGCTGTCTCGTCGGACATGATGGAGGGATCGCCATCAAACCAAGGAGCGGCCATCGTGACCCAATCTGCCGAGCAACATGTCGTGGCATCAGAGGTAGACCGGCCCCGCTGGTTGCGTCCGATGTTGATCCTGCTGGGGCTTCCGAACGTACTTACCGGCGTGTGGGCTATTGGTGACCCGCAAGGCTGGTATGACAATTTCCCGGGCTGGTCGCCACGACTGGTGGCAGCACTGCCGCCCTTCAACGAACATCTGGCCACCGATGCCGGAGCCGGTCTGCTGGCGACCGGTCTCCTGGCCCTATTGGCTGCATGGCAGCCCCGCCGGGACGTGGTGGTCACCGCGATGGTTGGCTATCTGGCCTTCGCTCTCCCCCATGCCGCCTACCATCTCGCCAATCCCGCAGAGGCGCTCAGCGCCGGAGAGGACATGACAAACGTGATCAGTTTGTGGCTGGCAGTTGTCGCCGCCGGTGCTGCTCTGTTTGCAGGCCTGAAGACTCCTCACTTTTTGCTCAGCTCGACCTCGGACTAGCGTCACTTTATGGACATCGGTCTCTCCGTTCCCCTGCCGGCCTACACGATCGACCCCGCCTTCATGGCAAGACGGGCCGAGGAGCTGGGATTCGAATCGATTTGGTACGCCGAACATCCGGTTGTGCCGGTTAGCTCCGCTAGTCCATTCCCTTCGACCGGAGGCGAGATCCCCGAGACCTACTCCCATTTCGATGACCCATACATCGCGTTGGCTCGAGCATCAGCCGTCACCACCAACCTCAAACTCGGCACCGGGATCACGCTCGTCCCGGAGCGCAACCCACTCGTATTGGCCAAACAGGTTGCGGCGCTCGACTTCCACAGCGGTGGACGGTTCCTCTTCGGCATCGGCACCGGGTGGCTCCGCGAAGAGACCGAGATCATGGGCGGCGACTTTCCCCGACGGTGGAGTCAGACCCGTGAAGCGCTCGAGGTACTAAAGGCCCTTTGGACCGAAGACGAGGCCGAGTATCACGGCACCTATTTCGATTTCCCCCCGGTGCGCTGCTTCCCCAAACCAGCGCAGGATCCACATCCACCGATCATCATTGGCGGAAGCGCACCGAACGTGCTGAAACGCATCGTCGCCCACGCTGACGGTTGGCTCCCAAACCGGGCAACACCGGACCAGGTACGCGACGCCCGTGCGGAACTCGATCGGTTGGCCAACGCCGCCGGCCGCGACCCGAAGTCGATCTCGATCTCGATCTACGGTCAGGAACCCGACCGGCAGCTTATTGAAGGTTTCGCGGCCGCCGGGGCCGACCGGGTCATCGTGCGGCCGGTCCACGTCGATACCGAATCCGAAATGGACGCTCAACTCAAACAGATGGCCGAGGCGGTATTGCGATAATCGTCTAACAGCGGCCGCTGTAGAGGTCCTATCGTCCGCCGGTGATGGTGACCTTGACGGCCTGGCTGGCCTTGTCGTCGGCCGTAGCGAAGGCTGCGGGCAGATCGGCCAGAGCAAAGGTGTGAGTCTGCAATGCCGCCAGTTCTTCGGTAATCGCCGCCATCGAAGCGACCGCGACCCCAAACTCGGAACCGGTCCCCCCAGCGCCGTAGTAGATCGAGCCGACCACCTCGAGTTCCTTCAGCACCACACTCCGGTAGTCGGTCAAACGGGAGCCACCGAACACTCCAACAACAACGATGCGACCACCGGGCCGAGCCGAGGCGATGGCCTGAGCCATCGTGTCCGCTTCGCCGCCGACGGTCTCGATCACGATCCCGGGTTGGCGCTGCTCGGCCCATTCGGCCAGGTTGTCCTCTTCGAGAGGGGTGAGCCCGAAGCGCCGAGCCAGCTCGACTTGGTGCGGGTAGCGGCAGGTGATCCCAACCTCGACCGCCCGGTCGCGGATCGCAACGCCACAGAGCAGACCGATCGTCCCACCACCGAGCACCAGGACCCGTTCGCCCATCTCGATCTGCCCGCAGCGATGCAGGGCCCGAACCGCGACCGCCCACGGCTCGGCCAACGAGGCGAGGCCCGGATCGACGGTCTCGGGCACTCGGTGCAACAGTCGGGCCGGTACATCGACCATGTCGGCTAGACCGCCCGTCCTCGAGATGCCGAGCAGGGTGGCGTCGGAGCAGAGCACGGAGGCTCCTCGGGCACAGTGGTCGCAGGTGCGGCAGTTGAACCACGGTTCCACCGCGTAGACCGCATCGTCGAGACCCGCTGGGCCCTCGACGACGGTGCCCGCTATCTCATGGCCCGGGACAGCGTAATCCGTTGGCAGGATCGTTCCGCTACGCATACCCCGGTAGATGTGGAGGTCGCTGCCGCAGATCCCGCAGCCGGTCACGGCCAGCCGAGCCCAGCCGTCGGGACGTGGTGGAAGGTCGCGCTCGACGACCTCGATGCCCTCGGGAGTCCATACGGCCTGAAGCATGATCGTCACGTTAGCGCAGCGGTTGGAAGGTGGCCGCCCCGGTTCGTGCCCGAGAAAGTCAGTGCGCGTTGCGCCACGTCTCCACGGGGTCGAGGCCGAGCTCCTCCATGCGTTCGATAGCCCAAAGCGGCGGCTCCAGCTCCTCGCCCGCGTCGATCTTCTGCTTCATCGGTCCGTCGTCGGCCCACACATGACACGTGTTTCGGTTGCGGGCGAAGTGCTCGCGGTTCTGTTCCATCCGATGGGCCGAGAGGTCGGAGTCCGATCTTGTCGTGATCGCCACCGGCTGGCCCTCTGACTCGTCGCTCCGACGCTGCATCCCGAAGAACGACTGCGTGGCCGCAGGACCCATCGCCAGCAGCAGCGCGGTGATGTGGGTGCATGCTCTCGGTCCACCGAACAGATCCCGGACCTTGTGGGTGTAGCCGCGGGAGATCGACACCCCGATGAGCTGCTTGTAGGTCGGCAGTCCGTCCTGGCAGACCCGATTGGGCATGGTGTCCATGACCGCCACCGCGTCGACGATCTCCATCGTTGGGAACGCTACGATCAGGTCAACCACCATGTCGTGGCCCACCATCGGCTTGTCCCCGTCGAGGAACCAGAGCCCGTCGGGCTTCGTGTCGGTCACCCGACCCCGGATCCGCATGTGGCTCTCGTCGACCCGAAACACTTGCACGTCGTAGGCCCGGTGGTGGATCAGTTCTTGTTCGGCTGGCACCTCTTCGATTTGCACCCCCACAACGGTAGGAGGTCGTCGCTCAAACGCCGAATCCGTACCCTTGAGCGCGGTGGAGTGGACCGTCTATCGTCGTTGATTCGTGGATGAACCGCGGTTGCGTAGACCCAGCTGATGGAATCTGGTCACACCCCAGCTTGCAGCTCGCTTACGCCGCCCTCGCCGTCGAAGCTGAGGATTCGGTTGGCGACCTTATCGATGAAGAACCGATCATGGCTCACGACCAGCACCGCTCCGGGAAAGTGAGCAAGCGCTCGTTCCATGACCTGGGTACTCTGCATGTCGAGGTGATTGGTTGGTTCGTCAAGAACGATGACCGCCGCCCCGGACAGAAGGCACTGGGCCAGCGCAACCCGGGCCGCCTCACCGCCGGACAGTTGCCCAATCTTGGTCGCCCGATCCATCTCGGAGAACTGGAAGAGGCCGAGGAACCTATTCACTGACTTCTTGGTCGCGTGAAATGCAAGGCTCTCTGGCATAGCGGACACCGCGTGACCCACGGTGTCGTTGAGGTCCAGCTCATCGACCACCTGGTTGAACGAGACATACGTGGTGCCGCTGGTCCATTTGATCTCGCCGCTGAGGTTTGCAGATCGGTCTCCACAGAGGGCGGTGAGAAGCGTGGTCTTGCCACAACCATTTGGACCAAGGATGGCAATCCGGTCGCCACGGCGGACGTCGAAGTTCAGTCCATCAAACAAGCTACGCCCATCGAAGGCCATGCCAAGTCCGGTGACTTCGCACAGCTCGTCTTTCACGTAGAGGTCGGCGTATATTTCGGTCACGATCTGATCTACTGGGCGGGGAGATCCGCTTTTCTTGATCTTCGCTAGCCGTCGCCGGAGCGCCGGGCTCGGATTCTTTGACAGTTGTTTGCGGTTGGAGATCGCCTCCTGCTCGTACGCCAGCAGCTCACCCTCGTGGGCGAACTCTCGCTCGAGCGTCTTGATCCGCATCTGCTTCTTCTGCACGTAGTTAGCGAAGCCGCCGTCGTACTCATAGAGCTGGCGGTTTTCCACCTCGACGATCCGGTTGCAGACCGATTCGAGGAAGTGACGATCGTGGGAAATGACGATGAGTGCACCGCTGAACTTCTGGAACCAGTCCTCCAACCACCGCAGCCCGGCGATATCGAGATAATTCGTCGGCTCGTCCATAAGGAGCACCTGGGGCTTTTGCAGCAGGACCTTGGCCAGAGCCGCACGATTCCTCCAGCCGCCAGAGAGCCGACCAATCGGCAGTCCCCTGTCCTCATCAGAGAACCCAAGCCTGGTCAGGACGACGTCGATGTCGTTCTCATAGGTCCACGAACCGGCACGTTCCTGGGCTTCCAGCAGTTCGGCCTGGCGATCTACCAGCCGCATCATTTCGGCCTCGTCAGGACCATCCACAAAACCAGCGTTTACCTCGTTCATCTCCGCTTCGAGAGCGTGTACCTCGGGGAAGAGTGCGACAAGTTCGGCGTGGATTGTGGTTTCGGAGTCGAGCTCGGAGAACTGTGAGAAGTAGCCGATCTTGGTTCCGTCTGTGATATCGACCGTACCCTCATCTGGCTCTTCCTCGCCGAGGATCAGCTTGATGAGCGTCGTCTTACCAACACCGTTCTGGCCAACCAACCCGACCTTGTCACCCGACGTCAACTTGAAGTGGATCTCCCGGAAGATCGAGGTCCGTTCGTAGGACTTAGAGATGCTCTTCAGGCGTATCCAGCTCAAGCGGAGCAGCCTACGCCTCCCGACAACTAATAGCGGAGACGAGCGCCCGGCCAAGTACAGCCACCCGATAGTCCTGATCGGTCAGGCGGTGACTGCCAAGTGAGCGAAGCGCTGCCCGCTGGCCTTCCGCTGAGTCACTTTGATGGAAACACCCACTGCTTCGGCGAAGCTAACCCGGTTTACCTGGCTCGGCGGGCTTTCCCGGATCGGCGGACTTACCCGCATCGTCGGGCTTACCCGCGTCCTCAGGCTTACCCCCGCCGTCGGGCTTACCCGCATCGGCAGGCTTACCCGCATCGTCGGACTTACCCGCGTCCTCAGGCTTACCCCCATCGGCGGGCTTTCCAGTGTCCTCAGGCTTACCCCCATCGGCGGGCTTACCAGCGTCGTCGCCCTTTGCGCCGTCAGCCTTTACGCAGGGGTCTTTGTCGGTTTCGGAGTCTTGGCGATTATCGGCCGCCTTGGATGAGGCGAGCCCAGCGGTGGCTTGACCCCGTTCGCAACCCTCAAGATCGGTTGTGGCAACGAACTCCGATACCGCCTTGCCATGGCTATTTGCATCCGCGTTGTCACTCGACTCGGGTGAGTCAGACCCATCGCTGCCACGAACTTCCAATGTCGCCGGCCCGTTCGACTGGTCCGGCAGATCAGGCTGCGTCGGGACTTGTCCCGTTGACCGTCCGCTGGATTGTTCGGGTAGGCCGGGGACCTCAACGACCTCGGTGGCATGGGCTCCCCCGACAGCAGCCGCAGCCAGTGCGGTTCCGATAACGACTTTGCCTGCGGTTGTAGCAACACCGGCAGCCAAACCTGCAGTAAGTTTTTTCATCCTTGTTCTCCTCGATAGCTCCGACACACCCGCCGGCTCGGGAAGATCAACAACTTCCATAAACTCAGCCAACCTGGCGGACGGGACCACATGTGCCGCCCGGGCAGACTCCAACCGAAGCTCACTCAACAAAGACACCAGGTCCGAAGACCCAGCAGCGTCACCCATCCGGGGATCACCGTCGATGAGCATGTCGATCTCAGCGTCGCTGAGTTGTTGTTCGTCGTACATCTCAAACACTTCCAACGTCGTAGCTGGCAAGAGGGGTACGCTCAGCGACGGAAATTCTCTGAGCCAAAGCTCGAAGCGCCCTTCGCTGGAGTGCCTTCACTGCGCCAGGCGGTTTATGCAGGACCTCAGCTGTACCCACCACCGTTAGGTCAGCGACAACCCGAAGAAGCAGCACGTCACGCTGGTCGTCGGTCAGATAGTCCAGATACTGGAGCATCGATTCACTTCCGACTCGAGCGAGCGCCGTTTCCTCGCTGTCATCGGTAGCGCGCAGAGACTCTTCGGTCGCCGCGTCAAGGGTGACCTCGGTCGGCCGCCTTTGACGCCGCCGTCCGGAATCGATCATCTTGTTCCTGGCAATGGTGAACAACCAAGCCTTGAACTGCGTTTCGTTTCCAACAAAACTGCCGACATGAGTGAACACCTGCAAAAAGACATCGTTCACCACACCCTCAGCATCGATCGACCCTCGCGCCTGGGCGAACGCGTAGACGCGACGGTGCAGCTCCCGATAGAGCTGCTCGAATGCCCGCTCATCGCCTGACTTGGCCGCGGCAAGCACCACCTCAAACGAGGGCACAAACCCTACGGTGATACTCAACTGTGACCCGCCGATCCGAGACGACCGCCCCGCCTCCGTACATAAAGGATCATACAAGCCACGCCGGATCCAACTGCAGTCGCGGCGGGGTGTTAGCCTGCGGGCTTGGACCGTCGACCAGCCCGTCGTCTAGTCGATCCATTTCCCCACCTCGTCTGGATTGGCTGCTGCTCAGCAGCCGCAAGTTCTTCAACCGCAGACTCAGCCAAACTGTGTCTGGTTAGACGCTGTTCGATGGCCATCGCGTAGATCGATCACAGAACCAGCCGCACGGTAAGGGTTTCGACGCTCGCGAATGATGGTCTTGAGGACACGCCAACCGTCTGTGACGGTATTGAGGTGGCTCGTGCCATAAAGGCGCTTGGCTTCAAAGCTCGGCACCTCGGTTACGTTCAGCCCGGCTGTCAGCGCCCGCACGTTCATCAACGTCTCGATCTCAAAACCATCGGCATCAAGCTCGAGCCGGTCGATCGAGTTCTTCCAGAATGCGTTGTAGCCGTAGCAGAGGTCGGAGTACTTACCGCCGAAGCTCATGCGGACCAGCATGGTCAAACCGTAGTTGCCGAGCCGTCGGTACCACTCCATGTCTGCGGTCCCGCCTCCGTGTAGAAAACGGCTCCCCTTCGCGAAGTCGGCTCCGCCGACCAGTGCACCAACAAACGCCGAGATCTCGCCAGGGTCCATCGAGCCATCTGCATCGATCATCACAATGATGTCGCCACGGGCTACCGAGAAACCACGACGGAGCGCGGCACCCTTGCCCGGTGTCAGATCTTCGATGATGACAACGTCA
Source organism: Acidimicrobiales bacterium (assembly GCA_050633745.1). Classification (GTDB taxonomy): domain Bacteria; phylum Actinomycetota; class Acidimicrobiia; order Acidimicrobiales; family SZUA-35; genus JAHELU01. Next base: position 12,976 of record JBOEHD010000293.1, read on the forward strand.
TCACGCAGTTCTTTCGCTACTTCAACGGTGTCGTCTTTCGAACCGCCGTCGACCAGTACGACCTCAAGCACCCAGGCTGGGATGCCGGGCAGCACGTGGGGGAGGTTCTTCGCCTCGTCCAAGGTTGGGATCACTACCGAAACGGTGAGGTCACCAAGAACCGGCATGTTTGATACCGGCAACACGCTTAGATCCATCGCCTTCTCTCCACCTAGCGCCGAAATATTGATGTCAGCCCCGCCAATTTGCTGTTTCTCGTACATCTCAACACTTGAAACGTCGTAACTGGCGAGAGGGGTACGCTCATCGACGGAAAATAAGGAAGGGCTAGCCGCATCCCCGGTGGCGCAGTAACCGGGATCAGAACGATGACGCGCTGACCTACGAAGATGCACAGCGCGGCTGGCCTACCAGGTGTCGACCGGGTGCTTTTTGGAAGTTCGTTGCGAGCGTGACGATGTGTCCCCGTCGAGATGGGTGAGCAGACGGCTGATCATCTGCCTGGTCGACGAGGGAGCGACGACGTCGTCGAAGGCTTGTTGGCTGCGAACGGCAGCGAAACCGTCGGCGGAGCGAATATCGGTTGTCGGCCAGGCCAACCACAGGGCAGGAACACTCCGGCCGCTGGCCAACCCACCCATGATCGCTGGCCCGAGGCCACCACCACGGCCGATCTGCACCGCGAACAGAGGCACGGTCCGATGGTGGTGGGCCATCACAGGACGGACATGCCAGCGGTTAAGGCCAGGAACCGGACTGCCGCCACCCTCGCCACCGGCGTCACCAACCGCTCCGCCGACATTGCCGCCAACCGCCCCGCCGACTGCGCAGCCGGGGGTGTCGATCAGGGAGAGGATCGGATTTTCGTAAACGTCGCACAGCTCGATGAAGCGCCCGATCTTGGTGGCAGCCTGCTCGTCAATGGCGCCGTCATCTACCAGCGGTTGGCTGGCGACGACACCGACGGTCCGTCCGTTCACCCGGCCGAACCCGGTGATGACCGAGCGGGCGAAGTTGGGTCGGAGCTGGAACAGTCCGCCCTCGTCGAGCAGGGCTTCGATGACTGTATGCATGTCATAGTCGCCCTCGGCCGGAACGAGGGTGTCGATCGTAGCGGCCGTGGCCGACGCCGGCCCCGAAGACTGGTTTGTGGTGAAGGCGAGGTACCGGCGGGCCGCCTCGATCGCCTCAGGTTCGTTCTGAACCAGCAGATCGATACCTCCGGTTCGTTCATGCATTTCGACGCCCGCCAGCTCACTCGCCGAGAGCGACAGGCCAAGCGCGGCCTCGACCATGGGGGGACCACCCATACCGATCGACGAGCCGGGGGTAGCGATGACGAAGTCGGAGAACCCGGCCAAGCTGGCGTGGCCTGCAAAGGACGGCCCGGAGACTATGGCGACGGTCGGTACCCAACCCGAGAGTTCGGCGATGCCGTCGAAGAGCATGAAGCGGCCAAAGAGTCCGTTCAGCTCGAGGTGGTCCTGATCGGAGCGAGGATGGCGGGCCCGACTGCCGCCACCATCGACGAAGATCACCACCGGCCACCGGTGCTGGTGGGCCAAGGCGAACAGTCGCTCAAGCCGGCCGGCCCCGTAGCCGCCGCCCTTGTCAGTGAAATCGGTCGACGAGGCGATGACGGTGAGCCCGTCAACCGAGCCGACAGCGTCGACGCCACCGGCTTCGGCGACCCAGGCTCCGTCGGGCGCCAAGGCGGCGATCGTTCCGTAGGGAACCTCGGTGTCTGGGTCGAGGAGCATGGCCATACGCTCCCTGGCCGTCAGTCGGCCAGCGCGGTGCACGGCGGCAACTGCCTCGGGGCGGGCTTCGTCGAGTTGAGAGGCTCGGGCCGCTTCCAGGTCTTCGATAGGGGAACGTTCCACGTCTACCTCGGGTCGATCGGGTGCTTTTTGACTGCCGGGAACACCCGCGGAATGGTCTCGAGCATGGCAATGATGCGATCCCTCGTCTCAGCTGGCAGCACGATGTCGTCGAAAGAGAACGTCCGGCCGGCCGAAACGCCCGAGGCCGGGTCCCGCATCTGCTCGGCGTAGGCATCGCGAATAGCCCGGGCATCCTCCGGGCTCTCGGCCGCCTTGATCTCCCGCCGCTTCACCAGATAGGCCGCGCCCTCCAACGACATGCCTCCCGACTCGACCGACGGCCAGGCCAGACGCAACTCCGGCATCACCCGCGACGACCCCCACCCCGACATCGCCCACGGGCCGAGGCCGTACGCCTTGCGCAGCTGGACCGAGCACAACGGCACAGTGCGATGATGCAGCGCTGCCAAAGGCCGAGCGTGATGGCGGGCGATCCCGGCTCGCTCGGCATCGGGGCCGACCATGTAACCCGGGTTGTCGACCAACGATACCAGAGGCAACTCGTAGGCATCGCACAACTCGACAAAGCGGGCTGCCTTATCGGCCGCGGCCGAATCGATGGCGCCCGCCACCGGTGAGCTGGGTTGGTTGCCGAACAGGCCGATCGGGCGCCCGCCCAACGTCGCAAGCATGGTGATCATCGAAGGGCCCCAACCAGCACCCAATTCGAGAGTGCTGTCGGCATCGGCCAGGGCGGCCATCACGTCTCGAATGTCATAGGGCCCTCGCCGGTCGTCGGGAATGATCGAGGTGATGTTGCCGTGGGTCGCCGACGGGAAACCCTCGCCGAAGCCTCCTGCCCAGTAGTTCAGGTAGTCGGCGACGACGGCGATGGCCTCAGCCTCATCGTCGACCACGATGTCGACACTTCCGTCGGCAGCCAACTCCTCGACCGGGCGGGTAACCGGTTGGCCATCGGGCCCTCGTGCCCCAACCTCGGAACCGGTAGTGGCGACGACAAGGTCGCATAACATTGCGATTCCAGCGTTGCCATCGAGGGTTCGACCGCTGATGATTGCCACCGACGGAGCCCAGCCCGATAGTTCGGCCAGGCCCTCATAGACATCCCAGGTGCCGCGGCTGTACACCACGACAGGGGGTGGGACAGGCGGCGGATCGGGGCGGGCCCCGTCACCGTCGACGAAGCAGACGAAGGGCCAGCGGTGACGGTTGGCCAGGTACAACAGCCGCACCAGCTTGCGCATGTTGCGGTCGGTCTGGGTGCCGTCGTGCACGGTGACGTCGTAGGAGGCAACCAGAAACGGGGCGCCGTCGAGCCGACCGGATCCGGCCACCAGTCCGTCGGCGGAGGCCTCATCGTCGAGCGCTGGTGATTCGCCGGCCAGTTGGCCGTACTCGATGAAGCTCCCTTCATCGACCAGGGCGGCGATGCGTTCCCGGGCCGTGAGGCGGCCAGCGGCATGAACCGCTGCGACTGCTTCGGGTCGAGCTTCGTCAAGTGTGCGAGCCCGGGCCTCGACGATCTGGTTCAGCTGTTCGGCTTTCACTCGCTGCCCTCCCCTTTGCTCGGTCGATGTAGCTTGGTCGCCTAGAGCTACATGTCGCAAGGCAGGGGCCCAACTACCCCCTGCCGTGGGAGGCGCAGAACGGCGACCCTACCCGAGTGGAGCCGGTGGCGGCCCTAGGACCTGGATCCCGTGACGGGCCCCGACCTCGGCGACGCGACCGCCGTCAATCTCGGTCTGGGGTGGAAGATCGACTGAGTCGGTCGGTGTGGAGAGGGCGTCGACGAAGTCGTCAAAGATAGGGGTGACCGCGGCCGAGGCCGTAATGTTCAGCATCCTGCTGGACTCCGACAGGACCTGGAACGTGTGGGGGTGACCATGCGGGAAGTACGCAAGCCCACCGGCACCGACCGTCTTGACATCGCCGCCACACTCGAAGCGAACCTCGCCGTCGAGGACCACGATGATCTCGTCTTCGTTGTCGTGGCTGTGAAGCGGCGGACCGAATCCCTGCGGGGCGTTGGCTTCGACTGCGACCACTGACCCACCGTGCGCTGCGGTGACCTTCTCCGTGACAAGGTTATTGAGAAAGTGACCTTTGCGGCCTTCATCGCGTGCCAGCACATAGGGCTGCACCAGTTCAGTTTCGGGTGTCGTCTGTTCAGTAAGTTTGTTCATCCCCCCATCGTGATGACCACCCTTAAGTATTCCTAAAGGTCGTCGGATGCGGCGAGATCCGAGACCAGTACGGACGCCAACCACTAGGTTCTAGATCTAGTTTCTGTTTCGACCCGTTGACCCAGGCGCTCGGCGGCCTGGGTGATCGCCGCCACCATCGACCCGTATCCGGTGCAGCGGCACACGTTGCCCGAGAGCAGACCCGCCACTGTGTTCTGATCGAGTTGGTTGAGGGTACCGTTTCGCTCCCGTTCGGCAAGTTCTGCGGCCGCGGTGACCAGCACGCCTGAGGCGCAGAAACCGCATTGCACAGCGAAGTGGTCGACGAAGGCGGAACGTAGCTCCTCGATCGGGCCCGCCAAGCCGGCGGCGGTTGTGATCTCGACCCCTTCGGCTTGGACCGCCAGAACCAGGCATGAGCGTTGGCTTTCCCCGTCCAGAAGCACGGTGCAAGAACCGCAGACACCCTGCTCGCATCCAAGCTTGACCCCGGTTACACCAACCGCTCGAACCGCGTCGGCCAGGCTGGTCCTGGCCTCGACAGCTGCGCTCAACTCTCGACCGTCTACCGCAAGCACCACCGGTACCTCTCCCTCGGCGGCGACGGAGGTGCTGCGACCGGGGGCGCCATCAGCTCCGGCTTCGCCATGGGCAAGGCCCTCAGCATCCCTAGCGCTCTGGGCACTCGTAGCGCGCCCAGCATCACTAGCACGCTGGGCGCGGATGACAGCATCGGTTAGCGCTCGGCCGACCAACTCGATTGCTACCGCTCGACGATGGTCCGGATCGGATCCGCCATCATCGACAAAGCGCACCTCGGCGAGCAGCTGCGATGCCAGGCTTCGCCCCAGCGTCGCCGCGCTCGTCACCTCAGACGTCGCAGCCGCCTCTGGACCAATCTCGAGGAGCGCTGGTCGGTCGACCGGGCCAGCGACGCCCACTCTGGCTGAAGTCACCATGCCGTCTTCGACTACCACCATCGCCGCAACCGCGGCCGCTGTGGTCGACGACGCAAGCTCCAGAAAAGCATGACCGGCACCACGAGGCGGGCGGTACCAGTGGGTGGCGAGCAGCAGTTCATCGTCGGCCCTGGCTGGCTCGAAAGCCCGGTCGAGGAACTCGTCGATTGACAGCCGACGTCTGCCCCTGGTCGAGGCAAGTTCCACATCTCCCCCGCCGACCAGCATCGCCAGCGGAATCTCGGCCAGCGGGTCGCCATGGGCCACCGACCCGGCGATTGTCCCCCGGTTCCTCGTCTGGACGTGCCCCACATGTGGCAGCGCCAGGCCCAACAACGGCAGCGCCGCCGTCACCTCCGGGGGCACCCGCTGACCAACAAGAGCCCCAAGCTCGACCTCCTCGACCCCGATTGCTGTCCGGCCAAGCTCGGCAACGCCTGCCAAGTCGATCACGACCGACGGTCGCCGCTGGCGCTGGTTGAGCAGCGGCACAAGAGACTGCCCACCGGCCAGGACAGCCGCCTCCGAACGGTGCTCGGCCAGAAGGTCGGTGACCCCATCGATCGACGACGGACGCAGATACCGAAACGGGGCTGGCTTCATTGTGATTCACCCGATCCGTTTGCCAGCCGCCAAACTCGAGCAGCGGTGAACGGCGGCGTTGGAGCGGTCGGCAGCTGGAGGGCGTCGGCCAGTGCGGAGGCCAGCACGGTTGGGGCGAGGACGGCACACCCGTCACCAAGGCCCTTGGCCCCAAGCTCGGTGTTCGGTGATGGTGTGACGAGGTGGTCGATGACCAGCGGCGGTAGATCACCGGCCAGCATTGGGCCGTAGGCTCGCAGGTCCAGAGCGCTCGGCACCCCGTCGGGCCCGTACGCCACTTCTTCTCGAACGGCGGCTCCAAAACCGTGGGCGAACCCGCCGCGAACCTGGCCTTCGAACAACCCAGGATTGAGGATCGTTCCGGCATCGTGAACGGTGATGTACCGCGCGACGTGAAGCTCCCCTGTCGCTCGGTCGGCCTCGACGATGGCCAGGTCACACTGAAAGCTGTAGGTGAACGAGGTGGAGATCCGTCCCAACTCATCCGGGGTTGCCAGATCCGGCGGGGCGTACACGCCGGTTTCTCGGATCGGGCCGCCGAGTCCCTGGGCTTGACCGGCAAGGTCCCAGTGGAGTTGACCAGCAAGGCGACCGAGCGGCAGGGACCGGCCGGACGCCGGGTCCACAACCCGGCCGCCTGCAAGCTCCAACCGGTCAGCGTCGACCCCAAGCTCGGCTCCGGCCAGTGCACGAAGCTTGCCGCCAGCTTGGCGAGCGGCCCGGACCGCGGCGGAAGCAACAGCGGTCGAGAACCGGTTTGCGTAGTTGCCAGATGTCAGCGTCCAACCGTCGGTGGCGGTGTCTAGGGCGGTTCGGACTCGGACTTGGCCCGGCTCAAGGCCAAGCTCATCGGCCACCACCTGGGCCGCAACCGTGCGGTACCCCTGGCCACAATCCGGGCTGTCGAGCTGGACCGACACCGCACCAAACGGGTCGATGGTGACGGTGGCGATGGCCCCAGCGCCTGACTTCGGAGAGCGGGTGGCGGCTAACTCCGGGTCACCAGCCAGGTTCATGTAGCCGAGGTTGTTTCCTGCGCTCTCTACCGAACAGCCGAGCCCGACCCCCATCGGTCTGCCTGCTGCCCGGGACTCAGCGGCCAGCGTCATGGCGTCCGGGTAACCGGCCAGATCGAGCGCCCGGTCAAGCACGGCCTGGTAGTCACCGCTGTCGAGGGTGGAGCCCGAAGGGCACAGATAGGGAAAGGTTTTCACCAAGTTGCGCCGTCGGAGCTCGGCCCGATCCAGGTCAAGCTCTGCCGCGGCGACGTCCATCATGGATTCCAGCGCGTGGAAGAACGCCGGGGCGCCGAAGCCCCGATTGAGGCCGCTCGGGATCTGGTTGGTCAATACCACCCGATTGCGGACCGCCAGATGCTGCACGTCGTATGGGCCGGTGAGCGTGCCGTGCATGCGATACAGACCGGCAGGCTCCGGCGTCCGGACGTACGCTCCGGTGTTTTCGAGTTGATCGATCCGAACCGCTAGCAGCCGCCCGTCGGCGTCGAACGCCCCGTCCATCGAGGTCACCCGCTGGCTCCCGGCCGATGACGAAACCAGATGCTCGTTGCGATCCTCCACCCACCGGACCGGTCGGCCAAGCACCCGAGCCAGCACCGCCACCAACACCAGCGACGGGTACAGCGCCTGCTTTAAACCGAAGTTCCCGCCGATCCGATCTGGCACCACAAGGCGGAGCCGGTCGAGCCCAACCCCCAGCGCCCCGGCCACCACGGCATGGAGAGCCAAAGGACCTCCGTAGTTAGCCCACAGCGTGGTCCGATCAAGGTCGGGGTCGTACTCGGCGCAGGCTACGAATGGTTCCAGCGGAAAGGCCGAGCTACGAGGAAACAGCGCCTCGTAGCGAACGACGTGGGCCGCGTTGGCGAACACTTCATCCGGTTCGCCGTAGGTGAACGACCGGTCATGGACCACGTTGGTGTCGAGGTAGCGGTGAAGCGTCGGGGCACCAGGAACCGCAGCTTCTACCGGGTCGACCACGACCGAGAGCGAGGTGACATCTACCGCAACCGCATCAGCGCCGTCTTCCGCTCTGGCTCGGGTATCGGCGACGACCGCGGCGACCGGTTCACCCCAGTAACGAACCCGGTCGACGGCCAGCGGATAGAACGGCGCGTCGGCGGTGAGAATGTTGCCGAGCGGGCGACAGTGGTCGGCCAGCTCGGCCCCGCTCAACACTGCCGCAACCCCCGGCCGAGTCAGGGCATCGGTGCCGTCGACGCGGTGGATCTCGGCGTGGGCCTCGTTAGTACGAACCAGGGCCAACTCCAGCGCCCCGGCTGCGGGCACCGTGTCCGCGGCGAAACGGGCCGTCCCGTCGAGAAGCGCCCGCTCAACCGCGGGAAGCGACCGCCCGACAAACGAGCCTGACGCCACATCGCTCCGGCCATCGACACCGGTCACAGCGATCTTCCAGTCGCTCGGATGTCCCGGCCACGAAGATCTTCCGGTCGCGAAGATGTTCCGGTCACTCGAATACTGGGTCGCGTTTTTCCATGAACGCCCTTCGCCCCTCGGCCTGGTCCGGGGTGCCCTGGCAGGCTCGTACGGCTTCCCGCTCAGCATCGAGTGCGGTGTCGAGATCATCATCGAGGGCCGACTGGACGGCGCTCATGATCCCGGCCATCGCCACCCGGGGACCGGCCGCCAGTTCGTGGGCCAGTTCGTTTGCTCGTGCCTTGAGCTCACCGACGGGATGGATCTCGGATACCAAGCCAATTTCGAGCGCCTCGGGACCGCCGATCATGCGTTTCCGGAGCATCATGTCGAGCGCCCGGGTTGGTCCAACGGTCCGGGTTAGACGCACGCTTCCGCCCCAAGCGGGAACGGCTCCAAGATCAACCTCGGGGAGCCCGATCTTCGAGTCTTCGGTTGCGGCGAGGCGGAAGGTGCAAGCCAGCGGAAGCTCCAATCCGCCACCGAGACAGTACCCGAACAGGGTGACGATCGACGGTTTGCCGAGCGTCTCGATCTGCCGCAACACCCGACGGCGCTGATCGAGCACGGCCTCGAAACCACCGCGTGCCTCGGCCTGGGTTGCCAGCTGTTTGAGGTCCATGCCGACCGAGAAGTTCTCCTCGCCATCGGCGGTGAACACGAGGGCACGAACCGAATCGTCGTCTGCCACTCTGGTAAGCAGCTCCTCGATCTCATCGATGTACTCAAGCGACATCCGATTGATCGGCGGATCCTCATTGACGATCGTTACGACCCCGCCATCCTGTTCGACACGCATCACACACCTCCTGGAAACGCCCGATCTTAGGCCGACGAACACCAGCCAGCCGAATGCCGGACCTAGGAACCCTCAGATCGACGTGATCAGCGGGATCGACGGGACGGGCGGAGAGTCTCACCAGATCAGGGAGCCGCTGCCTATCGGTTTCTCGACAATCGCCAGGCGGTGGGCAAAGCTGTCCTCCAGATACGAGACACTTACGGGGGCCCGAAAGACGATGGCTACAAACGACGACATTCTCCAGCTCGAAGAGCGCCGCTGGACCGCCCAGATCGGGGAGGACTCGGCCGCCATGACCGAACTTTTTGCTGACGAGCTTCGGTACACCCACAGCACCGGGTTGGTCGACACCAAAGAGTCGTACATGACGGCCATCCAGAACAAGGTTTTCGACTACAGGCACGCGGAGCGCCGCGACACCGAAGTCCAGGTCTTCGGCAATGTCGCACTGGTCACCGGCGCCGCCACCATCGACGTCGTCGCCGGCGGTCGAGAGCTACAACTCAACGCTCGCTACACCGTGACCTGGCTCGAACGAGATGGCCGGTGGCAGTTTCTTAGCTGGCAGTCAACGCCACTCGCCGCCAAGTGAGCTTGCCCCTCGGAGCCGACGGACTGGCCACCGCCTACCTCGACGGCAGCAGCACTCCAGAAGCGGAAGTCGAACGGGTACTAGGAGCAATCGACCAACTCGACCCCACCCTTGAGGCCTGGCAAGTCGTCTACGCCGACGAAGCGAGAGCGGCGGCCCAAGCCGCAACCACAGCGATCCGCACGGGGCACCGGGCTGGACCTTTCCACGGTGTGCCCTTTGCCCTAAAGGACATCGTCGACCTCGAAGGTCGGGTCACCACTGCAGGCAGTAAGGCTTGGAGCGAACGAATCTCTCCCGCGACCGCCGAGATCGCCAAGCGACTGTTGGCTGCCGGTGGCATCTTGCTCGGCAAGACCAAGACGGTCGAGTTCGCGCTCGGCGGCTGGGGAACGAACCAGCACATGGGTACACCTCGAAACCCGTGGGACGCCACCGACCCCCGAGTGCCAGGCGGCTCGTCATCAGGCTCTGGAGTGGCGGTTGCATCGGGCATGGCTGCCTGCGCCATCGGCACCGACACCGGTGGTTCGGTGCGTCTGCCCGCCGGCCTCTGCGGCATCGTTGGCCTGAAGACGACCGAGGGTCAACTGCCGACAGATGGCATCGTCCCGCTGTCACACACGCTCGACACGCCCGGCCCGATGGCTCGATCGGTCGCCGATGCGGCCTTGATGTACGACGTGTTGACCGGCCGAAACTCGGTCGACATCGACACCGACTGGCGCAACACCTCAGGCTTGTACCGAGAACTGCAGCGAGGAGTGCGAGGACTGCAGCTCGGGGCCATGCCCGACGCCGAGCGGGCCATGACCGAGCCCGAGGTGCTGGCCGACTATGACCGAGCACTTGAAACGCTGGCCGGCCTTGGCGCTGAAATTTCAGTATTCAACCCTCCCCTGCCATTCGATGAGATGAAGGAAATGACGTTTGTCATCGTCACGGCCGAGGCCTACTTCCATCACAAGCTGCTCTACGACGATCCGTCAGCGCCGCTCGATGAAGCCTGCCGGGCCCGCGGACTGCCGGGCAAGAATCAATCAGCCCACGACTACGTGGCCGCTCACCAACAACGAGCGGCGGACATCAAAGAGTTTCTCGCCGCCATGACTCCCTTCGACGCTGTGCTGACGCCCACTACGCCGATGACTGCACCAACCCACGCTGAGGTCGACGAAGACCTCACCCCGGCTCACTTCACTCGTGCTGGCAATTACCTAGGTCTGTGCGGTCTGAGTCTCCCCGCTGGACTCTCCCCTCAGGGCCTGCCCACGAGTCTGCAGATCCTCGGCCGAGGCAACGCCGAGGAGTTAGTGCTGCGCATCGGGTCAGCCTTCGAAGCCGCCAACGATCCGATCGGGCCGCCACCGATCAGCGCCTGACCGACTTTCTCACGAATCGACCGGGCCCGGGCTACTGCTTGGCGAGATGGTCCAGCAAGGACGCCGTGACGACGGGATTGGAGCCGTCATCGGTCAGGAAGTGGCCGCCCCCGGCCACCTCAACTAGTTGGTACGGCCCGGTCACGTGTTCGGCCGTCGCCTCTGCCGCCGCTCGCCCGACCGACGCATCCTCGGTTCCCCAGATGTAGCAGGTCGGAACGGTCACCGCCGCTGTTTCGGCCGCCGCGAGGCCGGCACCGGACGCAGCCCGATACCAGTTGAGGGCGGCGTCAAGCGCCTCCCGCTGGCCCAACACCTCGAGATAGCCGTCGACGTCCTCGTCGGGCACACCGCTGCCGGCGAGCAGTCGACGGAGGCGTCGTGCGTCTTGGTCGAGGAACAGATCGGCCGTCGCTGGATTGTCGAAGCCGCGGTGATGCTTTGAGCGCTCGGCCTGGGCCGGGTCGACCGAAAACGAGGCCGCGAACGCTGCCGGGTGAGGGCGGCTTAACACCGTGAGGCTCCGGAGCCGATCGGGATGGCGGCTAGCCGTCAGCCAAGCGACCTGACCGCCCCAATCGTGGCCGACTAAGTGGACGCTACCGCCGAGGCGATCGGCCATCTCAAGCACATCAGCGACGAGCCGGTCAACGTGGTAGTCCTCGACCGGAGATGGACGGAGGCCCGGCGAGTAGCCACGCTGATCGGGAGCAACCGCCCGGTACCCGGCCTCGGCCAACGACGGGAGCTGATGGCGCCAGGTGTAGCGGGTCTGGGGGAAGCCGTGTAGCAGCAGAACCGGCTCCCCTTCCGGGGGACCACTGACATCGGCACGAAGCCGACCACCGGCGATGGAGAGCTCGACTGTCTCGATCATGTCGCGAGCGTAGTCCTTGCCGTCGTGACCACTCCATTGGACTCCGGCGGAGCACGCGGAGCCTTACCGGTCCATCACGACCAGGGACTCGACGTGATCGGTTCCAGGAAACATATCGAAGGTGACGACTCGAACCGGCTGCAGTCCGTGATCGCTGAGCTTGGCCACATCGAGCGCTAACCGGGCTGGGTTGCACCCGACGTAGATGAGCCGACGCCCGACCAGTTCGGCCAGGCGGCGATAACCACCCTGCAAGCCGGCACGCGGGGGGTTGCAAACAACCACGTCCGTTTCGTCGCAGTCGTCAAGCAGCTGACCGACATCGCCGGCCAACGTTTGAACTCGGTCGACCTTGCGTTGGGCTGCCAGCGTCGCCATCGCTGCCGCTGATCGTTCGATTGCTGTGACCGACCATCCGTCGTTCGCGAGCGGGAGGGCAAAGTTGCCAGCGCCCGCGTACAGGTCGAGCGCGGTTCTCTTCGAGGTTGGTCCGTGTGGGTTGTCTGTGGCCTCGGCCGCCAAGCGTCGCACGGCGTCGACGAGCAGTTGGTTGACATCAGAGTTGATCTGCACAAACCCGTCGAGCGGCACATCCATCACGATGTTGTCGGCCGGATAGTACGGCAGCGTCGGCTGGTTTGGTGTTGCCCGCATGCCAACCCGCCACTGTGGACCAAGGTGGTGGCCGAGCTCACTGCTCATATCTGGGGCACTCGATCTGGTCGCCCATGACAAGCCCATCAGGTTGTCGTCATCACCAACACGAACCTCCAGGTGGTCGATGTGGCGAAAAAGGTGGCGGGCTGAAGCCGCCTTCGTCTGGAGATGGGCCACGCCTTGCCAGACCTTCGGCCGAAGCGCGAGACAGCCCCCGGCCTTGGCTGGATTGAACAGCTGTGGATGACCGTCCTCGATCCGCAGTCGAAAGCGATTCCGGTAATGGTGCCGATTGTCGCTGGCAACCATCGTCGGCAAAGCCATGTCGATTCCATGTTCGGCCAATGCTTGATGCACCCGCCGTTGTTTGTGTCGGTGTTCCTCAGCTCGTGGTCGATGAAGGAGTGGACAGCCTCCACACGACTGTTGCACCGGACACTCCACGATGCCGATGGTAACCGCCTAGAAGTAGGGGTGCTCAGCAGGCAGGCCGAGGAGCACACGACCACCAACTTCGATCTGATTCTTGGATCCCGAAACGTGCTGCAGTGCGGTGTGCGAATCGCGCAGGAATCGCTCGAGGCGCAGCCCGGTGGAGACGGCGTTGGTTCCTGCCGCATGGAAGACGATGTCGATAGCTCGGCCGCACTCTCGGATCGCATGTGAGATGGCCATCAACGAACGGGCCACCACGATGTCGGTCGGGCCGTCTCGGTGACCGCCTTGGTCCCACACGGTGCCCAGGGCGTCGATCACCAGGGCTCTGGCCGCCTGCACGATGACGTCGGCCTCACCAGCCGCAGCTTGCACTTCGCGGCGTTCCCGAAGAGCTTGCGGCGAGCCTGAGCTTTTGCGATCGCCAGCCCCATGCAGCGTCTCGATGGCTCCTCTGGCCATCCCAAGCGACACCCCGGTTGTCGGGGCCCACGTCACGGTCATGGCCAGCCGAGGGTGATACATCCGCTCGGTCCGCAACCGCTGGAATCGACCAGCAGCCACACGCCCTTCGGGAACAAAGACGTTATCGAGGACAAAGTCATCGCTGCCGGTTCCCCGCATGCCCATGACATCCCACGTGGACACGATCTGCCCCTCGGACACCGGGATGTATGCGCTCACCGAACGGGGCGGCTTATCCGGCGATCGTTTCGGGTCGACCAACCACGCCGCTCCCATGAACCAGTTGGCCTGGTTGACGTTGCTGGCGAAATCCCACCGACCGCTAAAGAGGTAGCCACCGTCGACCCGATGAGCCTCCCCCAGCGGGCGAGCCGATCCGGCCATCCGCAGATCTCCGGACCGATCGACCATGTATTGGCCCTCGACCGGATCGATACTACCCAGCAGGGGTTGTACGGCATTGGAGACCTGCACGCACCACGCCGTCGAACCATCGTGTCGGCCGAGCTCTTCGGTGATCGCCAGCACATCGAGGGGCGCCACTTCTGGCC
>JBOEHD010000294.1:0-18420 GCA_050633745.1 Acidimicrobiales bacterium
CCTCAACGTCGGCCGCCGGGGCTTGGTCAAGGGCCGGGACTGGCCCCTGCACCTCATGCTGTGGCTCGCGGCGATCGTGATCGTGTTCCCCCTGGCCTACGCCGCCCTGATCTCGACCCAGACCAACGCCGAGGTCTTCCGGTTCCAGCTCACCCCCGGCTCCGGGTTCCGGACCCACCTCGACCAGGTCTGGAACGAGCGGAACATCGGCCGCTTCATGTGGAACTCGACGGTGCAGGCGGTGCTGATCACCGCAGCCAAGACGGTCCTGTCGCTGCTGGCCGGCCTGGCCTTCGTCTACTTCAAGTTCCGAGGCAAGTGGCTGGTCTTCTTCTTCGTGCTCATCACCCTGATGATGCCGACCGAGGTCATGATCCTGGCCCTGTTCCGGTTCGTTTCCGATCTCGGTTGGAAGGACTCGATGGCCGGCCTGGTCGTCCCCTTCGCCGCCTCGGCCACCGGTGCGTTCCTGTTCCGACAACACTTCGCCAACCTCCCCCGTGACCTGGCCGAGGCGGCCCAGATCGATGGGGCGTCACCGATCCAGTTCCTGTTCCGGGTCCTGATCCCGTTGTCGTGGAACGTCATCGGTGCCCTGGCCGTCATCCAGTTCGTGTTCGTCTGGAACATGTACCTGTGGCCGGTGCTGATCATCTCCGATCAGGACAAGCAGGTGGTCCAGGTCGGGTTGCAGGGCCTCCAGGGCATCGACACCGGGCTCACGTTCGGGCCGTTGATGTTGGCCGCGCTGATCGTCTCGATCCCGCCGACGTTGGTCTTCATCGCGCTGCAGAAGCCGTTCATGGCCGGCTTCGCCCTCGGCTCCGACAAGTAGCTCGGACCGCCGGCCTAGCGGTGCGGCTTCACCGTCCGCCTGGGGAGTGAGAAGCGCCAGACCTCGTCGTCGACGTTCAACCACTGGAGCGGATCGAAGAAATCGAACGTCTCGCGGTCGCCGCCGAAGGTGTAGATGGCTCGGCCTCGCCCGTCGCGACCCGACGGGGCGACGATCGTGTCGTAGTCGTACTTGACCTCGGCCGGCGAAACCGCGTTCCACGGGGCGCCGGCGACCTGGTCCCAGGACTTGCCGTCCCTACTGGTCCAGATGTCCATCGGGTTCGACGGCCGGAACGGGTCGCTTGGATCGGTGCTCTGGCCGAACCCGCCGAAGCACACCATCGTCCGCCGCAACACGTCGCAGGTGTGGCCGGGGCGGGGCGACCATCCGGCGGACTCGGTCACCAGCTCCCAGTTGCGCCCGTCCCTGGTCCGCCACACGTCGTTGAAGTACGGCGGGGGGAAACCGGCGAAGCCGAACTCGCCGCCCAACAGGTAGAGGTAGCCGCCCTTGACCAGGAGATCGGCTCCGGCTCGGGGCGCCCACGGGGCGTCGTCGGTGGCCAGGGTCCAGTCTCGCCCGTTCCTGGACGTCCAGACGTCGTTGAAGAGGACGCGGGTCGGCGGCCCGCCGATGACGTCGGGATCGTCGTTGAACGATCCGCCCATGACGTAGATCTGGCCCCGGAAGACGATGGCGCTCAGACCGGCCCGCCCGGCCCAGGGAGCCTCGGCGGTGAGCTGGCGCCAGTGGCGACCGTTCCGACTGGTCCAGACGTCGTTGAAGAATTCCGACGTCGACAGGAATGCCGGGAAACAGTCGGGGTCGAACTGGCAGGCCGGGTTGGGTTCCAGGCCGAAGTTCTGGCCGCCGAGGACGAACATCCGCCCGCCCTTGGTCACGACCTCGTGGTACGCCCGGGCCGGCCAGTGGTTCTCGTCATCGGTCTCGAGGATCCGCTTCCAGGTCTGGCCACGATCACGGCTCCGCCAGACGTCTCCCCAGATCGTCGAGTCGCCGGGGATCGGGCCGTCGGGTGGGGCCACCCACGGGTTCGGGGTCCGACCGCCGAGGATGTAGAAGTCGCCACGGAGGGGTACGGCTTCGAGCCCGGCCCGCGAGCCCCACGGTGCCTCGTCGTTCACCTCGGTCCAGGTGTAGTCGTCGAACCGGTCGCGTTGGTCGGCGGATGCCGCCGGACCGGCGACGGCCGCCAGGAGTGCCGCCAGAACCACGATGATCAACAGCCGATTCCGTCGCACGCCAAGCCCCGCCTTGTTCGCCACCTGGGGCCGACCCTAGTTGCCGCGCCCACGGCCAGCCAGCGACGCGGCCCGGCCGCGACGCCGACCGATGTGGCGACGCCGTCGCTCTAGGACGACCACGCTTGCCGAAGATCGGGCTTGGTCACCTTGCCGACGGGATTGCGGGGCAGCGCCTCGATCAGCTCGATCCGTTCGGGCAACTTGTAGCTGGCCACGCCAGCGGCTCGAAGGTGATCGGCCAGTTCGTCGAGGGTCGGCGCGGTGTCGGGTGCGGCGACGACGAACACCCCGAGGCGCTCACCGAGCTCGGCGTCGGGGAAACCAACCGCCGCGCATTCGACCACAGACGGGTGGGATCCGAGCAGCCCCTCGACCTCGGCCGCCGAGATGTTCATGCCGCCGCGGATGATGATGTCCTTTGCCCGGTCGACGAAACGAAATAGGTTCGGCGGGTCGGACTCGCCTGCGAGCTCGAAGAGGTCTCCGGTGCGGTAGAAGCCCTGGTCGTCAAACTCCTCACCGGTCGAATCGAGGTAACCGTCGAAAACGGTCGTGCCGCGGAATCGCAGTTCGCCGAGCACGCCCCGTTCCAGTATCTCCTCGCCGGTCTCTATATCGACAAGACGGACCTCGACGCCGGGACGATCCGGTCGGGGGAAGTACCGTGCTCGTTCGGTGGGGTCTGGTACGGCCTTCTCGGTCGACAACATCGCAGCGCCCTCGTTTGACCCGAAGACGTTGACGATCTGCACTCCCCGGTTCTGCCAACCTTCAACCATCCACGGATCAAGCGGCGCGGACCCAGACGAAATGGCCCTGATGTTGGAGAGATCGACGTCGGCCAGCAGCGCGTCGTTGGCCAGCAGCATGTTGAGCAGCGGCGGTGGGGCAACGGTGTAGGTGATCTGCTCGCTGGAGAGCTGACCAAGGAACACCGGAAGGTCCAACGGCTGGTGGAGATACAGCGCCGCTCCGACGGTAATCCAGGGCAGCAACATGCCGCCGATGCCTGCCATGTTCACGACCGGGAATGGGCAGAGGATTCGATCTTCGGCGGTG
Source organism: Acidimicrobiales bacterium (assembly GCA_050633745.1). Lineage (GTDB taxonomy): Bacteria > Actinomycetota > Acidimicrobiia > Acidimicrobiales > SZUA-35 > JAHELU01. The sequence continues at coordinate 3,163 of JBOEHD010000294.1, forward strand.
ATCTCCAGCTCGTCGACCTGGAACTGGCTGCTGGCCATCCACATGGAATGGGTGCGAGGAACTCCCTTGGGTGTGCCCGTCGTACCGGAAGTCCAGCAGACAGTTGCCACATCGTCGGCCGCCGAGCGGTGGGCTGCTGATGCCCCGCCTTGGTTAGCCGACGACGTCGCCAACGACAACTGCAGGGCGCCGTCGATGGTTACATCGCCAAAAACCGCTATCGGTGTGCCGCCGAACTCTTGCGCGACCTCGCTCATGACCTCCAGCTGATCTGGTCGGTCGGGGCGGGCGGCGGTGAGCGCTGCCTTCACATTGGCGGTCGAAAATCCGTGGCGCAGTTCGTGGCTGCGATGCTGGATCGGGAACGGCACCGCCACGGCGCCGGCTCTCGAACAGGCCAGAATCGAAACGACAAGCTCGACGATGTTCGGGAGTTGAATAGCCACCGCGTCGCCAACGCCAACACCGAGCTGGCCAAAAGACCCGGCCACCGAATCGATCGCTGCGTCCAGTTCACCCCAGGTCAGTCGAATCGGTTCGCCGGCAAAGAAGCTCGCACGGTTGGGAGCGTCGGCCAGCGCCAACTCTGCGCCACGGGAGGCCACCGATCGCTGAACCAATTCGTCGATGGTCTGGGGTGTGGAGCTCATGATTGCACCTTTGCTAGCAGGAGAACAGGTTGGGGGAGAGGGTCGGTTCAGCCGCCAACCCGACCTCGACCCGGCCTCGGGGCCACGCAGACCGTAGCGCAGGTGATTGCCAGCGATCGACCGAAGTTGGCGTCAAACGTTCTCAAGTTCACACCGGACAACAAGCAATGGAGCACAGCGGGCAAGCACTGTGCACGATCGATCGGCCGCAATTAGTTCGAGGAGTCCGAATATCTCGAGAGTGTCTCCGGCGGCATAGCCCCCAGCTCCAACACGAAAGATGAATTCGTTGCTCGGCTCTGACCAGTAGATCAAGTCGTTAACCGTCCCTGAGAAGCACGGGGGGCGAACGTTTGGGACGTTCTCCTCTCGGCCAGCATTGTTGATAACCAACCGAGCTTGGTAGCTGGCCCGAGGTCGTTCCAGGCTGGCCTGAACCTCGAACCTCACATCGAAACCCGACTCAGGAACCGAAGTGATAGGCGTCATCGAGCGAGGCCAGACCGGGTAGAGCGCGGAACACCACGCATTTCCCACGTTCTGGCCCTCTGGATCGAGATTGCCGAGAACATAATTCCGAGTCACGAAAGGGCCCGTAGTGACCGTTCGGCGGTCGGACTGGTTTTCTTCCAGTTGTCCTCGAAGAATCTGACCAACTGCGGGTCCCGCCGGAGCTTACTTAGCCCCCGCCCCAGCGTCGGGCCAATCGATCCAGCTGGAATCCCGTACCGCTGCTCCATCGATTTGAGCGAAAGCGGCTTGTCCGTCAGCGCCCGGCATCGGATAACGGTCTGCTCTCTGGGCGATAACTTCGATACAGCGCAGCTGAGCAGCTCGTTGACTTCAGCCTCAATGAGGCGGTCATGGTCGTCCACCGGTGCTTCGACCTCAATGACTCTATTGATGACTACGATTTCACGCTGGCGCTCAGAACGTCGAAGCATCGAAATCATCTGGTTTGATGCGACAGCCGATATCCATCCACACAAGCGTTCTGGATCCTCCACTGTGTCAAGCCGCTCGAAAAGGATCCGCCAGACTTCGCCGACTGCGTCGTTCCTTAGCTCATCGTCAACGCGGTACTTTCTGACTACAGAATAGACGGTGGGTGCAAGTCGTCGAATAAGTCCAGGCCATGCATGGTCGTTGCCCGACGCGATCTCGCCCACCAGTTGCGTCAATGACTGCTCGTTCATTTCTGACTCCTTTCGGTGAGGTTTCTTCGTGTCAGCATTGAATGAGTCGGTGAGAGTTCAGTGAGAGTTCGCTGAGGGGGAGCGTCTAGGCTTGTGAAAATGAGGGAAATATGACCGCAGGCGAACTGGCAACGTGCCTTGAGGTACTCGGTCCACCGCGGATTCGAGGAGCTGGAAGCGAGCTGTCTGTGCCAGCCCGCAAACCCAACCAGGTGTTGATGTCGCTTGTGGCTAGTCCGGGCCTCGAGGCATCCGCCTCCCGGCTGCTCGATCAGATCTGGCGACGCGATCCAGATCGCTCTGGTATGGATTCGCTCAAGAACGCCGTATATCAGGCCAATAAGCGCATCGGTGATGCTTTCGGCATCCGCCCGATCATCAGCGGAGGCGGGGACGGATATGCCATCGATAGCGGGTCGATCGAGATTGATGCGCTTCGCTTCGAGTCACTTGTTGAACAAGCTTCCCGCGTTCGGGAGAGCGGCGATATGTCCCTGCTTCATCGTCTTTCGGCCGAGGCGTGCGGTTTGTGGCGAGGTACCGAACCGCTGGCCGGGTTCCAAGATCTAGATGCCGTCAGCGACTATGCCCACACGCTGGAGATCATGCTTATCTCAGCTCACAAGCATCTCTTCGAGGCCGCTCTCGCACTTGGCTGGCACGATCAGATTCTCGTCGACGCTCAGAGGATGGCCCAGGCCTATCCGTTTGACGAGTCGATTCATACCTCACTGATTCTTGCCCTAGCTCGAAGTGGTCGGCCACGAGATGCGATGGAAACTTATGACCGCCTGCGCCGCCGTCTTATCGAGTCATCTGGGGTAGAACCCTCACCGGAGGTACAGGATCTCCAGATGCGGATCCTTTCCCGGCCTCAGAGCCTCACGTGGCGTCCACCCCGAGAGATACGCGACTCCAACGGTGCGAGCGGTGCGCCGGTTCAAGATCCCACTCTGCACCCAGACATTGCCGGGATGGCCAACCAACCTATGTATGGGCGGGACAGCGAACTCGACAGCCTGACCTCGGGAATCGGGGACGGGCCAGCGCTACAGCTGATCGTCGCACCTCCCGGGATGGGCAAGAGCCGTCTGGTCGCTGAGGTGGCAGAACGTCAGATCGTGTCTGGGCATCCGGTTCTTTACGGACGCTGCCGAGCGGAGCGTCAAGCGGCGCTCGATCCGATCGACCACATCGTCGATGGGTTATCTGCGGGCAAGCCGGAGGATCATATGCAGGAAACGGCCGAAGCTGGCCAAGCTCTGCAGCTCACTCCCGACTCAGATCCTGCGACCCAACTCGTCCGACGTGTCGTCCAAGCTGTCGAATTGCTCGCAGCAGCAGCGGGAGACAGTCTGCTCCTAATCATCGAGGACGCACAGTGGGTCGACCCCGCCACTTTGGGCGTTATAGATCGGCTTGAGCAACGCATGGGCCGTGAACGGCTCCGGGTCATTGTCACCTGCCGGCCGTCGGCGCTGGAGCCAGGCCAGGAAAGTGACCACTTAATCGTCTGGCTCGAAGCCCGCCAAGCAAAACGGTTGGACCTGCGACCGCTACCGAGTGCTGCCATCAGCGAGCTGGTTTCCGACGTGTTACCGGAACGCCATCTCAATCGAGTCGCTGCGGTCACCGAACTCGTCCAGCGATACACGACCGGCATCCCATTGCTGGTCAACGAGGTCCTGGATGCTGTCGAGTACGAGGCGATGAAACGGCGTCCCTTTTCCCTCGCTCACATCGAGGCCGTCGCTCCGAGAACGCTCACAGCAGCGGTCCATCGACGCCTGCTCCGCTTAAGTCGAGACGCTCGCGAGATCATTAAGGCCGCTGCGGTTGGCGGGTCCAAGTTCGATCTCGACACACTGGCCCGAGTTGTCGGTCGCAGCGATGACGAGACGGCAGCACTGCTGGACGAGTGCATTGCGGAGTCGCTCCTTACAGAGCCGGGCGGCTCGATCGGCAACTACCAGTTCACCCATGAACTGCTCCGTAACGCTGTACTGGGCGAGGTCGGGACGAACCTAAAAGCGCGCCTGCACCGCCGTTTCGCCTCCTCACTTGATGTGTTGCGGGGGCCAGCTGCCGACTACGAACGGGCGCTCCACCTCTTGGGAGCGTTGCCCTTGGGCGAGGCCGAGGTTGCAATCGAGGCAACCCTACGAGCTGCCAAGCAGGCAACGCAGCGCTATGACGTCGACGAGGCAATCAGTCTGCTCCATCGGGCGTTAAGCATCGTAGGCAGACAAGCTGTCGCCGATGCCTCAACCTGTGACCTGCTCACCGCTCTTGGCGCTGTGCAGTCGTGGGGTGGGGAGCCCGGGGCGGCCTCGGCCACCATCGAGAAAGCGCTGGGAACTGCCCGCCGTTCGGAGGATCCAGTCAGGTTTGCTCGGGCGGTACTAGCCCCTGGCCCCGACCATCGTGTCGTGTTCGCGTCGGGAGGACGTCTTGACCTGCTTATGGAGGCCAGAGATCGACTAGTCCTGGAGGGACAGAGCCCGATCAGCATCTCGATCGAGGCCAACCTGCTTGGCGAATCGCTGCTACCCGGCCGGCCTACCCAGGTGCCGATCGCCCCCGCCGACCTTCTTACGCGGGCACGGGAGGTTGGCGAGCCCCGGGCGATCCTCGATTCGCTCTTCGCCTGCCACTCGGCGGCGAAAACCGATCCGGATACCGCTGCCAGAACTCGACTTAGTGATGAGATCGTGCAACTCGGCGAGTCCTCGCCCGAGTTTCAACACCAGCTCTGCGGCGGACTGGGTTGTCGTATCTATGATCTCATCGCCGACGGGCGCCTCGAAGCGGCAAGACGGACAGCCGACCGGTTGGCTGAGATCGCGACCGTTGCTTCCATGCCCCGGTACCAATGGCGTTCAATGGTGGTGACCTCGACCTTGCTTCGGCTCAGCGGGGGTTTCGGTGAAGCCGATGCCCTTTCGGCTAAAGCCCTGACGGTTGGCCGGAGCTTCGACTCGGGTGATGCCGAGGTGGTTTTTGGCATGCAACTCAGAGAGACTATGCGCCACACTGGCAGCCCAAGCGCGCTGATCGGACCACTTCGCAGCGTGGCCGCAACCAACGAGACCATGATTGTGCAACTGTTGCTAATCGATGCGCTCCTAGCGGACGACAACACCTTCGAAGCCAAGCAACTCTGGGACACCGTTCGAGACCACCTGATGCGCCTGCCATTGCAGGAGTTGTGGTTGCCGAGCATGGCACTGGCAGCAGAGCTGTCGGCAACGAAATTTGACGATCGGCCCGTAACCGAGGCCATCTTCAATGCCCTCGAACCTTTTAGCGGCCAGTGGGTGCCCGTCGGGGTGCCAGTTGCGAGCTGGGGGCCGATCGATGGATATCTAGGAGCGTTGACCGCCAACCTCGACCTCCAACCGGAGTCGAATCACTACTTCGATCGAGCCATCAGCCAATGTGAACGGGCAGAGGCACCGACTTGGCTCGCTTGGAACAGCGCAGTCCGAGGATCACTAAATACAAACTAGGATTACCGTTCCTTCACCTCAAATAACTAGGTTCAGAACTATGCCAATTATTGTCAACGGGAACCCAACGCGCAACAGACCAATGCTGCACATCGATAACGACGTAGTCCAGAACCCCCGCAGGGTCATCTCAGATATGGAGGTGCAAGACACGGCAGCCATCGATTGGGTATGCAAGATCGTCGACCTGAACCGCAGCGGGAACAGAGCCACCGGCTTTTTAGTCGAGGAGAACTTGATCATGACCAACGATCACGTTCTGAAAGCTGTCGAATCCTCTCTCAAAGAAGTCGAGGTCTGGTTCGGCTGGCACAGAGAACCAAGCAACCGAGATGTGGTTGGCTTCAGCGGCGAAGTCGTCTTCCGGGACGAGGCGCTCGACGTTGCGATTCTGGGAATCACAGATACGCCAGAGTCAGCAAGCGTTGCCGTCATCGACGTGAACCACGTTCCCATTGTTGGGGACACCGTGCTGGTTGTCGGCTACCCCGGCGAGAGCAAGGGCTCAGCCGCCCACGCTTCGCCGAGCGTGTCCGCCAACGCTCACGGGGACGCGCGGTTTATCGGCCGCAAGCGGGTATCCCCCGGAAAGCTAGTCGACGCCTCTAGGTTCCAACTCCTCCACGACTGCAGCACGACGAACGGCAGTTCCGGGTCGCCGATGGTGGACAAGAACTCCGACTGTGTGATCGGTATCCACTCTGGCTGGACACCGTGGTGGGTTAGTGATCTTAACCGGACCATTCCCATGGCGGTTATCGCCGAAGCCCTCGACACGGCAGGCATTCCGCTCTTCACCGAGCCTGCTGCAGAACCTGTATTAGTCGGAGGTACTACCAACGTAGGAGAATTTAGATGCTCACCACCACCGACTACTTTGCCTTCATGAACGCCCTCTACCCAGGAGATCTATAGGCCTTCGAGGGCACCGATCCTATGGATCGACCGTTGCAGTAGATCGATGGCACTAGCTACAACCATGCCGGCGTGTGGACTGGCGACGTGGCCGACAAGAGCGGCCCGACCTTCATCGAGCAAAACCTGACCATCCACGCCGAGCTGAGCGCCCGGGGCTTGACCGACGAAGAAAGATTGGATCCTTTGGCTCCAGCAGGGCGGCTAAAGACAAGCCGCAATTACCGTTCTTTCACCTCCCATAATTAGGTTTAGCACTATGCCTTTACCAGACTTTAACGAACACGGTCCGATCGATCTCGATCGCATCGCCGATATCGAATTTCGCAGGGACATCCTGATGGCCGATCTTGAAGCGCTTCCGGGCGGCAGGCGCCCGATCAACGTCGGCCGGCTTGGCGGCCGAGGGCGATTAGGGTCAATCGGTCGGTTCGATCCCCGTGAACCTTTCGACCCAACTAGCCCAAACGGCCCCAATATCCCAAGCGGGTTTGGGCCAATTCCCAACCTCGACGTTCCGCCGCCTCGATTGGAACCGGGTCACATTTCGATAGTTGTCGACTCGAATCCGGGCAAGAACAGGCCAATGTTGCACGTCAGCGAAGACGGGATTCAAAACCCCAGGCGGGTCAAACGTTCGATGCGGGTGTCATCCACGGCAGCTATCGATTGGGTATGCAAGATCGTCGACCCGAATCGCAGCGGGAATCGAGCAACTGGTTTTCTGGTCGGGGAGAACTTGATCATGACCAACGATCACGTTCTGAGAGCGATCAAGCCGTCTCTCAAACAGGTCGAGGTCTGGTTCGGTTGGCAAATGGGTTCAGACCATCGAGATGTGGTTGGCCTCAGCGGCACGGTCATCTTTAGCGATGACGCTCTCGACGTAGCGATTCTAGAGATCACAGCGACGCCAGAATCAGCAAGAGTCGCCGTCGTCGATGTGGATCACGTTCCCCATGCTAAGGATGACGTGCTCGTTGTCGGCTACCCCGGCGAGAGCAAGGGTCCTGCTGGCCACGTCACGGCAAGCGCTCCTGCTCTCGCGTTGGACGTTCCGTCGCTCATCGGCCGCAAGCGAGTATCGCCCGGTTTTCTAATTGACACGGGCACCTACCAGCTCCTCCATGACTGCAGCACGACAAACGGTAGTTCCGGATCACCGATTGTGGACAGAGATTCCGACCGCGTGATCGGCATTCACTCTGGGTGGACGACATGGCATTCTCGTGATTTGAACCGGGCCACCCCGATGGCGGTTATCGCCGAGACCCTCGATGCGAAAGGTATTCCGCTCCCCACCGCGCTCGCCCAAGAACCGGTATAAGCCAACCACACCAATCACACAGGAGAAGTTTAATGCTCACCACTACCGACTACTTTGCCTTCATGAACGCACTCGACCCCGGCGATCTGCTGATCTTCGGAGGCACCGACCCGATGGATCGACTGTTGCAGTGGATCGATGGCACCAGCCACAACCACGCCGGCGTATGGCTTGGCGACGTGGCCGACAAGGACGACCCCACCTTCATCGAGGAGAACCTGACCATCCACGCCGGGCTCAGCGCCCGTAGTTTAACCGACGAGGAAAAACTGGATCTCTTTGGCTCCGACGAAGACCCCGGCCCGGCTAGGAGACACGGCACGATTTGGTTGATCCCACTCGACGTACTGCTTGATCCTCGGGGGCCGAGCGAGGTCGGCGGCGGGCTGCAATTCGATATCGTCACTGCGGTTCGCTGGAATCGTTTCGAGTCACTCGACGTCAAATTGCTGGTCCACGAGCTCATGAAGAAGATGAATGCTGATAACACCGCTCCCGTGTTCGACTTCGGCCAGTTGGCAAAGCTTGCCGAGTACTGGATCAAGCGGGCTTACCTCGAGGCCGGGCCAAATCAGGGCCTATCCAACATCACCATGTCGTTATTCGGGGACATGAAGGACACCATCGAAGCGCAAGCGCAATTCATCACCGATAGCCGGCCCGCCGCGGAAGCAGGCAAGGAACCGGCTGAAGAAACCACCTGCTCTCGGTATATCTACGATGGGTTCAAGGCGGCTGGTTACGACCTCACGATCCCTATCCCCAACTCGGTCAAGAACGAAATACCCACCGACGCTGCCGAGGTGCGGGACTGGATCACACCGAATGACATTCTGCGCTCGCCGGACTTCAAGGTCTTTGCTCAATGGACCCGAATTCCGACACGAAGGATCATGGAGTAGGACACCGTCTGAAGTTCACCGGTTCGCCCACAGGCGGAATGGGTAAACATCGTCAAATGCAAATCCGCAACGCTCGACTCGCCGTCTGGGCTAGCCATCGCGGGGCGGCATCCGCCCGCTCACCATCGTCCGACGCCGAGTCTTGAGCGAAACGATGCCCTTGCGACAGCGGGGTCGGAAGTAATCGTTTCGCCCCAAGCGATTCATGTATCAAAAGGCGTAGGGAATCCGTCTTCAAGTCTGACCATGTTGCAAGTAGCAACGGCCGTCGAACCTGGAGGACCTGATGAAACCAGGCGAAACGGGTCGATTCAGCTCAGAGTCGCATGGGTCGCTCAACGAGCGGAGCGAACCGAACTCGGTGCCATCGTTGAAGAGACCGAAGGCTACATGCCCGAGGATTCCTTACTCGTTGACGACGTGGCGGAGGTCGTTCACGGTCGAGATGACCGAGTCCGTGTCTCCGGTACCCGAAGCTACCCGTGGCGATCGATCTGTCATCTGAAGATCACCTCGGCTACCGGATCTGTCCATAGCTGTAGCGGAACCCTCATCGGGCCGCGCACGGTCCTCACCAACGGCCATTGCGTATTCATGCACAGCCGCGGTGGCTGGGTAAAGAAGATCGAGGTGACTCCGGGACGCAACGGCTCGACCGAGCCATTTGGTTCTGCCACCAGCAGCCACTTCATCAGCACGAAGGGTTGGGTGAAGGATCGCAGTTACAACTACGACTATGCGGTCATCGTCCTACCCAAATCTCAAAACCTGGGGAATGTGACCGGCTGGATGGGACTGGCCAATCTGTCATTCTTTTCCCTCATGGGTTTGAAGGTGAACAACAGCGGCTATCCGGGGGATAAGCCCCCCGGCACTCAGTGGTGGAACTCCAATAACGTGCTCGCTGTTACGGCGCGACGGGTTTACTACCGCCTCGATACCTACAACGGTCAGAGCGGCAGCCCGATATGGCGCTACAAGAACAGGAAGCGCCATATCATTGCCGTGCACAACACTGGAAGTCGCTCATTTAATGGGTCGGTGCGTATTAACAAGGCCGTGTTCGACAACCTGGTCAGGTGGAAGAACACCTACACCTAGTGATGGGTGTGATAGGTCTGTGATACAGATTGGGTGATGCAATATGCCAAGACAATTGAGGGTAATCATCGTGTTGAGTGTCATCTCGCTTACGGCAGGATGCTCCTCCTCGGGGGACGACAGCGTTTCGGTACGAAGGGCTCTGTCATCCGAGGGAACGCAGAGTGTTTCTGGGTTCCTAGTGGTCGAAGCAGGGACCACTTACCTGTGCGATGAGATTGCGGAGTCGTTTCCACCCCAATGCGGCGAATATCTGATCGAGATCGTCGGTCTGGATTTAGCCACGGTGGCCGACGTTCAGTCTTTCGAGGACACATCGTGGACGGACCAGCAGATCACAGTCAAAGGCAACGTTCGCTCTGGCGTGTTCACGGTCGACTGACCGCACTCGGCAAGAGCCTGCGATGCAACCAGCGAGGCGAACACCTCCGGGGAGATGACCTGTCATCTCCCGGAGGTGTCCTGTGTTTGATGCTCACCCTGCACATCAGCCAACATGGGGTATGGCCACCGCAATCGATGAAGAGTTGGAAGCACTCGCTGACTACTGCGCTGACGGTCGGCGACGAGCGCTCGAGTTCGGCAACCGAGGACCGGTCAGGTTCGTCGGCGACCGCGCGCTCCATCCCGAGATAGTCGAGGCCTATTGGCGCACCGGCTTCTACGTCTTCGAGGGGCTCATCGATAGCGACGAGCTCGAGGATCTGCGGGTTGGCTTCGAAGACTTCCGGCGGCGACTGCCAAGCCACAAGGGATCCGAGGTCGACGTCGACGGCAATCCCGCCGTTGGTGTTGGAGTCGAAGCCCGCACCGTGCAATGGGGGAAAGCGCTGAGCGACCCGCTTGGCGGAACAGCAGCTTCCCATGGTCGGCACCCCGTGAAGATGCATGAGCCAAGCCTGGCCGACGACGCTCCTGACGAAGTTGTATATGTAGTGCTGGGCACGCTGCAGTTCTGCGACGCTCACCTGCGCCTCTATGGCCACCCCGACCTGCTGGGAATCACCGCGGCCCTCAACGGCGACGACTTTGTGCCGTTCAACGAAGCCATTTTCATCAAGGACCCCGGCGTCGGCCCGTCTGTGGCGTGGCACCGCGATGGTGTGACCCACTGGGATTCCCCAAACTGGGATCCAGGCACCCACGGCTACAACTTCATGGCCCAGCTCTACGGCTGCGAACCGGAGAACGGGGTTTGGGTTCTGCCCGGCACCCACAAGGAGCGTCAGGTCGACCTGGCAGCAAAGGCTGCCGAGGCGGGAAGCCAGCGTCTACCAGAAGCGGTACCGCTGGTGTGCGCTCCCGGCGACGTGGCCATCGTGAACCGCCAAGCGGTGCACGGTTCGTTCGCCAACACCAGCAGCGAACCACGGGTGACCTTCAACCTCGGTTTCCACCGGCGCAACTCGGTGATCGGAGCGACCGGAGCCGGAATCCACGGCCTGGTCGGCCCGCTCGACGAGCAGCGGGTGGCTAAACGTTCGGAGATGATCGGGTGGGCAATCGCCGCCCGGGCCGAGCACCGACCAGATGAAACGCCGTTCAGCTACGAGCCGCTCGCTGACCAAACATTTACCTGGGATGGCGACGCTCGCGCTCAGGTCCACGACTACAACCGGCTCGACCTGAGCATTTGACCCCCTCTGACCACGCTTGACAGTGCGTCCGAGGGCGCCCACCAGGGAAGTGCGGCCGGGTCCAGCCATCAACTAGCGTCGTGAAGATGAACGGACAAGACGCAATTGCTAGTGCACTAGCTGGTCAGAATATCGAAACCATGTTCGGCGTCTTGGGTGACGGCAACCTCTTTGTTGCCGAATCCATGATGCGCAACCATGGGCTCCACTATGTTGCCGCCACCCATGAGGCCAACGCGGTGTGTATGGCCGAGGGCTGGGGTCGAGCCGCTGGCAGGCTTGGAGTGGCGACCATCACCCATGGCCCCGGTCTGACCAACACCCTGACCGCCCTCGTCGAGGGTTGCCGTAACCGGACGCCGATGCTTGTGCTCGCCGGTGCCACCCCGGTGGCGGCCCGTCACCACCTGCAGAACATCGATCAACACGCCATTGTCGTTTCTGCCGGAGCTGGCTTCGAGCCGATCCGGTCGGTAGCAACGATCGCCGAGGACGTAGCCGTGGCGGTCCGTCGGGCCCACGCCGAGCGGCGCCCTATCGTTCTCAACATGCCGCTGGATATCCAGTGGGAACAAGACGTCGAGCTTGGATCGATCACCCCCTGGACCGTGCTCGAAACAGCCATGGCTCCAGACCCGACGGCGCTCGACGCCGCGGTCGGAATACTGGCCACGGCGAACCGACCGTTGGTGCTGGCCGGCAAGGGAGCGGTGGCCGCTGGCGCTCACGACGCGCTCGTCGCTCTCGCCCAACGGCTCGGCGCTCCACTGGCCACAACCGTGCTCGGCAGCGGGTACTTCAAAGACGATCCATACAACCTGGGCATCTTCGGCACGCTCACCCATGACGGTGCAGCCGAAGCGATAGCGTCTGCCGACTGTGTAATCACATTCGGTGCCGGCCTCAATCAGCACACCACCGACAGCGGACGGCTGCTCCAGGGAAAGCGGGTCATCCAATGCGATATCGACCCGGCCCGAATCGGCTCATCGGTACCTATCGATGCCGGCGTTTGCGGCGATGCAAAGTCCACCGCCGAAACGATCGTCGAGTGGCTCGATGCAGCCGAACACAAGCCATCGGTCTTCCGCTCCGATGATCTGGCCAAAAGCCTGGCCGCTTTCGACCCGGCCTCGGCTTACCAGGACCTCAGCCGTTCCGGGGCTATCGACCCTCGCACGTTTACCCACCAGATGGATCGCATACTCCCCGATGAGCGCACCGTCGTGGTCGACGCCGGTCGTTTCATGCTCCATGCCCTCACCCTGCCCGTGCCAGAACCCAGCTCGTTGGTAACCAGCCATGGCTTCGGAGCTATCGGCCTGGGAATGAGCAACGCCATTGGCGCCGCAGTGGCAAAACCCAGCCGCCCGACGGTGCTGTGTGTTGGCGACGGTGGCTTCATGATGGGCGGACTGGCCGAGTTCCACACCGCCGTCGAGCACAATCTCGACCTGATCGTATTGCTGTACAACGACGGCAGCTACGGCGCCGAACACATCCAGCTGTGGCGCAAAGAGATGGACACCAAGGCATCGCTGCACCACTGGCCAGATTTCCCAAGCGTGCTGACGGCGCTCGGCGGCAAGGTCGTGCAGGTCAGCGGTCTCAGCGATATCGAGGCCGCAGCCGAAGCGATTAACAACCGTACCCCTGGTCAGCCGGTCGTTATCGAGGCAACCCTCGATCCCGACATGGTCAGCAGCATCATGGGCCACTAGAGCTACGCCACGCCGGCGCTCAGGACCTGTGCCCATGCCCCGCTGCTATCTGAAGTTTGAGGTGAGGCCATCGCTGCACGCTGACCAGCTCAGCGTGCAGCGTGACCCAGCGGATGTGGGAGCACTAGCTTGGATTCATGATCTCTGGTTATTGCTGGCCCCAAAGCGGTAAGGCTGGGCAGATGATCCAGTTGGCCGTCAGCTCTGACCGTCAAACCTGCAACATCGAAGTGGTTCGGGTCGGACGGGATGAGGAGATAGTGGCGGCCTTCACCGACGTCCCGGTGTCGAACCAGCCGGTACCCGAGGACGCGGCCGTCGCTGGCTGCGGCTGGCAGACCACCCTGGAGATCGATATCGATTCGACCTGGTCGACTGGGTTCTATCTGATCCGGCTGACGAGCCCAGATTCAGAAACCGGCGAGGCCTTCTTTGTGGTGCGGCCCAGTGAGCCTGGACGAGCGCTNNACCGGGGGCCACGTGTCGTCGCAGCAGCGACCCTTGCCGCCTGGGTTTCTCGACAAGCCAGATCCTCATCGGTTCCGGGTGGCTCGGATAGCCGACCTACCTCGGGCCGATATCGACGGCTACTTCGCCGACTACTCGTACTGGTCGTGTGCCGCAGGGTGGGCCAACTGGGAGCGGTTGTTCGTGGCCTGGGCTGAAACCGAAGGGCTAGAGCTCGACTATGCCACCAGCCACGATTTGGCAAACGAACCCGAGCTTCTCGAGCCATACGATCTCTATGTCAGCGTCGGTCATGACGAGTACTGGTCGGCCTCGATGCGGGATTCACTCGAAGGTTGGGTCGATCGTGGAGGTTTCGCCGCCTTCTTCTCCGGCAACACCGCGTTCTGGCAGGTGCGTTTCGAAGGGTCCGATCACCGCATGGTCGGGTACAAGATGGACTTCGAGCAGGATCCAGTGATGGGGACCGAGGCACAAACTTCGGTGTCGACGATGTGGAGCGACCCGCTGACCGGGCGACCGGAAAACGAGATGACCGGCGTGAGTTTCACCCGTGGCGGCTACGCCCACTGCCGGGCCGCACCTCGGGGCAGCGGCGGATACAGCGTGTGGCGTCCGGCGCACTGGGCTTTCGACGGTGTCGCGCTCCGGCCCGGCGACATCGTCGGCGCTGAGCCGGTGGTCGTCGGTTACGAATGCGACGGTTGCGAGTTAACGATGCAGGATGGTCTACCGGTGGCCACCGGCTCCGGCGGGACCCCGGCCAACATCGAAGTGCTTGGGACCGCCCCAGCTCGACTATGGCTCACCGAAGACCTCCCGGCCGGCCTATCGGACAACTATGTCGGCGAGCTGAACTGGGTGGCCAGCCGCCTCGGCGGGGCCGACACAGAAGAGAACCGAGCCCGGTTCGCCAACGGAGCGGCCGTGATGGCCACCTTCGCCCGTGGCCAGGGTGAGGTGTTCACCGTCGGCTGCACCGATTGGGCTTATGGTCTCGACGATCCGGACATCGCCCGCATCACCCACAACGTGATCTTTCACGCCCTAGATCAATAGAACTGAACCCAGAACCTGACGCCGACCTGGAGGAGTACCGATGACCCAGCAACCGACCTATGACATGAGCGAATCCCAGGCCCTGTATGAACGGGCCAAGAAAGTGATTCCCAAGGGGGTCCACGGCCACTATGGCTATGCGGTGTCCGACGGCCACCCGGTTTTCTTCGACAAGGCCACCGGGTCGCACTTCACCGACATCGACGGGAACGACTACATCGACTGGATGTGCGCCTACGGGCCGATGATCCTCGGCTACGGACACCCCGCGGTCGAGGAAGCAGCGGCTCGACAGATGGTGGCGGGTAACACGGTGAGCCTGGCCGCTCCGGTGATGGTTGAGCTGGCCGAGCGACTGGTCGACCAGGTCCAGGGTGCCGATTGGGCGCTGTTCGGTAAGAACGGAGCCGACGCTACCTCGCTGGCGGTGATGGTGGCTCGGGCCGCTACCGGGCGACGCATGGTGATAAAGGTCGACGGCGGCTATCACGGATCGGCCCCGTGGATGCAGACCCCGGGCAACTCTGGCACCGTGTCAGGCGATCACGATCTGGTGATCAGCGTGCCGTGGAACGATGCAGCCGCTGTAGGCCAAGCTATTGCCGACCACCCTGGTGACGTGGCCTGTTTCATCTCGTCGCCGTATCACCATCCGGCCTTTGCCGACAACGAAGAACCGGCCGACGGATACTGGGCTGCGGTCGAGGCCACTTGCCGGGCCGATGGTGTGGCCCTGATCGTCGATGACGTCCGGGCCGGTTTCCGGATCGACC
>JBOEHD010000295.1:0-8116 GCA_050633745.1 Acidimicrobiales bacterium
TCGTCGCCGTCTCCGCCATCGTCGTTTTGGTTGCGGCCTATCGGCTCGTGTCGCGTCGTGCTGATCTTATTCGCTACGCCTGGATGGTTGTCGCTGGCACTCTGACGCAAGTTGTCTTGGGCGGGATAACCGTTCTGCTCGATCTACACCCTGTAGTTGTGGGTGTGCACTTCCTGCTCTCGATGGGCCTACTCGCTGCTTCGGAGATGCTCTGGATCGCCTCCGGAACCGAAACGGGGAAACCTGTTTCCGGCATTTCCGGGTCTGGGCAGCCCGGTTTGGGTCGATGGCTCATCCGGTCGCAAATGGTCTTGGCCACCGTCGTATTGTTTACCGGCACCATCGTCACCGGCACCGGCCCTAATAGTGGTGACTCCCGAGCTGATCGTCTCGACTTCGAGTTGGAGAGCGTCGCTCGCATCCACGCCGTCACCGTTTGGTTGTTGCTCGCACTTCTGGTGGTGATAGCCCTGCGTCTTACCGGCCGCCTCGGTGGTGAAGCATCGCCCGGCGCTCGGCCTAGTCAAGGTCCTCGCTACAAAAACCCATTCGACGTTGTGCAGTGGATGTTGGGGGTCGTGGTCCTGCAGGGGGCAATCGGCTACACCCAGTTTGCGCTCGGGGTTCCGCCGCTACTGGTCGAGCTACATATTATGGGAGCGGTCGCGGTCTGGAGCCTGGCCATTCTGCTGACAGCGGCCCCGGTCGGTGCCACCGTTCCCGTCGGCGAAACTGCCGGTCGTAATGAACGGCTGGCCGATCTCGCGTGAAACTCCGCTAGAGGTGCCAGAATAGAAACATGGGTACGCCTCTTGAGGTGCAAGAGCCGAAGGTCGACATTGCCGTCGACGAAGTCACCGATCAGGATCGGCCTTGGATCGTCATCGTCTGGAATGACCCGATCAACCTCATGAGCTACGTCGCTTTCGTCTTTAGGAAAGTGTTTGGCTATAGCGAACAGAAGGCCAACCTCCTCATGCTCGATGTCCACGAAAAGGGCCGGGCTGTTGTCTCAAACGGCACCAGGACCGAGGCGGAGCGAGATGTGAACCGGCTGCACGGCCACGGCCTCTGGGCCACGATGGAACACGACGAATAGCCCTATGGCTTTCTTTAGACGTCAAAGACTGTTTGAGCCACGTCCCGACGGGCGCTTCAACGTGCAGCTTTCGCCCGATGCAAAAAAGGGCATCGTGTCATTGGCTGAGGAGTTGGAAGAGCTTCAGTCCACCGATCGCCCCGAAACCAGGCGGCTCTTTCCGACCGCCTATCCCGACGACCCAGAGCGAGACGCCGGTTATCAGATCTTCGCCCGGGACCAGCTCATCGAGAAGCGCCGAGCGGCGGTGGAGATAATCCGTCAAACATCGGAAGCCGATGTGCTGACCGCCGATGAGCTCGGATCGTGGATGGGTGTGCTGAACGATCTGCGGTTAGTTCTGGGGACCATGCTCGATGTTTCCGAGGATGACGACGACATCGACTTCGACGGCCCCGAGGCCGATTCGCAGATGCTGTATCGATACCTCGGTGAGTTGGTTCACAGCATCGTCGAAGCCCTCACCACTTCGCTGCCTGAGCCCGCCGAGGATGCCGATGATTGAATCGGCTCCAGCCGTCGGCACAAATTCGGTCCGGCGGACGCCCTCACCGGGTAATCTGATGGGACCCCGAGCCGCACGGTTCTCCGAACCATTTGAGGAACCATTTGGTTTGGGTGATCGTTTTGTGTGGGATCGCCAGCGAATCTGCTAGATTGGCTCGGCCCTCGTGCAGGATCGATTGAAGTCGAACAACAAGTTGAAATTTCGGCCCCCATCGTTCAGCGGCCTAGGACACCTGCCTTTCACGCAGGCAACACGGGTTCAAATCCCGTTGGGGGTACTAGCAATACAGTAAGAGCGTTACAGCAAGTAAGAGCGTTACAGCAATCTGGTCCCGTAGTGCAGTCTGGAGTGCACGCCGCCCTGTCAAGGCGGAGGTCGCGAGTTCAAATCTCGTCGGGACCGCGCAGTCTTCCACCAACCGAATGGCCATCGGCCGACGTTGAGAGAAGACGCAGCCAGGGTCGGGTAGCTCAGTTGGTAGAGCGGCCGCCTGAAAAGCGGTAGGTCACCGGATCGACGCCGGTCCCGACCACCTGAGACTCGGGGCCTGTGAAATTGAGGCCCTGAGTTGTGCTATCTGTAGGCCCGTCCGGCCGGCGAATGTTCGCCTGTTGCTAGCGGTTGAACGATCGCCAATCGGCTTAGACGTCATCGGCATCTCCGATTCCGATTACGGTTTCCGGTCGAGGAGGTCTGACTTCGTTCTCTTGGCACTAGTTCGCCTCTCATTCGCTACGATTGCCGATGGTGCTGACTGCTGCTCCTGCTAAAAACCGCATCCGACCCTTCGTCGCGCTGACGAAGCCACGGATCATCGAACTCCTCCTGGTCTCGACAGTGCCGACCATGGTTGTTGCCGAGCGCGGATTGCCATCGATCTGGCTGATGATCGCCACGGTTATCGGAGGCAGCTTGGCCGCCGGTGGCGCTAACGCCTACAACATGTACGTCGACCGAGACATCGACGCCCTGATGGAGCGGACCAAGGGCCGACCGCTGGTAACCGGCCAGGTCACTCCGAACGAGGCGTTGGCCTTTGCCACGGTCCTCGAAGTACTCGCTTTTGGCTGGCTCTGGTGGCAGGTCAACCTGCTATCGGCCGTCCTCGCCCTAGCCGCCTGCGCCTTCTATGTGTTCGTCTACACCCTCTGGTTGAAGCGCACGTCGACGCAGAACATCGTGATCGGCGGCGCTGCGGGAGCGGTGCCTGCGCTCATCGGCTGGTCATCGGTAACCAACGAGGTCGGATGGGAAGCCATCATCCTGTTCGGCATCATTTTCTTCTGGACCCCGCCTCACTTCTGGGCCTTGGCCATCAAATATGAAGATGACTATTCGGCCGCCTCGGTGCCGATGATGCCAGTGGTTGAAGGGCATCGATCCACCGCCACCCAGATGGCCGTATATTCAGTGGCGGTATGGGCATTGACGCTGATCTTCTACGTCGTCGCCGACATGGGCTGGATCTATCTAGGAACGGCCCTTGTTTTGGGCGTTCTATTCACCGGTGGGGCGGTTCGATTGCGGGCTGCCACCGATCCGGTGCAGCAGGCGAAAGAGTCGATCAAGTATTTCCAGTTCTCAATTACCCACCTCACGGTGCTGTTCGCCGCACTGGCGGTCGACCAACTCGTGGGATGGGGAATGTGACGGTTTCGATTTCCGACCCAAGAGCCGGTTACAGTACTGGCCGCAGTAATCCTGAAGCTCGCACCCCCGGTACGTCCGGTGTGCATCACCCACTGAGGCTCGTCCGGAGGCCAAGCGCTTGCCGGCGGTATCCCTATCTAACGGTTTAACTCATGGCATTAACTGAAACCCGCCCGGAGACACACGCCCATAGTTCGATCGGTGGCGCTCCGGCGCCGCTGACGATCGATGGCATTCTCGGCACCGGAGATCACAAGCTCATCGGCCGCATCTTTATTGCTGGCGGTGTCGTTGGATTGATCGGTTCGCTGGTACTTGCGGTTGTCTCGATCTTCTACGCCAACAACTTCGACAGCCTGGCTGTCGATGGGGTCGACAAATTGCCACAGGTCTGGTCGCTTGGTCGCGATCTGGCGCTGTTTGGCGGGTTGGTCCCGATCATGGTCGGCTTGGCCGTCTATCTCGTGCCGCTGCAGATCGGTGCTCCAAGCCTGGCGTTCCCCCGAGGCGCAGCAGCTGCCCTTTGGACGTGGCTGTTGGGATCGGGTCTTCTGATCCTGGCCTACGTGTTTAACGGTGGCCCCGGCGGCGGCAGGCGAGACTTCGTCGTACTCTGGGCCGCTTCGCTAGCCATGATGGTTGGCGGCCTGGTCTGGGCGATGGTCTGCATCGCCACCACCGCACTCGGCGCTCGTACCAAAGGCATGACCCTCGAACGGGTCCCGCAAACCACCTGGGCCTTCCTGGTGTTCTCACTGGTCGGCATCTTCAGCCTGCCGATCCTGATGGCCGAGCTGCTGCTGGCCTTCCTCAACATTCGCTACTTCCACCTGCTGGTCAGCGAAAGCGCACAGCTGACTGCGGTAATGGACAGCGTCAACCTCGCCCCGGCGCTCTACTGGATCGGGATCCCGGTCCTGGGAATGAGCGCAGACATCATCGGCGTTCACACCGGCCGCCCGGTAAAGATGCACAAGCCTCTTATGGCGGCGATCGGCCTCTTTGGCATTATGACCTTCGCTGCTGGCGAACTTGGCCTGGCCAGCGTTCGTGGCGTCGACTTCAACAACGGCCTTCTGGTCGTTGGTCTGCTGGCGGTTGTGCTGCCGATTCTGGCGGTGCTGGGAATGGCTGGAGACAGCATTCGAAACGGCACCTTCGTACCTCGCACCGCTCTGCTGGGCGCACTGTTGTCTGGTCTGCTTCTACTGCTCGGTGCGGTTGTCGCTCTGCTGGCACTGGTCGAGCCGATCATGGGCTTCCTCGATTCGCTGGCCCCCGATTCGATCGACATGACCAACACCCTGATCCTGAACGGCACTCGTTTCCATGAGGCCATCCGGGCTCTGGTCATCGGCTCAGCCGTCGTCGGGGTAATCGGTGCGGTCCATCACTGGGCCACCAAAATCTGGGGCCGCCGCCTGGCTGAATCCCTCGGCATCTTCAGCATCGCTGCTGCCGCCGCCGGTTCTGTCGTTTGGGCGGCGGGCGAAGTCGCTGCCGGCTTCGACGACCAGCCATGGCTCCCGGCCCGGGCTACCGAAGACTACGCATCGGGTCTAGCCGCCATCTCGCTTATCGGCGTTGCTCTGCTAGCCGCCGGTGCGGTGATCCTCGGGGCCAACATGGCCATGAGCTTCCTCGGTGGCAAGAACGTCGGTTCCAGCCCTAACACCTGGTCTGGCACCACCCTGGAGTGGGCAACCGCTTCGCCGCCTCCGGTCGGCAATTTCCCCGGACCTCCGATCGTGACCTCGGCGACCCCGCTGGCCGACGGAGAACTGCAGTTCGCCAACAGCCCGATCGAGAACCAAGAGGGGGAGGGGTAAGTCAAGTGACCGACATTACGCCTTACGATTTCATCCCGGCTGACGTTGCCCCGGCCGAACCGGCCAGGCCTCGCCTGCTGTTGCTTGGCACCGCCCTGGCATCAGTCGCCGTGGCCATGGGCTTCATGGCCCTTATCGGCCAATATGTTGCAACCAGGGCTGGCGTGATCGCCACCGGCGAGCGTTGGCTTCCCGAGGGTGTCACCATCCCTCTCACGCAGCCGAACTTTATGGGCCTGACTCTGGCCTTCTCGGTTGTCACCATTTGGTGGTCGGTATCGGCAGTACGTAACGACGATCAGCCAAACGCCTTTATCGCCTTCATGATTTCACTGGCGTTCGCCTTTGCCTTCCTGGCACAGACCGCCTACCTGCTGACGATCATGGAGATTGAGATTCTGGCCACCGATCGGGCGGTTCTGTTCTTCGCCATCATCGGCCTACACATCGTGTTGACGCTTGTAGCCATGGGATTCGCCATCATCATGATGTTGCGTACCCTCGGCGGCGACTACACCGCCAGAGATTACGAGGGCGTGCTTAGCTCCGCCTTCTTCTGGACCACCATTGTCTTCCTGTATGGCGTCCTCTGGTACGCCATCTACATCACCAAGTAGGTCGAGATGTTTACCTGGGGATCTAAGTATCTATTCGGCATAAGCGGTGCTGCGTTCATCGCGGCCATCGCCTACGGGCTCATCAGCGGCGGTGGTCTCGTCGGGGTCATCAGCGCTGGCTACAAGGGCGGGGTTGGCGAACACGTCGGCTACATCGTGCTGATATCGGCATCGTTCTCGGCCCTCGTTCTGGGCATCGTCAGCGTCATCGCGCGAGACGGCGATGCAGACGACATGGCCGCCTTGGCTGGCGCCGATCACACTCTGGCAGCAAAGCCGCCTGTAGGCCTCAGCATCGCAGCTCCGCTCACCGCCTTCGGCATCGGATCGCTCGTCGTTGGCATCGCCGTCAGCAAGGCCTTCCTTTACCTGGGAGTGGCGGTGCTGGTGATCGTCGGGATCGAGTGGCTGGTTCAGGCCTGGTCCGACCGGGCCACCGGCGACGATCAGGTCAACAACGTGATCCGCAAGCGCATCCTCGGACCGATCGAAGTGCCGATGCTCGGCGGCTTGGCCATCGCAGTCATCGTCTTGGGTCTGTCTCGGATACTCCTCGCCGTTTCTTCGACCGGCTCGGTCATCATCGTTTCGGTCGCAGCGGCGTTCGTCTTTCTGAGCGCCATTCTGATCAGCAAGTCAAGGGCCCCTCGGTCGATCATCTCGGCCATCGTTACCTTTGGAGCCGTCGCCGTTCTGGCAGGGGGCATCGTTGGTGCCGTCTCAGGCGAGCGCGACTTCCACCACGGTGAGGAACATGGCGAGGACCACGGGGAAGGCGAATCGATCATCGAAGGAGAGGGCGAGTGACCGACGACCTCAGAACTCGATTGAGACTCACGAGCATCGCTACGCGACACTCAAAGCGCGCGTCAGAGCGTGCAGTAAATCTGGAAGGACCTATGAGTTCTCGTACCACCACATCGGGCCCGCAGATTGCGGCCAGGGTCCGGAACGGTTTCGGCAAACTGTCGGCCGTTGGCCTTATGGCTGTGTTTGCCGCGGCGTGTGCCGATGACAAACCGCTGAACACCTTTGAGCCGCGCGGCCCTTCGGCCGAGCGCATCGACAACCTGATGAACTTCATCTGGATCATCATGGCCGTGGTGTTCGTCTTGGTCATCGGTGGGGCGATCCTTCTCACAATCAAGAATCGGGTGAAGCCCGAAGATTACGACCCCGAAGATCTGCCAGCACAGACTCACGGAAACACTCCTCTTGAGCTGGCCTGGACGATCGCTCCGGCAATCCTCCTGGCGATTATCAGCATCCCGATGGTCCAGGAGATCTGGAATCTCGAAGAGGAGAACGATCCAAATACCGGGCTCGATGTAATGGTCATCGGTCAGCAGTGGTGGTGGGAATACCGCTACGACGTCGACGGAGACGGATTTTTTGTCGACGCAAACGGTGATGGTTTCGCCGATCCAGACTTCGAAGGCGCAGATGCCGAGCTTCCGCTCGATCTGATCCTCGATCCCGATGACATCGTCACCGCAAATGAACTGGTGATCCCAGCTGGCCAACAGGTCGATCTGGTCCTCACCTCTCGGGACGTAATCCACTCGTACTGGATCCCTCGCCTCAACGGTAAGCGCGACACCGTGCCCGGCCGCTGGCACACCTGGTCGGTCGAAGCTGATGAGCCGGGTAAGTACACCGGTTGGTGTACCGAGTACTGCGGTCTTTCTCACGCTCGTATGCGGATGTCGGCCGTCGCTCTCAGCGATGAAGACTTCGCCATCTGGTGGGACAATCAGACCCAGCTGGCTGACATCCCCACCGACGAAGAGGCATTGGCCGGCCGAGAGTTGTTCATGAACAACTGTCAGCGCTGCCACGTCATCAACGATGGCGACATGGCCTACGACGACAACTACACCTCCGACATCGCTCTGGTGGCCAAGGCTGCTCCGAACCTCACCCACTTTGCGACTCGAGCTACGTTCGCTGGCGGTATCTACGGCGTCTATGCCGGTGGTGAGGACGGCGGCACGGACCCCAACGATGATGCGCTGAATGCGGATGACTACATCCACCTGTCGGAGCTGGCGGTCGATCCGACCGACCTCGACGACTATCGCTGGAACTCCGCCGAACTCAAGCGCTGGATTTCCAACGCTCCAAGCCGCAAGGCCATGGCGTCGGACCCGATCGAAGAAACCGGTCTCGGGCGAGGCATGCCAGCGTTTACTGACCTGTCAGACGAGCAACTAGACCAGATCGTCGCCTACTTGGCGACCCTCGACTAATCAGGAGCACGAGAGATGGCAATAATCGAGGAACCACTCGCTCTCCCCTCCGGAGCAGCCGAAGTAGCAAAGCGGCCGATGGGCGCTTTTGGGCGTCCCCAGGAGTCCGGTGGGCTGAAAGACTGGTTGACCACCGTCGACCACAAGAAGATCGGCATCATGTA
>JBOEHD010000296.1:0-17704 GCA_050633745.1 Acidimicrobiales bacterium
GCAACAGGGGGTTTGTTCGCCTGGGCTTCACAGGAGGGCCTCATCGAAGCCGCTCCCGACCCCGAAGATCGGCGTCGAACAATGTTGTCTTCCACCGACCTCGGCCGTGAGATCGGATCGGACATAAACGTACGAGAACGCCTGGTCTACGACCAACTGCACAACAGCGGCGAAGTCGCCGAGCACGCCGTGGTCGCTTGGCTGTTGACTGCTCGTTGGTTCAAACCTTCTTGGCCAGGACCGCAACGAGGGTCTGCGCAAGATGCTCAGGAGCAATAATCATGTCGAGGTGGCCTCCATCGTATTCGTGCAACGCCCATGAGTTGTCGTCTCGGAGCCGATCGGCGGTACGGACGAAGTGCTGCTTTTGATCTTGGGTCATCGAGATGTAGTCCTTAGGTCCGGCGTAGCGACCGGACAATCTCACCCGCTCGGCAGTCGTGCCACCAGGGTGAGGCGTGAGCCGGGCGCGGAGCATGTTGGTTGTCGCCGGGTCGGAAACGCCCCACCGGGCAGGGTCGGGAGGCGGCCGTTGGCCATGGGCGGCAACGGCCTTTGCCGTCTCCTTGGCTTCGCTGGGATCGACGAGGTCGGCGATTCCTTCACCATCGAGCGGAACGAACCCGTCAAGGATTACCAGTCGGGCGACCATTTCGGGAAGCCGATCCGCGAGCATCGTCGCAACCATGCCCGAATAACTGTGACCCAGCAACGTGACCGGCCGCTCAAACCGCTTCAGCCAGAGCGCAAGGTCATCGACCTGATCGATGATCGTGGTGGCTGGTCCTCCTTCGGCCTGTCGGTCTCCAAGCCCGACAAGTGTTGGCGTATGCACGTCGTGCCCGGCGGCGACGAGATGAGGGGTGAGCGCATCCCAGGCCCACCCGCCCATCCATCCCCCGTGGATCAACACGACAGGGGGCAGCTGCGCCGCCGGTTCGACGACCGACATGATCTCGTCGCTCGGAATGCTCCAGCCTGTGGCGATCGAACCCAGTGGCGTCCGTGGTTCGGCGGCATCGGGGTCTCGTCCGACGAGCGGGCCAAAGCCATCGAGTTCGGCGGTTTGGCGAGCGCGAACCGCAGCATCGGTTGCCTCGGGGTCGAGTATCGACCGGAGCGTGGCATCGAGGGTGGCGATCACATCGCGGTGACCAGGATCGGGGCCGGGGACAGCTGCAAGATCATCGAGCTCGTGTGGATCGGCGTGCAGGTCGAACAGCTGGGAGCCGGATCCGTCGAAGAGGTGCTTCACATACTTCCAGCGGCCACGACGGATCATGTAGGACGCAGCAGCCGAGGTTGGTCCGTGATACTCGGAGAACACTGCCCGTTCCTGGTCATGCGAGCTGCCCGCCAGATGCCGAAGCGTCGAGCCGGGAAGATCGTGATCCTGTTCCGCCGCTGCGACGCCGACGACGTCGAGCACGGTGGGGAAAATGTCGACCAGCGAGACAGCGGTTTGGCAGGTCGCTCCGGGGTCGATCCCCGGTCCACGCATTAGCAGAGGCACTCTTGCTGACCCGTCGTACATCACACTCTTCATCAGGAAGCCGTGGCTTCCCAGCATGTCTCCATGATCCGAGGTGTAGATCACAACCGTGTCGTCAGCGAAGCCAGCCGCATCGAGTGCCTGCAGTACCCGGCCGACCTGCTCATCGACGAACTGGACCATGCCTGAGTACACCCATCGCAGCTGCCTGAGCTCGTCCTCGGTTAGTGGCCTTTCATTCAACCGCATGAGGCGGCGATGCACATCGAACTCAGCGTTGTGCGGCCACTCTTCGACCCGCCAGGCAGGCGGCATCGGCACCTCGGTTCGATCGTTTGGCATCAGATGCGCCGGCGCCCGAAACGGATAGTGGGGATAGGCGAACGAGACGTGCGCCATCCACGGTTCGGGTGGGGCGTCGTTGAGAAGCCAACGACAGGTGGCCATCGTGGTATGGCGGTCGTATCGCTCGTACTCGGAGGGGCCAGCAGCAGCATCTCTGGCGTGATTGGCCATGGCCGCATCGGCTGGCGCATGTTGGCGGGCCCAACCTACGCGCGCTCCGTGGTAGCCGCTTTTGGCCTGCAACGGCAGACGCATATCGAACCCGCTGTCCGAGTCGGCATCGAAGTGCAGCTTGCCGAAGGTCACCGCCGCAACGCCGGCTGCCCGGAGCCGGTGTCCAAAGCTCGGAGCCAGTCGCTGGTGGTAGGGCGAGCCGTTGTCGACGGTGCCGATGAGCGACCCGTAACGGCCGGTGGCAAGCGACGCCCGGGCAGGCATACAGATCGGGTTGTTGGTATACGCGGCTTCGAAGCTCACGCCGTCAACGGCCAGCGAGTCCAGGTTGGGAGTCCGGGCCAGTGGATCGCCTGCACTCCCGATGACGAACGGGTTGTGCTGATCTGCGGTAATGAGCAGCAGATTGGTCATCGACGGTCCTCTCTCAGCGGTGACATGGCCTGTAGGTGACGGTACGCGATGCTCATCGACCTCGCCAGCTGTCGAAACAGTCGCTTGACGTCCCGTCGCTGAGCCGCCGAGCACGGTGTGCGGATCGTGAAGAGGCGGCCGGACATGGGCTCGTCCTATGATCCACGTGGAGGAATAACTGTGAGCGAAGATCGTGTTTTGTTGGAGATCAACGATGGAATTGCCGACGTCAGGCTGAACCGGCCTGAGAAGCTCAACGCTCTGGACACCGAGATGTTCCAGTCGATTGTGCGGGTCGGCGAGTCGCTCAAGGAACGATCGGAGGTCCGTGCCGTTGTGCTCTCCGGGGCGGGGGATTCGTTCTGCTCCGGTGCCGACTTCGCCGGTATGGACCTGAGCGAACTCTTAGCAGTGCCTGACGGTCAGATCACCCACGTGGCTCAACAGGCTGTCTGGGTGTGGCGGGAGATCGAAGTTCCTGTGATCGGAGCGATTCACGGGCATACCCTTGGCGGCGGCCTACAGATCGCTTTGGGACCAGACCTGCGCATCGTGCACCCCGAGGCCAAACTGTCGCTGCTGGAGATCCGTTGGGGTGCGATGCCTGATATGGCCGCATCGGTGACGCTCGCCGGGTTGGTGGGAACCGAGGTGATGAAAGAGATGTACTTCACCGGGCGGATGGTCAGCGGGGTCGAGGCTGTGGAGCTCGGGCTCGCTCTGCGCACGAGTGACGATCCGCATAGTGCGGCGATGGAGTTGGCATCGGAAATCGCCTCGAAGAATCCCGACGCCATCAAGTCGATGAAGTCGCTACTGAACGGCGTGGATCAGCGTACGCAGGCGGAGAACCTTGCCCTAGAGCGAGAATACATCGGCCAGATTCTTGGGAGCCCGAACCAGGTTGAGGCATCGAGGGCGTTCGCCCAGAAGCGCAAACCGGACTTCACCTAAGGCAGGCCGATCACCGGCCCGGGAGCGGAGCCAAATGGGTAACGGCATCTCGAAACGCCGACGGTGATGCTCCAGTTCGGGTGCGAAAGAACTTGGTGAAGTTCGATGCCTCGGAGAAACGTAGGTCCCGGGCGATCGTTGCGATGTCATCGCTGGACCATGCGAGCCGTCGGCGGGCTTCCAGGATGACGCGGGCATCGATCACCTCTTTTGGGCGTTGGCTGAGGGTCTCGGCTGTCGCTCGGGCAACCGACCGAGTGGAGGCACCAACCTCCTTGGCATGCCAGGCAACCGAACGCTCTCCGATGTTGAGATCGACGCTGTCGACAAACGCGGTTGCCAGACGTCGGGCTGGTGTATCCCTCAGGTCGCTGCCGCCCTGTGCCTGACGGGCGAACAGGCGCAGAATGACACCCACGACGGCGGCGGCAGTGGCGTGGTCCTGGCTCTTTTCGAGATCGGCGGCCATCCATTCCGTCTGCTGCCTCACCGGGTCTGAGTCAGCGTTGAGGTTGGCCACACTCGTCGTACCGATGAACTGGTCGAAGAGCGGGAGGTCGGTGATAGTCGACGACTCGAAGACCACAACGTCGGCGTCGAAGTCGCCGTGGCTATCGCTCCATCTCTGCACCTGTCCAGGCCGGATCCAGATGGCTGTACCTGGGCTTATCTCATAGTCATGGAAGTCGACCATGTGCCGACCGTTCCCCTCGGTGCAGTGGATGAAGACATGAAACCGCACAAGCTCGACGGGCGGGCCATCAAGACCGTCAGCGTCGATGAGCTCTTGGATCGCGGTGCGGATGAACGTCGTGGTGGTCACGTTGACCGCTTTGCTGAGGTTCATCTCGACGACATCACGCATGGCCCAAAGTCTGCCAATGAATCCTGCGGTTCTGATGAGTTGTCCGATTCTGACAAGTGCTTGTCGAGTGCTGACCTTTGGTCTGACAGGCCACCCTTCTTCACTGGAACTGCCCGCATCGCGGGCCTGACCAAGGAGATGAGATGCGAATCAGAGCGAACGGAGTGCCCTCATGGGTTACGGGCCTAGCAGCGTTGATTGGGGTGTTCAGCATGGTCGCTGGACTGGCCATCATGGCTGACCCCACGATCATGAACATCGACGACTCGGTGGTTGGACGCCAATGGGGCGGCCGCAATATCGGTCTCGGTGTTGCCCTTGTCGCAGCCGTGTTGTTCCGTGACGCCCGGGCCTACGTCGGAGCGTTCGCCGCGGGGCTGTTCCGAGACATCGGCGACCTGATTGGCGCTCTCGACGGCGGCGACTCGCCAATTGTTCCGATCGTGTTCCTGGTCATCGGTGTCGTCGCAATCGGAGCGGTAGTGCAGGCCGGAGGCCTAACGGCGAAGCCTGTCTGGGTGACGGAGTAACCGATCCCCGCGGTGCGATCTATGGCGCACCGTCGTTGCTAGACAACGGGATTGGCCACTACAAAGTGCTCGTCCATCCCGAGAATCGTGTCGGCTTGGGTCTGTTCCGGTCTCTCGGCTTCGAACTCAGTTACGACGATGGTGCTTTCGAGGGAACTATGGCCGTGCCGAAACGATGAGGGCTGGAGCGGCGAAGCTAACCTCTCCGTTGTTGCCTACGAAGTGTGCGAGTTCGGTCTTGGCCGCCGCGAGTAGCTGATTATGTTGGTCGTCGCTGATCATGTCGGCCAGTGTCCAGCCGCGAACGTCGGTGTGGATCCACGCTTCCAGCGAGTCGAACCGGGCTCGGCCCGGGTGGCAGGTGATGGTGGCGTTGGGAAGCGTATTGTCTATCACCTCGTGGAGCTGCTCTTCGGTTCCGAGTGTGAACGGTGCCATCAGAGCGGCGGCGGCCTCGGTGCCGACGATTCGTTGGAGGAGGTCGACCATGGCGGCATAGCCGGGGCTCTGATCGACGCTGGCCCATGTGGCGACCGTGATAGTGCCACCGGGGCGGGTTACCCGCGCCATCTCCTCGATGCTGGCCATCTGGTCGGCGAAGAACATCAGGGCGAACTGGCTGACCACCCGGTCGAAGGAACGATCTGGGTATGGGAGCCGCTCAGCGGGGCCGTGTTGCCAGGTCACGCGTTCCGTCGCCTGGCGGGCAACGGCGAGCATCCCGTCGTTGATATCTATCCCGGTGACCGAGCCGGAGTCGCCGAGCTGTCTGGCCGCGGCCCGGGCCAAGACTCCGGTACCGCAGCCGATATCGAGCACGTCGTCTCCAGCTGACAAGCCAGCTATGTCAAGCACTGGCTCGGGCCATTGATCGAAGAGGGCTGGCACAAAGAACGTTTCGTAGGTCTCGGCCGCTGAAGCTGTTACCTGTCCTGTAGTTGCTGCATCGAGTTCAGTCATGAGACCAACCTGAACCACGATGCACCACCGATCTAGCGCGAAAAAAGTACTCGACTGTCGGCAAGCGGGCGTGCAGGATATTTTCATGGCTACCTACCGGCAGTACTGCCCGATCGCCCGGGCCACGGAGATTCTGGCTGAACGTTGGAGTCTGCTTATCGTTCGCAACTTGATGTTCGGTGCTACCACATTCTCGTCGATCGCCCAGGGCGTACCGACCATGTCGCGCTCGATGCTGACGAAACGTTTGCGTGAGCTCGAGCGAGCGGGAGTGATCGAATCGACGGCAAAGCCGAACGGTCAGGGCTCGACCTACGGGTTGACCGAGGCTGGCGCCGACCTGGTGGGTGTGGTCGACAGCCTGGGACGCTGGGCCGAGACATGGGTTGAGGTTTTGCCCGAGCACACCGATCCGGGTTTCGCTCTTTGGGCGTGGTGTCGAGTGCAACTCAACCGCGAGGCTCTACCGCCTGGTCGGGTGGTTGTGTCCTTCGAGTTCCCAGACGAGCAAGCGGGCAACCGCTTCTTCTGGTTGCTGGTTGAAAACGGCGACGCTGAGGTCTGCGTGACAGACCCCGGCGGTGAGCCCGAGCTTCGGGTTCTCGCCCGATCTGGCGGCTTCGTCGACTGGCACCGCGGTGTTCTGTCGTGGTCAAAGGCGGTGCGTAGTGGAGATATCACCATTACCGGCAACCCTTCGCTCGTGCGAGCCTTTCCGGCTTGGAACACTCGCACCCCAACCCTGGCATGAGGAGGTAGTTCCAGTGTGCGATTCAGAGCTTCCTGGACCGGTGGCGAGGTTCTGGACCGAGTTCCTGTCGCAGACGGGGCGGCCCGCAGACACGCCGCTCTACGACAGCTTTCACTTCGACGACAACGAACGCGACTCGAATGTGCTAGCCGAACTCGTACTCAGTGGGACAAAAGGGGCCACCGCCTCCCTGCAGTGGGAATACGAGGGCGACGGCAACCGTGCGCCCGCTCCTGGCGACTTGAGTATCGTGACCAACTGGGCGGGCTCGCCGCTCTGCGTTATTGAAACAACGGTGGTCGACGTGCAGCCGTTCGACGAAGTGAGCGAGGACTTCGCCGCAGCCGAAGGTGAAGGCGATGGTTCGCTGCGACACTGGCGGGCTGCCCACGAACCGTACTTTCGACGGGTCTGCGAGCGTCTCGGCCGTGAACCGTCGGCCGATATGGAGGTTGTCTGCGAACGTTTCCGGGTGCTCTTCCCGAGGCGCTGACCGCCAAGCTCGAAACGTCCCCTCCTTCAGCCCTGCTGCCTCCTACAGGGAGCGGCGGTGATCTACGCTGGCGATCCTATGAAGCGCTCGAAGGTGGTTGTGTGGTGGGTGGTTGGCGCCGTAGCGGTCATCGCCGCGGCTAGCGGCTGTGGCTCGAACACCGAATCCACCGAGGCATCTGATGACTCTGAGATGGCAACCGGTTTGCAGGGGCCGGTGATGCGCCACATCGAACCCCACGCCAACCAGGGGGAAGATGCAGAAGTTAGGGGCGTGGTCCAGATCGAAGGAGATTGCCTGTACATCGCCCTCGACGAGATCGGTGAGCGTTTTCCCATTATCTGGCCAGCGTCGACGTCGTGGGATGCTGACGCTGGTCGAGTGCTACTGCCAAACGGTGATGCGGTCGGCCACGGAGATGCTGTGTACGGCGGCGGCGGGTATTACTACGTACGCGATGTGGAGGCGTTCGCCGGTGCAGCCGCAGCGGCTCGGGCTGGCGAGTGCGTTGACAACCAGTACGGCGAGATCGCGGTGGTCAACAACGAGGCCAAGGGGATCAGGGCTGGCGGTCCGGCGCTTAACATCGAGGAGCCGAGCGTTGAGTCGGTCGAGCAGCGAGGGCTCGACGGCGAGTGGCTGGTCGATGACTTGATCGTCGACGGAGCACCGATCGAACTGAGCCCCTCATGGCCGATCGCCGTCGCCATCGAGGGCGGAGCCATCAGCGGGACCTCAGCCTGCAACCGCTATGTCGGCGCGATCGACTGGTCGGCCGAGGGGGGATACGGCCGTTTCGTCGTGTCGGAACTGGGTTGGACAAAGAAGGCTTGCGAGGCCCAAGCAATGGAGATCGAGCAGTCATTCCTCGACGCTCTCCGGGCGGTCGACTCATACGAGGCCGCCGATGGGCTGTACGTTGCCACGGCCGGCGGCGCGAACGGTTTCCATCTTGTGCGGCCCGACAGCACCGACTGATCGAGGATGGCGTGGCGGTCAGGACTGGGCCGACCGGCGTCGATCGGCCACACTCTTGGCATGGCTTCAGCATTCGATCAGCCCGTTGCCCAGTCGGCCCTCGATCAGCTCCTGGCGGCCGGAGGGATCTCCGGCAACGCCAGCTTCGATGGAGGGCCGCTGGCTCTCGACACCCGATTCCACGTCGCCGAAGGTGTCAGCGCCGCTTTAGCCGCCGGAGGCATCGCCGCCACCCGGCTGGCCGAGCGGCGGGGATTGAACGGCGGGCCGGTGACGGTCAATACTCGGCTGGCCGAGGAATCGCTGCGTAGCTACAGCCACCTCGCTTTCGATGACCCGACGGCGGTGGCAAGCCTGGAACGTCATCGAGAACTGGAGCCCGGCTACCACCAAACGGCGGACGGTCGTTGGTTCTTCCTCCACCCCGCCTTCCCCCACAACACACAGGGGCTGATGGACCTGCTGGACGTTGCGACGGCCGGTGAGTTGCCTGCGGCGGTCGGTCGACGGAGTGCCGCCGAGCTGGAACAGGCGGTGGCCGATCGCGGGCTGTGCAGCGCCATGGCCCGGTCGGCCGACGAGTGGGATGGGAGCGAGGCAGGCCAGGTGCTAAACACCCGCCCGGTGGTCGACATCGTGCAGATAGGAGATTCCGACCCGATCGATGCGCCATCAGGGGCCGGGGATCGGCCGCTCAGCGGAATCAACGTGCTCGATCTGACCCGGATACTGGCCGGCCCGACGTGTGCCAGGACGCTCGCTTCCTACGGGGCAACGGCAACCAGAATCGGCGCCGAGCACTTGCCATCTATCGCCCTGTTTACCGTCGACACCGGCTTCGGAAAGCGTTCCCGGTTTCTGGACCTCCGACAATCGGCGGGTCGCGACAGTCTTCGGTCGATGGTGGCTGAGGCCGACGTGTTCTCCCAGGGCTACCGCACCGGTGCGATGGACCGGCTGGGGTTCGGGGCCGCCGACGTGGCGGCCATGAAGCCGGGCATCGTGTACGTATCGATCAACTGCTACGGCCACGAGGGATCGTGGCGAACCAGGCCAGGTTGGGAACAGCTGGCCCAAACGGTGACCGGCATGGGAATGGAACACGGTCGATCGCACAACGACGGCGTGCCAATGCTCCAGCCGGCGGCGGTGACCGACTACGCCACCGGCTATCTGGCGGCCTACGGGGCGATGGTCGCTTTGGCCCGCCGGGCCGAGGTAGGCGGGTCGTATTGGGTCCGGGTTTCGCTGTCCCGCACCGCGGTGTTCTACCGCAGTCTGGGTCTCCGATCAGACGTCGCGGCCGAGGCCGTTAGCGGCGCTGAGCTGGACGCCATGCGGGCCGTGACCGCAACCGATTGGGGGGATGTTCATCATCTGCGACCAGCGGTGCGCATCGGAAAAGCATCCGCCGACAACCCCGTACGATGGGACCTGCCGCCGGTACCCCTAGGGAGCAACTGATGGAGCGTCAAGCGAGTAAGGTCCGGGCCGATGCGGCAGCGTCGGTCAATGAGCTGATTCACAGCATGGTCGGCTACGAGGGGTCGGACGACGATCTGGCCGCAGTGGCGAAGGTCGCAGCGGAACTGGCCGAACGACTGCGGCAGGGGCCTCGGCGGGTTCGTCCGGCCGGTCAGATGTTGCGCTATGAAGAGCCGGTACCCGACGGCGGCGAGCTGAGCTGCTGGCCAGACTGCATGATCGCCGGTCAAGCCCACCCCCAGGGAACCGGGTTAATCGGCCGTCGCGATGGCGACGAGGTGGTCGCTCAGGTGACCTTGGGGCCGGCGCACGAGGGACCTCCCGGTCGAGCGCACGGTGGCATGATCGCCTCGCTGTTCGACGAGGTGATGGGGTTCGCATTGTGGATGGACGCCGTCCCGGCTTTCACCGCTTGGTTACGAGTCGAATACCGCCAACCGGTTCAGCTAGAGACGCCGGTGGAACTGCGATGTTCGGTGACCGGCCGAGAGCGACGCAAGGTCTTCCTGTCCGGTACTGCCCTAGTCGACGGCGAGGTCGTGGCCGAGGCCGAGGGCCTTTTTGTCATTCCCCGCGATCATCAGGACGTACACACCTGACCTGTAGGCCCAGGTGCGCCGGCTAGTCCGTTAGAGAGCTGGTTCGAATCGCTAGAGTTCGTCGACCAAGTCGCTAGAGCTCTTCGACCAAGCCGCTAGAGCTCTTCGACCAAGTCACCGTAACCGGCTACGAGATGCTCCTTGGCCGGGTAGGCGCCGCCCTCGACATCCGCCCGAAAACGAGCGATGGCCTCAATCCGCATCGTCTGAATCCGCTCTAGTTCGGCGCCGATGTCGGCGTAGCGCTTCGCGTGGCGCGGCACGTGACCTCGTGTGGTGCCGAGGATGTCGGAGGCGAACAGGTATTGGGCGTCGCAGCCACCGCCGCTGCCGAGGCTGATAACGGTTAGATCCACCCGGCTAGCAATCGCAGTGGCCACGGCTTCCGGCACCACCTCCATCTCCACTGCTACCGCACCGGCTTCCTGGTAGGCCAGCACGTCCTGGTAGACCTTGCGGGCCTCGTCTCTGGTCTTGCCGATCGCTCGGGGACCGCCGGTCCAGGTTTGTCTGGACGGAATGTAGCCCACGTGGCCCATGACTGGGACGTGTTGCTTGGCCAACTCGGCCACCCACTCGAACCCGGCCGCGGTGTATACCGCGTCGGCCCCATCGTTCATGGTCGTCATGGCGGTCCGCAGCAACTCGGTGGCACTGGCGATCACGCCGGCCTGCCCGAGACCGACGGTGAGGAAGGTGTTCGGTGCACCGCGGCGAACCCGATCGTAGAACGGGGCCGGTGTCACCAGCATGTCTATTCCGGCAGCCTCGCAGGCTGCGGCCTCGTCGCCGGTGGTGACGAAGACCTCGGTCAGGATGCGGTTGCCCTTCGCCGCCCGGAGGTCGGCCACGGTCAGTTTTCGGTTCACGATTCTCGATCCGCAGACTCAGCGACCCACTGCCGGAAGAAGTCTCGGCTGTATGCCCCCTCCGGATCGTTCCGCACCATTCGGTCGATGATCTCGGCGTCGTGGCCGACAAGGACCCGCCATGTGTCGGTCCTTACAGCGTCGAGAATAGTGCTGGCGGCCTGGGCTGCGGTCATCGGGGCCGATTCGATGAACGCTTGGCCACGCCGTTCCATACGATCGAAAATCTCCTGATCCGACATGCCGCTGGCGTCCTTACCAGCGTCGGCGTAGCGCCGTCGCAGTCGTTCGATGTCGTCGAAGCCCAGCAGTTTGTCGGAGTTGGTGGCGATCGAGGTTCCGATGTGGCCGGGCATAACCACCGAGGCTCGTAGATGAGGAGCGTTCAGTTCGAAGTCGGTGATCAGCGCTTCGGTGAACCCTTTAACCGCGAACTTGGCTGCGCTGTATGCGGAATGAGGGAAGCCGGGTCCAATCGATGCGAAGAAACCGTTGACCGAACTTGTGTTGATGACATGGCCGACCGGGGCCCGCAACATCTGAGGTAGGAACGCCAGGGTGTTGTAGTAGACGCCGTACCAGCAGACGTTGAATACCTTCTCCCACTGTTGCCGGTCACCGTTGACAATTGTCCCTCCACCGCCGATACCGGCGTTGTTGAACAGCAGATGAACCTGGGGCCGCCACTGAGCCACCGCCTCGGCGAACGCTACGACCTGGGCTTCGTCGGAGACATCGGCCACCCCAGTCAGGATCTCGCCGGCACGTTCTCCTGCGCTCCCGTCCGATGCCACTAGCGCTTTGGTCTCCTCCATCGTCTCGGCGGTTACATCGCACATGGCGACATCGCAGCCGTCGCTTGCTAGCTGGCGGACGAGTTCCCGGCCCATGCCTGTGCCGCCGCCGGTCACCACCGCAACCCGGCCTGCGAATCCGTTTTCGAACCGTTCATTCATTGTTTTTCACTCACTGTTTTGCTCCTAGGGCTGGCACCTCGGTGATGTCGTTCTTGCCGCTCGCATCGTGGCCGCTGGCCAAAAACAGGGTGCGGTTGACCATGCTGTACAGACCCATCTCCTCGGCTTGCCGCTTGGCCAGTTGGCGATCGTAGTGCGAAGTCGCCGGCATAAATCGAAAGGCCAACGCCCCTCGTCGACGGCCTGAGGTGTTCGGATTGGCCCCGTGGATCATGTACACATCGTGCAGTGAGAACTGACCCGGCTCGAGCACCAGATCGAGCGGTGGTGTCTGGCCTCGCTGTTCGGCCGACAACTCCTGGTTGAGGATCAGGTCTTTGCTGTCGTTGCGGGTGTGATCGTGCAGGGTTTTGCCGCGGTGGGACCCGGGAATGACCCGTAGGCAGCCGTTTCCCTGGTCGACCGGATCGATGGCGATCCAGGCTGTCACCGTTGCTAGCGGTCGAATCGGCCAGTACTGCCCATCCTGATGCCATGGGGTGGCTCGTCCGCTCTCGGCTGCCTTGCAGAACAGGCCGGAGCCCCAAAGGATCACGTCGTCGCCGATCAGGTCTCGTACCGGTCCAAGGATCTCGTCAAGCAGCGCAAACCGGATCCAGTCCGGTTCGTGGTCGAGGATGTTCGGCACGAAGTCGACGTTGCGCCTGGTGCTGGCAGCGACGTGGGCATCCAGGCTGGCCACCAGATCGGCCACGTCCTCCGAGGCGAGTCTGCAGCGGGGGACCAAAACGCCGTCGCGGTCGAAGCGCTCGATCTCGTCGGTGGTCAAGGTCACCGCATCATGCTGGCATCTTCCCGCCGATCTGAGCAATCGGCGCTGTGAACAACCGACGCTGGCACCAGTGCGGCCGTCACCGATTGACGGTAGGGGACGGCCCTGCGTAGGGTTCGGTCATGCCACCGGCGTCCTCGCCTGATCTGGAGCCCAACATGGCCACCGCTACGGCTCGAAGCCAGACCCTGTACTCCTACCAAGTGATCAGATCGGCCGAGCGGGACGTTCAGGAAACGATGCGGCAGGTCACCGCCGAAGATTACGCGCTTGTGGCCCCGGCGCGGCCCTGGGCCTCGTTCCTTGGGCTGTTCGGTCTCGGTTCAAATGAAATGGTGGTGGTGCTGACCGGGGGACCGGAGGCGTTGCTGACGGCCCGGCGGCGACTGGCCGCTCTGCCAGGAGTGGAGATCACGTCGTTCTGTCTGTTCAGCCCGACGGTGCGGCCGACCGAATCGAGTGCGCTGACCCAACCGGGATTGTACGTGTTGCGGTTCTTCGACGTCGGCAATGGCGATGTCGAAGAAGTCGCCAGACTGTCGAGCGAGGCGTGGGTCAGCTTTACCGATGCCGATGACTATCGAGCCGAACCTCAGGCTTTGTTTCGACAGGTCGATCATCGAGGCGACAGGGGCAAGATGCTGCTGGTGACCTGGTACGAGGGCTTCGATTCGTGGCAAACCTCCCGCGCTCCGGCACCCGAAGCCCGTGACAACTTTCTCCGCCGTCGGCAGCTGACCGCAGGAACGACCGCCTACGCCACCCGCCTGGTCATCGCCGACGAGGCCGCGGGCTAGCGCTGGCATCGCCTCGGGAAACGACATCGCCTCGGGAAACGACATCGCATCCGGAAACGGCATCGCGCCGGGCAACGGGATCGCTCGAACCCAGTCGGGGTGAGCATCTCGACGCCGAAAACAGTTGGCGTTGGCGCCGATCTGGCCTAGGTTGACGTCTGTATGCGTTCACGCCTCAAAGTGGCGGTAGTTCTGGCGGCGATACTTTCCCTGGCGGGTTGTAGCGGCACTGAGTCCAACGAAGCAGAGGGCGACTCCGGCGCCATTCTGGCAGAGCTCCCAAGCACCACGGCCACCATCACCCCGGCTATTCCAGCTGCTCCCGCGGCGCTCGTTGTGCAAGTGGACGACGAGCCATCGAGTTCGGAGCTGCAGGCGGACGACAGCGGCGATGCAACGTTATCGACCATCGCTTCGGGCGGTACCACAACATCCGCTTCGTCAACCACAACCTCGTCATCCACGACCTCGTCAACTGTCGGCATGGCTTCGACCAGCTCCAGCCTGCCATCCACAGTTCAGGCCAGCACCACCACGACGACGGGGCAGACGACGACAACTTTGGCCACGACGACAACGATCGGGACCACAACGGCCGCTCCGACGACCGCCACAACGGTTGCTCCGACCACCAGCACGACCTCGCCCCCGACCACGGCCGCGGGCGGAACCGAGACCCGTGACGAGATTCTCCGGCTGGAGCTACCGAAGTATGGTGGCGGCTCGTTCAATCCGGATTCGGTAGCAGGTAAGAACGTGATCTTGTGGTTCTGGGGCGCACATTGAGGCATCTGCCGACGAGAAGCCGCTGCGGTCGCAGCGGCAATGCAGAACCACGCAGACGACTATGTCATCATCGGCCTGCCACTCTCCGAGGGCGACGACGCGATCAGGGACTTCATCGTCGGTCGAGGGGTCGAAGGGGTTACCCATGTGCTTGGAACGGACCGACTCTGGGGCCAATACGGTGCAAACTCCCTGCCATCTTGGATGACCATCACGGCAGCCGGCGAAACCAACGTCGGTGGCGGTTCGATGCCTCAGAGCGTGATCAACGGCGATTGGATCTAGCCGGCCTGGTTCGGTTGCAGCTGCGTGGCTAGCGTGGGGGTATGTCGACGGCACCGGTCATCATCGAAGCTGCGATCAACGGCATCGGCAAGAAGACCCGCAGCCCTAATATTCCACGCTCTCACCAGGAGATTCGGGCCGACACCTTTGGCTGTCTCGACGCCGGCGCCTCAATCATCCACGCCCACAATTCTAGTATTCGTTTTGTCGGCCAGGCCGCGGTCGACGACTACCTCGGCGCCTGGACACAAATTCTCGATGAGCGACCGGACACCCTCTGGTATCCAACCGGCGTGGTTGCCGAAGCTACCGAGGACCGCCTCCTCCACCACGAGCTGCTAGCCGACCTCGGCATGATCCGTATGGCATATGTCGATCCGGGCTCGGTCAATACGGGCTACGCCGGTGAGGACGGGCTGCCGACCGGTGGGACCTATGTGAACACCTTCGATCACATCCGGGCCGCCTTCGCTCAGTGCGACACGCGGGGCTTGGCGCCGGCCATAGCCATCTATGAGCCCGGTTGGCTGAACACGGTGCTCGCCTATCATCGGGCCGGGCGACTGCCTCGTGGTGCGATGGTCAAGCTGTACTTCGGCGCCGAGTGGGGTCTCACCGCTCGTACACCCGGCGTCAGCTTCGGGCTACCACCAACCCGGAACGCGCTACTGGCCTACTTGGACATGCTCGAAGGCTCGGGGCTCGAATGGTCGGTGTCGGCCTGGGGCGGAGACTTGATGAGCACCCCGGTCGCGCGACTGGCAGTAGAACGAGGTGGCCACCTACACGTCGGCCTCGAAGGGTTCTACGACCCCGACCGGTTCCCGACCAACGTTGAGCTGGTGCAGGAGGCTGCAGCCCTCTGCGATGAGGTGGGGCGGCCGGTGGCGTCGATTCACGACACCGTCGGCATTCTCGATATCCCCGCCGACTAGAAGTGGTGGCGCCACCCAGTGATGTATTGCCGGCTAGACGTCGGCGTACTTTTCGATGATCTCGGCCCACCGGGGGACGTCGTCCGGACCGCTGATGACGGTGTCCAACCCGGCGATGTTACTGACCGGCACGACCAGCCTTGAGATACCGCGGGCGGCGAGTCCGGGAATGTCGTCCAGATCGTCCGGCAGGGCAGTGGTGAATTCGATGGCGTCGGGGTCGCGACCGTGTTCCTCGGCGGTGGTTCGCGCCAAGTCGAGCAGTTCCTGGGGTGCACCTCTGGCCGGGAAGTAGCCGTCGCCAAGTCGACCGGCCCGACGAGCGGCGACCCTTGTGTCGCCGCCGATGATAATCGGAACCGAACCCTGGGCCGGCTGCGGCCGACAATAGGTGTTGTCGAAGTTGATGAATTCTCCGTGGAATGTCGGACTCTCCGATGTCCAAAGCTCGCGCATGACCGCCACGTACTCGTCGGTTCGTGCGCCGCGGTCGTCGAACGACGCTCCGATGGCCTCGAACTCTTCCCGCATCCAGCCAACCCCGATGCCAAGCAGGACTCGTCCGCCCGATAAGTGGTCGAGGGTTGCAACCTGTTTGGCCGTGACAACCGGGCTGTGCTGAGGCAGGATCAGCACCGCTGTGCCGAACTTGATGGTCGAGGTTACGCCTGCCATGTATGCCATCCAGATCAAAGGATCGGGGAGGTCGATGTCGTCAACGCCGCCGGCCATTTTGCCGCTGGAGCTGTAGGGATACGTGGAGCTGTAGTTGGCGGGAACGACGGTGTGCTCAACGGTCCAGGCCGTATCGAACCCGGCCGCCTCGCCGGCCTGGACGAGCTCGGTTGCCGCAGCGGCGTTCACATATGGGCCGGTGTTGCAATACCTCAGTCCGAACTTCATAGCTCGCTCACTTTCTCGTGGAGCCCAAAGACTATGGGCGGATTGCCGGGATGCCGAATCGAATGTCTAAGTGATCGCCTGAGGTCAGTCGCCGTACCACTCGATACCGCCCTTACCCGCTTTGCGTTGCAACTCGACCTGGGCCATGGTCAGCTTTGCCAGCTGGTTCATGTGAACTTCGTCCGGCCCATCGGCGATGCGCATCAACCG
This sequence comes from Acidimicrobiales bacterium, assembly GCA_050633745.1. Classification (GTDB taxonomy): domain Bacteria; phylum Actinomycetota; class Acidimicrobiia; order Acidimicrobiales; family SZUA-35; genus JAHELU01. The sequence goes on from JBOEHD010000296.1 coordinate 16,575, forward strand.
GCCGAGCACGTACATGTCAGCGATCGGGGTGTCACCGCTGACCCCCTTGCCGCCGAAGATCTGCATCGCCCGTTCAGCGACGTCGTGAGCCAACTTGGGACCCACGATCTTGACCATGGATATGTAGTCGCGGGCGCCCTTCGCCCCCGCCTTATCCATCTCGGCAGCGGCCTTTAACACCAGCAGCCGAGCCTGTTCGATATTGCAGCGGGCTCGAGCGATGTCCTGCCTGACCGATGAGTTCTCGCCGATCTTTCGGCCAAACGGTTCCCGCTCGTCGGCCCTGGCGCACATCAGCTCGAGCATGCGCTGGGCCATGCCGACGTTGGTCATGGCGTATTGAAAGCGACCGGGTCCGAGGCGACCCTGAGCGATGGCAAATCCCTGGCCTTCGCCCAGGATGATGTTGTCGATCGGGATTCGAACGTTGGTATAGCGCAGTTCGCCGTGGCCAGCGGGGGAGTGGTAGTTGCCGAATACCTCGACCGCCCGCACCACCTCAAGCCCCTCGGCATCTCGTGGCACGAGCACCGTCGAGTGCTGTTGATGGCGAGGGGCATCAGGATTGGTGACACCCATCGTCAGAAGCACCCTGTTGTGGGGGTGCATGATGTTGCTGCTCCACCACTTGCGGCCATTGAGCACGTACTCATCACCGTCGCGCTCGATCCTGAGCTGCATATTCGTGGCATCGGACGACGCGACCTGCGGCTCGGTCATGGCGTAGGTGGATCGGATCTCACCTTCGAGCAGCGGCGTCAGCCACATATCTTGCTGTTCCTTTGTACCGAACTTGGCCAGCACCTCCATGTTTCCTCGGTCGGGGGCCGAGCAGTTGAACACCTCGAACGACCATGGCAACCGGCCCATGACTTCGGCCAGAGGAGCGAACTCAAGGTTGGTAAGCCCAGGGCTGAACTCGCCATACTCGGCTGGTAGAAACCAGTTCCAGATCCCGGCCGCCTTAGCTTTTTCCTTCAGCTCCTCAACTACCGGCGGCTGCTGCCACAGATTGTTGTGGTCCATCACGAAGTCGTGGTGTTCGCGCTCGCGCGGATACACGTGTTCGTTCATGAAGCCTTCGAGCAGCTCGATGTGCTCGTTGACCTTCTGGCTGTATTCGAAGTCCA
>JBOEHD010000297.1:0-24590 GCA_050633745.1 Acidimicrobiales bacterium
CACAACGCCGACACGATCCTCGAGCAGGTCGGCATCGAGTTCCGCAACTATCCGCGGGCGCTCAAGCTGCTGGCCGAAGCCGGCGCCGACGTGATCAAGATCGACCCCGACTGCCGCCCTGACGGATTCCGGCAACACCCCGATCTCTACCACCATCTGAACGGCGAAAAGGAAGTCGTCGATCTCGACCTGCGTTCTGGCCGCCACCGTCGCCATTTCGAGAGGCTGCTGAGGCGGGCCGACCTGGTTATCGAGTCGTTCTCCCGCCGGGTGATGCCAAATCTTGGCTACGGCTCAACTCAACTGGCCAAACTGGCGCCCCGGTTGAAAACACTGTCGATCAAGGCGTTCCCCATCCGCACTCCGGAGCAGGACTGGCTGGCCTTCGGACCCGGTGTGCATGCAGCCAGCGGCCTCGGCATCAGAGACTCTCAACCCCAGACGGTGCCGGTGGCCTATCCCGACTTCCTTACCGGAGTCGCTGGGTTTACGGCCGCCATCGAGCTGCTAGCCGCAGCTGACAACGCTCAGCGAAGCACCGAAGTGACCCTGCTCGAATCCATCTTGCCGCTTGTACCGCGCGCCGCTCAGCCGCAACGGGAGGCTCGGCTATGAGCGACCCGGTTCGACTAGAAATCACCGACTCGGCGGCGATCGTCACCCTCGACGCACCGCCGCTCAACATCTTCAACCTGGAGATGCGGGACGGGCTCATCGAAGCATTCAGCGCGGTACACCAGCTCGATGGCATCGGCGCCATGATCCTGCGGGCTGACGGCGCCCACTTCAGCGCAGGTGCCGACCTCTCGGAGTTCGGCACAGCCGAATCGATCTTCGAGGGCCGTCGGATTCGCTGGGATCGTGACCCCTGGGGCCTGCTGTGGGATATGCCGATACCGACCATCGCCAGTCTGCACGGCGTCGCCGTTGGCAGCGGTTTGGAGATGGCCATGCTTTGCGACATCCGCCTGGCCGGGCCAACCACCAAGACCGGGCTGCCGGAAACCAAACTTGGCATGCTGCCCGCCGCCGGCGGCACCCAGTCGCTTACCAAGACAATCGGGCCCCATGGCGCAGTACCTATCGTGGCTCTGGCGGAGACGCTGAGCGATCGCCAAGCCTACGACTTGGGTCTGATCACCGAGTTAGCTGATGACCCCGACAGCCGAGCGTTAGAGCTGGCCGAACGATTAGCGTCGTTCGAACCCTCGGTCGTCAAGGCCATTAGACGAGCGGTCAAGTCGGCAGGCGACCATCCGCTATCGGCTGGGTTGGCGTTAGAGCACCGCTTGGCCCGCTCCGTACATGGGGCTGGCTAGAAGTCGAGTGCTTCGCTGACCAGGGCGGCGATGGCGCTGCGTTCGGATCGGTTGAGCGTCACATGTGCGAACAGGTCGTTGCCCCGGAGGCTGGCGATTACCGAGGCGATGCCGTCGCGGCGACCAACCCGGAGGTTGTCACGCTGGGCCACGTCGTGAGTCAGCACCACTCGGCTGCCGGTGCCGAGACGGCTTAGCGCAGTCAACAGCACACTGCGCTCAAGGTTCTGCGCCTCATCGATGATCACGAACACATCGGTCAATGTTCGACCGCGGATGTAGGTCAGGGGCAGGATCTCGATCAGTTCCTGCCGCTTGATTTCTTCCCTGGCGTGCTCGTTTGTGATGGCCTCTAGTGCGTCGCCGACGGCGTCTGTCCAGGGTCGCATCTTTTCGTCTTCGGTCCCTGGCAAGAAGCCGAGATCCTGCCCGCCTACCGAGTACAGCGGGCGGAAGATCATGATTTTGCGGTGGGTCTTGCGTTCAAGCACCGATTCCAAGCCGGCAGCCAACGCCAGAACCGACTTACCGGTACCGGCCGGACCGCCGACCGAAACGATGCCGATCGAATCGTCGGCCAGAAGGTCGAGGGCGATTCGCTGTTCTGCGTTGCGACCCCGGACCCCGAACATCGAGCGGTCGGGAATCAGGCGGACCTTGCCGTCTGACTGCATCCTGGCCAGAGCCGACTGGCCCGACCCTTCGAGGATCATGCCGGTGTGCGTCGGCAGCTCGGCGGCCTCCGGGAGATCGAGCACACCCTGCTCATACAGCCGATCGACGGCATCTGCGGTGACCGAAAACTCGGCGATGCCTCGCCACTCCAGGTCGGCTTCAACCTGATGCAGAAACTCTTCGGCGTCGACGCCGACAACGCCAGCCCGCAAGCGCAGCGGCAGATCCTGCGTCACCAAGCGGACTTTTTGTCCCTCGGCCTGCAGGTTGAGCGCCACCATAAGCAGGCGGTGGTCGTTGCCGTGCTCGCCTCGCATCGACTCCGGTACCAGCTCGTTTGAACCGTGGTTCAGTTCGACCCTGACCGTGCCGCCACTGTCGTTTATCGGAAACGGCTCGGTTAGCCCTCCGTGCTCTTCACGGACCTGCTCCAGCCGCCTCAGGGCGGTTCTGGCGGCCCAGCCGAGGTCTGGATGGTGGCGTTTCGCCTCCAGCTCGGTGAGAACGACTATCGGAAGGACAACATCATTGTTACCGAATGCATCCAACGAAGTTGGGGCGCTCAGCAGGACCGATGTGTCGAGGACAAAGGTTGTTCTGTCGCTAATGATTGGCACCATATTCCTATTCGGCACGTTGCGTCAGATCTTCAGGTGAAATCACCCTCAAGCAGGGTGAAGCCACCCCGGTGGAGGCTGAAACCGCCCCAACGCAAGGCGCGGGTTGTCGTATCAGGTGTCGCTTGTACGTACGAGCCTTGGCCGCTCTTTGCGTAACCGACGGCGAAGATGGCACTCTTTCACCGGTACCACTCATCGGTACCTGCTCACAGTCCAATGCACATTCCTAAGAACATCCGTTGGGGGATAAGTGAATCTGGCCAGCTTGTTAGACCTGCCGTCAATGATTGCTCCAGAGTCGGTGGCTCTCATTGACACTACTACCGATGGCGCTGGACAGCCCATCACCTATGAGGAGCTACGCGCTGCTGTCTCCCAGACGGCAGGACTCCTGACCGAACTGGGAATCGGCGCGGGCGACCGCGTTGGGCTATTCGCCACCAACTCGGCGGCCATGCTCGAGGCCCTGTTCGCCGTGTCCTCGGTTGGCGCCACGTTGGTTCCTATGAACTACCGGGCCGCCGACGAAGAGGTCCGCCATCTGCTTGCCGATTCGGGCGCCAAGGTGGTCTTCAGCGAAACCCGGTATCGGGATCTCATAGAGTCTTGTCGGCCCGAGTCGCTTGAGCACGTGATCATGCTCGACGACGACTACGCGGCAAAACGCGATGCGGCCGAAGAATTTCCGCTGGTCATCGACGTCGAAGACGATGAGCTGGCAGCGCTGCTCTACACCTCGGGCACCACCTCGTTGCCAAAGGGTGTGAAGCTCACCCACGGTTCGCTCTCCGGCTACATCATGGGCGCAAACGACGCCGCCGACGGCTCTGATATGGGACGCATGATTCTGGCTGCCCCGCTGTATCACATCGCCGGCCTGACCTCGATGCTGAACGCCCTGTACGCCGGACGGATCACCGTGGTGATGCAACAGTTCGAAGCCGACCGCTGGCTTGAGCTGATCGACGCTCACGACGTGACCCACGCCTTCCTGGTCCCCACGATGCTGGCTCGGGTTCTCGAGTCCGACAAGCTGGCCGGCGCCAACCTGGCCAGCCTTGAGGCGCTGACCTACGGTGCGGCTCCGATGCCCCCGGCGGTCATCAGGCGAGCCATCGAGCAGTTCCCAGACAGCATCGGTTTTTCCGGAGCTTACGGCCAGACCGAGACCACCTCGACCGTTGCGGTGTTGGGCCCGGACGACCACGTGCTCGACTCCGATGTGAAGAAAGCCAGACTCAGTTCGGTCGGCCAGGTACTCGACGACGTCGAGGTTCGAATCGTCGATCCGATCGGGAAGGTCCTCGAACCCGGCGAGCACGGCGAGGTCCAACTGCGAACCTACCGAGCGATGGACGGCTACTGGGGCGCAGAGGAAAAGACCAGGGTCACCATCGACGAGGAAGGCTGGGTCCACACCGGCGACCTCGGTTACCTCGACGACGACAACTACCTGTTCCTGAGCGGACGGTCCGGCGACATGATTATCCGCGGCGGCGAGAACGTAGCCCCCGAAGAGGTCGAAGCGGTCTTGTACGAGCACGACGACGTGCTCGACGCTGCGGTGGTCGGCATCAGCGACGAAACCTGGGGTGAACGGGTAGTGGCTGCGGTCGTGTTGCGCGACGGCGGTTCGGTCGATGCGGTCGACTCCCACGCACGGGAACACCTGGCCGCTTTCAAACGGCCCGATGCCTTCCACGTGGCCGAGGACCTTCCGAGGACCTCGACCGGCAAACTGCTACGCAGGCACCTCATCCCGATTCTTGAGGAACTCGACATTTGAGCGAATCCGAAGCAGCCCAGCCTCTCGACGGCATCCGTGTCGTCGAGCTGGCAGAGGGCATCGCCGGGCCATACGCGGGCAAGTTGCTGGCCGACTACGGGGCCGAGGTCATAAAGGTCGAACCGCCTGAGGGCGACCGTGCCCGTCGAGTCGGGCCATTTCCCGATGCATTGGAGTCTGCAGCCCCAGAGTCTGAAGCAGGCCTGCAAGACCCGCTGGAGCAGAGCTCACTGTTCCTGCATCTCAACACCAACAAGCGCTCGGTGGTCACCGACGACGAGGCGTTGCTCGACGATCTGTTGGCCTGGGCCGATGTGGTGATCCAGTCGAAGCCAGAACCATCGCCAGACGAGCTGCGAGCCCGCCACAAAGACCTGGTGATCGCTTCGGTAACCGCGTTCGGTCTCACCGGACCACATGCTGGCTTCGTGGGTGAAGAGATCGTGCACTACGCCTACGGAGGGCCGATGTCGGCCACCGGGGCCGCCGACCGTGAGCCGCTGAAGATGGGGGCCTCGATAGGCCAATATCAGTGCGGGACCGTGGCTGCGGTTTCGATCCTGGCCGGCCTTGGCATGGCGGCCAGAACCGGCGACGGGACCCATATCGATCTGGCAAACGTCGAGACTCAAATCGGATCGATCGATCGCCGCATGACCTACCTGCTTTACGCCGCCTACCGGGGCGCAAACGTCGATAGGCAAGCGGGCTACAACATGTCTCCGCTGCCCGGCGGTTCCCGTCCGACCCAGGACGGCTTCGTCCAGGTGTCGACGTTGATGAACTGGATCCCCAGGATGCTGGCGGTCCTCGACAACCCCGACATGTCCGAGCTGTACGAAGACCCCGGTTTCATCTTCAACGAGGCGCTGCCGGAGCTGGCCGACGCTCACCTGCTCGGCTGGACGCTGACCCGTGGCCGCCAGGCGGCCATGGAAGAGGCCCAGGCCGGTGGTTGGCCGATCACCGCTATCAACCAACCGATCGACCTGCTATCGGACCGCCACTTCGAAGAGCGAGGTTTCTTCGTTCCGGTGGAGCATCCGGTGGCCGGGACCGTGCGCCAGCCCGGCCCGCCGATTCGTTTCGACGACGGCTGGAAGCTCCGTCGACCGGCCCCGACCCTCGGCCAGCACACCGATGAGGTAGCCGCCGAACTGGCAGCCCCAGCATCCGAGACAGCATCCCAGCTAGCAGCCGAACCAGTCGCCGCGCCGTCCGCCGCTACATCGCCTGCGCTCCCGCTCGATGGCATTCGAGTACACGACATGACGGTGGTTTGGGCTGGTCCGTACACCACCTGCATGCTGGGCGATCTCGGCGCTGAAGTCGTACGGGTCGACAACCCATTCATCTTCCCCTCGGCGACCCGTGGGGTACTCCCCCGCCCGCCGAAAGAAATCATCCAGGACATCGGCGGCATCTTTGGCGGCTATCCCGCTGGCGAACCGGGCGAGCGCCCCTGGAACCGGATCGCTCTGTTCAATGCCCACGCCCGAAACAAGAAGAGCGTCACGCTCGACCTGCGCAACGACTTGGGCCGCGAGACGTTCCTGCGGCTGGTCGACACCTGCGATGTGATGGTCGAGAACAATTCGGTCGACCTGCTCGAAAAGTTGGGCATCGGCTGGGACACCCTGCACAAACGAAACCCTCGCCTGGTCATGGTGCGCATGCCTTCGGTCGGTCTTGTTGGCCCATACCGCAGCTACCTCGGTTTCGGCATCAACTTCGAAGGTCTGTGCGGCCTCACCGCCATCAGGGGCTACCGAGATGTCGACCCGAGCGAGGGCGAACCGGCGTACCACATGGATGCCGCGTCCGGCTCGGCCGGGGCCTTTGCGGTACTGGCAGCCCTCCACCGGCGCAGATCGACCGGCGTCGGCGAGCTCATCGAGCTGTCGCAGTCGGAGAACATGCTCAACCACATCGGCGAGCTGCTGATCGACGCCGACCGAACCGGAACCGCACACGAGCCGCTCGGCAACCGACATCACCAGTACGCCCCACAGGGTTGCTACCGATGCCAGGGTGAGGACCGTTGGGTCGTTATCTCGGTGACCGATGACGACGCCTGGGCCAGGTTCGCTCAGGCGGCAGGCAATCCCCCGTGGAGCAGCGACCCTCGATTCGCAACCGAGGCCGGCAGGCAGGAACACCACGATGAGCTGGACACTTTGATCACATCGTGGACCGAACAACATAGCGACCGCGAGATCTTCCTGGCTTGCCAGCAAAACCAGGTTGCCGCTGCTCCGGTGCTGACCGAGCTGGACGCGATGAGCGATGAACATCTGGCCGCCCGAGGGATGTTCTACGACAACGGGAACGACGAGATCGGCACCCATCGACACCCCGGCACCCTGTGGCATTGGGACGGACCGGATCTGGCCCGAGGGCCGATCCCTGTGCTCGGCGGCGACAACGAACTGGTGTTCAAAGAGTGGCTCGGCCTCACAGACCAGGAATACGACGATCTGGCCGAAGGTGGCCACCTCAGCCGCGACTACCTCGCTCCGGACGGAAGCTCGCTGTAAAGCTCAGATACCCGGCCGATGGCTGGGCGGCGGCTCAGGGATTGGCTCGAAGCCGAACCGAAAGACAGGTCACGCAGCCTTCGAGCTTTTCGAATTCGTCGATCTCCACCGGCACCGGTTCGTATCCCCGGGCGCTCAACAATTCCATCGTTCGAGGGGCGCCAGCGGCCATCAGGAGCCGTTTGCCGCCAAGCAGCACCACATGGGCTCCAGGCTCCTCGGGAACCGCCACAAAGGCTGCAAATCGCTCTCGATCGTCGACCAGGGGCTCATAGCCGATCACCGAGCCGTCAGGCAGCGCTGTTACCGCCGATTTGAGGTGTAACACCTTGGAAATCGGAACCGGGATCACGGTGGCTCCACGGGGCTCCAGCAACCTGGTGAGCTGTTCGATGCCGGCCTCATTGGTCCGGCCGCTCAACCCGACGTAGACGGTGTCGGCTTGGGTATCGGGCCGGGTTTTAGTGGCGCCGCTACCGGACCGGACCTTAAGAACGTCTCCCCCGTCGAGGGTGCCCGCTCCGGTGATCGGTTCAACCTGGTAGCCGAGTTCGTCCAGGGTCGCCGCAGTCCCGCCGAGTTCCGGTCGACGGCTCTCGGCTCCCGGACGGCACAGGACCGCCAGATCTTGATACATGACGACCGTATCTTCGACGAATACCGCATCAGGAGAGTCGTCGTCGGGAGGAACCTCGATGATCTCCCAACCGGAGTCGGCCAGCACCGACACGTAACGCTCCCACTGCGATAGCGCCCTATCGAAGTCGACGGGCAGCCGCTCGAGATGGGTAACGATTCCCTCGGCCAGACGCGGCCCGGGTCGGCGAACGAGCGCCCGTCCGGGGCTGGCGCTGTCGTGCACGTTAGGACGATGCGTAGAGGATCGACGCCGACGGTGTAGTGAGCACCGGCAGCGACTTCGCTCCGTAGGCAAAGTTCAGAACAGTACGAACGCACCCATCGTGGATCGGTTGCACCCGATGGGGGAACTTGTCGGCCCGGAGTATGTAGGCATCTCCAGCCGCATGGGAGCGGACCGAGGTGTGGCCGGCCTTGCATGCATCGAAAAACTCAAGGTGGCCGCATCCGGCCTCGCAGGTCGGGCTCTCAAGGAACAGCACAAGGGCGATCGGGTAATCATCGGTGTGAAGGCCGTGGGTGTCACCGGATCGATGCAGCACGTTCAGGACGTGGCGTTCGACGGGGTCGGCGGCGAGCTCCAGTTCCAAGCCGACCAGCGCACCGAGCGCTGCGGACAGTTCCGGGTCTCCATAGAGAGCACTGACCTCGGGCGCCGACTTGGCGATCTCGACCCCACCGAGGGTTGTCATGTGGCGGGGCGTGCCGCCCATACATTCCATGGTGAAGTCGCGTCGACGAGCGATGGCCTGCAGCCGAGCGACTTCGTTCCGCAGCCCCTCAAGGGCCGATGGGGTAAGCAGGCCCGGGAGGGCCAGATAGCCCATGTGATCAAACTGAGCGGCGGCCGCAGCGGCATCGATACGGGCCAGCTCGTCGTACCCGATCTTGAACTGATGGTCGCTTCCGGTGCTACTGCTGATGCTGTTGGCGCTGGTGCCAGCATCGTCGATATCTGTATCGTTTTTGTTAGCGGATCCGGAGGGGATCGAGCCGCTCTGAGTAGTCATCAGGGCCAAAGGGTACACCTGCCGAAGCCGGCGGGATACACCACACGCACCGGTCAGATGTCTCACTTCTTAACCGTAGATTTCTTTACGATTCACCGTTGGCGGGGACCGGATCCGGCCCCCAATCCGGAAGCGGGGCGTAGACAACCGGCCGCTTGGCGGCGTGCACGATTTCCCAGTCCCGAGGCCACGGATTGCCGATGCAACCCTTGAGCCCGCCGGTCTGCTGCTCCATGACTCCAGCCGGACGACCGGGCACCGGACATCGTGGTTTCGGGTGTCGCTGGCCGATGAGGTGACCGACTTCGTGGTTGATGAGATAGCCACGGTAGACGTCGACCCCAAGGACCCAATGATCGACGGCAGTGCGCCAGCGATCGGCGTTCAGCGCTACGACCGGACCGTTCTGACAGCTGACGGTTCCGCCGGTCTTGAGCGGCAGGCAGAGTTGGTCAACGGTCGGCCCCTCCGCCAGTACGACCCGGTAGGGGGCATCGGGATCGGCCACAAAGCTGAAGCCGGCCTGCACCCAACCCCGCTCATCGTTGAGAATGGCCAGCGCCTGGCTGGCCAGGTCGTCGACCGATACGTCATCGACTAGTGACTCGAAGCGCAACCGCACCACCTGGGGGCTGCCAGCCTGCTCAAAGCCAGCCGTAGCGGCGGTCGTTGCAGGCTGCTCGGTCACCGGGACCGTCGACGTCGACTCAGCGGCGCTTGCCGCTGTAGTAGCCGAAGTTGAAGTCGTCACGATCGAGGTTGAACTAGAAGTCGTGGCGATCGCAGTTGAAGTTGAAGTCGTGGCCGCTGTTGTCGACGGCTGTGTTCCCAGCTCTGTCGAAACGCTGAGCACCGGCGCATCTTCGGCGATCGGTGATCCTGTCGTTGCGGTCTCGGCGATCCCAGTCTCTAAGGCCGCGCTTTCTAGAGCAACACCGTCTGTGGCCTCAACCGTTGCTTCGGCGGAATCGGCCGTAGTGCCGCCACCGCAAGCGCTGGCGAACGCGAACAGCGCGACGAGTATGATCCAGAGCGGCGACCGATGACGTGTGGCGATCTTGCGATCTTAGTTCCGCCGGAACCTAGCGGAATGGCAGTGCCCGAATTCGCACTCGCCTGTCGCCGCGAGCGTCGAGCACCGCCTCGTTGCCGGAAACGAACCGTACGTGGTGTTCAACCCCAAAGAGCCCGGAAAGCACATCTTCGGTGAATGGGTCGTCGACAACAACTTCTAACTCGACCTGAGGCAGTGCCCAGGCGTTGGCGTCTTCCTTCTGGGCCAGTTCACCCTTTGCCGAACGGACCTGCTTCACCGGGAACGGGATATCTGCCCGATCGACGATGACATCTTCGGCTCGGCCCTGGTTGGAGTAGATCTCCAAGCGCCAGCGCTGCTGCTCCTTCGGCCGGAGCAGACGGCGGCGGCCCTTGTCAGGAGCGTTGCCAGCGATGTTCCACTGAACCGCCATCAGAGGCATGACTAAGAACAGCAGCCCGGTTATCTGGATCACAAAATCAGGCACGCCAAGACCCCAGACCGGCCGACAGGCGAACGTGATAGCTACAGCTCAATGGCCCATCCACCGCCGTTCTCGTAGAGCACCGTGGTGCCCGGGCGCCGCTCCAACCAGCGTGCGACGACCTCGAGGTGGTCTGCTGGCGAACTCATGCCGTGAATTCTCCACTGGGTCTGAGTCGGGGTGAACAGTACGATCACCCGGGTCTTTTCTGTCTTGACCTTCCACTCTTCGATTCGGGCTAACCACTCTTCGTTCGGCTCGGATTCCACCGTGATGCCGCGATTGCGTCCAACGGTTTGATCTTGGAAGGGAGCGAAGCTGTTGTCGAGCACAAACAGCGTGTCATCGTCGGCCCGGGCGTACCCAGCGAGGATGACTTCTCGGTCGATGTCTGAGGTCATCTCGAATGCCTCGTTGCCGAACCGAGCCAGCATCAACAACGGCAGCAACGCCAAGACGAACACCGGAACCAGGATTGGAAGCGCCCGCACCCGCACCGCAGCGAGCAGTCGTCCGATAAGGATGGCGCCCATCGGCAGGGTGAACAGCATCACTCGGAAGATGATCTCGCCGCCATAGCTCTGCAGCAGCAGGGCGATCGATGGGATGCCTGCCAGCGGGGCTAGCGGGACGGCCGGTCGGAGGTGTCGGAACCGTTCGGTGGCCATAGCCACGCCGATACCCAGCACCGCCAGGAAGGTTCCAATCCCCACCCAGGTTCGGACCGAGGTCACGACGATGTGTTCGGGCGATGACCCGGACACTCGATCGACGGTGGTCGACTCGATGTTGGTGAAGAAGCTACCGACCTGCCCGATAAGGCTTGGGAGTTGGGTCGACCACCACGGCTCGGAGGTAACAAAGAACCATGCCACGTAGGCGGTGCCGATGATGAACAGCAATCGCCAGGCCACGGTCCGGCCGTAGAGGCCCATGATGATCATGCCCATGCAGATGAAGAACGGTGCCAGCGGATGAGAGACGATGGAACCAAAGCTCAAGATGATGAGCGCCACCACCACCGGCGTGGTTCGCGACGCTGGTCGCTCCCCGCCTGCAGCGGCGAAGCGAGCCAGGAACGGCACGGAGGCACTCCACGCCGGACTGGTCCGTAACGGCCCGCTCTCTAACAGCACCAACATCGCCAGGTAGGCGGTGAAGCCAAAGCTCTGAGGCGAAAAATAGTCTTGGCCAGTCCACGAAAGCAGGATGTAGACCACCGCCGACAGAGGTCCGATGAGCGGCACGGTCGGGTATGCCCGGTTGGCGAGCGCCGAAACCAAGATCGCGGTGGCCCCCAGAATCGCCGTCGGCCAGAGCCGCATGATCAACTCGAGCGTCGGTTCGTTGACATTGGAAAGCGGCGCCATGAAAACACCGAAGAACCCCGGCCATGCAAACCTGGCGTCGATTAAGACGTCGCCAGAGCCGGTCTCCTCGATCACCCGGACAAAACCTAAATGGGTCCAGACGGTTAGGAACCGGAAGTGATCGTGAGCCAAGTGAGGGGCAGTGTGCAATATGCCGAGCCACATCAACGGCACGAAGACCGCATAGCGAGTGCGCTCGACCAGAGCTGCTCGCAGCAGGATGGCAGACGCCACCGCGCCCAGCCCGACGCCGACCCAGTAGACCGTTGGCAGAGCGAAGAGGATCCCGTAGCCATCAACTTCTGACGAAGGCACCGTGATGCCGCCGATCAGGGCCAACACCACAGCAGCGAAAGCGAGGACTAAGCCAGTGAGCCCAACTCGGCTGAGCGAGCGCACGTCGGGCATGTTGGGCCTTGTGAGCTGGAGCGTCATACCGACCGCTCCTCTTGGGGGCTGCGCTCGCCCAATTTCGATGCAGGGTCGACCGTCGAAAACAGCATGGCCAAGACAACCCCGTAGACCGTGGCCGATGCAACCAGCAGCTCGGGGCTAGCTATGCGAAACCAGATCAGGAACTGAACCGACAGCGCCGACAGGGCGACCGAAAGGGCGGCAGCAACAACCATGATGACCTGCCAGGAACGAAGCTTGTCAGACATGACGAAAGCCAAGGGGGCACCGACTCCGAAGCAGAGCTGAATCAGCGCCAGGATGCCTCCGACGTTGTTTGCTCCCACGACGAGCAGGAATGTGGTCAGCGCACCGAAGATGCCGACTGCCCATGCGCTCTGTCGAATACTCATGATGGCGATCCGACTAGGCCGTTGAGTGACGCCAGCACCGGCTGGGCGTTGCGAGCGAGCCAGAATGCCTCACCGGCGACGGTCTGCTGTGGCGAAGGTTTGCCGACAAAGTGCAGCCATGCCAGCAGCACTAGCGCTTGCGATGGCAGACCTGCGGTCGGGTTGGCCATCACCGGGTGCCGCTCGAATGGTTCGGGGTCGACGAGCACATCACGGACCACGTCGCCGAGTTCGTCGCCTCGCTGGAATGACAGATCGCTGAGGGTCAGCATGGCCCGATCGATCGCCGTCGGCATCCCTGCCGCTGTTCGTCCCCAGTTGGCAAAGCCGATTACTTCCATCGAGCCGGTCCGCGAGTCCATCACTGTGCTTTCGAGGCACAGCCCGCCATGGATGTGTCCAATGTCCAACGTTACCCCAGAGAAGGCATCGATGAGACTGCACCGTAACCGTGTGACGTTGCCTGCCGAAGCCCGGCCGGTGGTGGCCAGTCTGGCCAAGGGGTCCTGGATCCAGCGCTCAACCATGTCTTCGTCGACGGTGACCGTGATAGCCGTCATCTCATGAAGCGGACTCAGTTTGGCTAGCGCAGCCTGGCAGATTTGTCCTGCATGCTCGTCTGTTTCCACGATTTCCAGGGCGGTTGGCCCCACCGGATCCAGCCAAGCCAGGTACTCCTGGCCTTCGGTTCTTTGACGGGCTTCCAGCTGCGGCAGCAGGTCGTGGATCGCCGCGAGACGCGGATCGCCGTGCAGCCGGGCGATCGACATATCGAGCCGTTCGAGCTCAGCGGCGCCGGTGGCCGATCGAGCGAAGTCGAACTGTAAACCCCTACCGTCGGCCAGCGTCACGACCGCCGTCTGGAAATCATCGTCACCAGGCGCCCAGCGAACCGTTGTGGCGGTATCGCCAGCGGCGGCGATGGCCCCAGAGAGACGAACATCGAGACCCCTAGCCGGTCTTGCTCCTCGCAAACGCCGGACCATAGAACCTGCCCGCCGAACCAACCGGGTGTCGAGCCGGGAAGCCCACCACCACTGCGACTCGCTCGCGGCGGCAAACACCGCCATGAGAAGCAGCCCAGCTAGCCAGGCCAGCCCGACCCCTTCGATCCCAAATCGTGGCAGCAAGACCCATGCCAGACCGACAACGGTGATCGAAAGCACCGTTTCCGATGCCACGACCGCCGCCATCTTCGACTCGGAACGCAGCCTGCCAACATAGATCTGGTAGATCACATTCGGCAGTGCCGCCAGCAGCAGTAACCGCAGAGTCCACGTAGAGTTGGCGGCGAAATCGGCTCCGTAGATCTGAAGCAGCCACGGAGCGCCGAGCCCACCGACAACAACGATCGGGACGGTCAGCGCAAGGCCAAGAGCGACCGCCTGCATCGAGTTCCGCCGGGCCTTGTCTCGCTCGTAGGAATTCTCGGCCAGCAGGGCGTACGCGACGTTCAAGCTGAGGGCGAATACGGTGAATCCGATCAGCCAGGCCGCTTGGAAGTAGGCGGTTGCGGTGTCGTCGAGCGTGGCCAACACCATCAGCGGTATGACGCCGAGTGCCGCCAGCCGAGCTACAGAACTGACCCAGTCAGCTAGGGAGAACGACATGATCTCCCGCAGCTTGAGCTCGGCCTCTGGCTCACCACTGGCCACCGTCGAGGTCTTGGTTGCGTGCTTGGGGGCCAGCTTGGCGATCATGGCGCTGATGCCGAACACGATCGGGAACACCGGCAGCGTCCAAGCCCAGAAGATGCCCAGGGTCGGCGACAACGAAGCGAGTGGGAACAGCAGCACGATCTTCAGAATCCCGAACAGGGTGTTCTCTGCCGGTACCCACGGCGCCTTCCGCAGCCCGACCAGCACCCCGTCCTGCAGCATGAACAGCGCCCAGAACGAGGTGGAAACGACGAAGAACGCAAACAGCAGCAGCGAGCTGCGAAGCTCCAGCAGGCGCGGCGCCCACCAGTTCAGTCCGGCCAGAAACACCGCCGCGGTGGCGGCCGAGGCAAGGAATACCAGTCCGTAGCTCCAGATGATGGTCTTCACGGTGCGCTTGCCTGCCCGTGGCAGATAACGCACAACACCCATACGAAGGCCAAGGCAGGCCACGTCGGCCAGCATGGTCATGGTGTAGATAGCGGTGGTGTTCAGCCCGAACTGCGAAGTGTCGTACAGGCGCGCCGCGAGAATCCAAAAGACAAGGCCAAGCGCAGAGGTGAGCACCGTGCCGGTCATCAGCGAAAGACCGGCCTTCACGACCGGCACCGACGCTAGCTTCTCTCGCAGGATTGCTGGGTTCAGGACCACCGCTCCATCAGTCTCATATAGGCAACACCCGGCTGCTTCGTGGAGTGACAGCCCGACACGTGGTACAGGCAGCACCTCGACGCCGGGCGATCGACTACTAAAGAGCGCCCGACCAGCTATATACCGAAGCTGACGCCCTTACTGCCGACGCCCCTACTGATGGTACCCACTGCAGGGCCGCCGTGGGATAGCGCGACGGCAACCAAGCACTAGGTAGAAGTCTTAGCGATGGTCTCGCAGGTCGATAACGGCAACCGAAGAACGGTGTGGGCTGCGACGTTCGCGAACGATCGTTTTCAGGACCCGCCAACCATCCTTGATGGTGTTCAGATTGCTCGTACCGAAGAGGCGTTCGGCCTCGTAGCTCGGGACCTCGGTGACAACCAGGCCGGTCGTCAGCGCCCGGATGTTCATCAGGGTCTCGATTTCGAAGCCATCGGCGTCGAGATCGAGATGATCGAGCGATTTCGCCCAGAATGCGTTGTAGCCGTAGCAGAGGTCGGAGTAACGACCGCCGAAACCGGCTCGAACCATCCACGTCAGCCATGCGTTGCCGTACTTGCGGTACCACTCCATGTCGGCAGTACCGCCGCCGTGGCAGAAACGAGAGCCCTTGGCGAAGTCGGCGCCGCCGAGTAGGACCGAAACAAAGGCCTGAATCTCGGCCGGGTCCATCGAACCGTCGGCGTCGATCATGACGATGATGTCGCCCTGAGCAACTTCGAAACCGCGCCGTAGTGCTGCGCCCTTGCCCGGGGTTAGGTCTTCGATTACCACGACGTCGTCGCGGAGTTCTTTTGCTACTTCGACCGTTCCATCGGTGGAGCCACCATCGACGAGGACTACTTCAGTCACCCAGTCGGGAATGTGCGGCAGCACGTGGGGTAGGTTCTTAGCCTCGTTCAGGGTCGGCACTACGACAGACACCGTGTATCGGCCGGGCGTGAATTCATCTGCTGGAGGTGAACTCCGCTCAATCGCTGCGGTTGCTTCCATCCGTCGCCTCTCGGGTTGTGACACCGTCGTCATTTCCGCCGTATCGCCTTCACAAATATCGGCCGCCCACATGTGCAACCAGGTATATGACACTAGAAGCTCAAGCGCCAAAAGTCTCAGTCTTCGAACATGTTAGGTATGTCCACCCAACATCTGAGCAGGCCGCTCAAACCACCGCAAATAGGCGAATCCTGCCCACCTAGAGCCATCGAAAAATTACGGTAAATGCCGGTCGCTGAATTCCGGCTAGGAGCTGCAGGACAATTGCGAACAGCCCGGCCGCTCTCTGGCCCACTCCGGCCGCTTCTTGGCATAGGACTCGCGACCCGGCACCTCCTCATAAGGAGTTCGCATCACATCGAGAAGTTCGGCCACGGGCGCAAAGTCGTTCTGCTCGGCGGCGTCGATGGCTTCCTGCGCCAGGTAATTCCGCATCACATAGAGCGGATTCACTCGGTTCATCGCCGAGCGGCGTTCTTCGTCGGCCACACCGGTCGCTGTTGCTGCTGCCAGATAGCGCCGCAGCCAGGCCGCGGTGGCTTCGGCAACCTCCGCCGCGGCCCCGTCGAGGTAGTAGGCGTCAGCCAGTGGGGCGACGAGCGTTGCGTCATCTCGGTCGGCGGTATCTGAGCTGCCGGCGGTATCTGAGCTGCCGGCGCCGGTGGTGATATCGGCCAGCCGCCGGAAGAAGATCGTCATGTCGGTTTCGGTCAGCAGCAGCAGGTCGACCAACTCAGCAACAAGCCGGTCGGCTGGTTCGGCTGGGGCGTCGTCCTGCGCTAGGCCAATCTTGGAACGCCACATCGCTGCGTTGTCGCGTTCATAGTTCTCGGCGTAGGCCCGCAGGGCATTCTCAAACGGCTCGGGCTCCCCGCTCAGCTGCACCAGAGCGTTGGCCAACTGCAGCAGGTTCCACTGGGCGACCTGGGGCTGGTGGCCGTATCGATAGCGACGCTGGGCGGCATCGGTGGTGTTTGGAGTCCAGCCCGGATCGAAACCTTCGAGCCAGCCGTATGGGCCGTAATCGATAGTCGCTCCGTGGATCGACATGTTGTCTGTATTCATGACGCCGTGGACGAAGCCAACTCGCATCCAGCCGATAACCATCGCCAGCGTCGTCCGGCAGACCTCGTCGAAGAACGCTCCGTATATGGCGTTGCTGCCCGGCTCGTGGTCTTCGGTTAGATGAGCGAAGTAGTGGCCAATGGTGAAATCGGCGAGCTGTCGTAGCTGTTCGGTTTCCTGGCGTGCGGCGAAGATCTGGAAGCTGCCGAAGCGGATGAACGATGGCGCTACTCGGCAGACGACGGCTCCCGGCTCGGGCTTGGCGTTCCCGTCGTAGAACATGTCCCGCACAACTTTGTCGCCGGTGACCGTCAGGCTGAGCGCTCGGGTGGTCTCGATGCCGAGGTGGAACATGGCTTCGCTGCAGAGGAACTCGCGTACCGATGACCGCAGGACCGCCATGCCATCGGCGCTCCGGGAGTAAGGGGTGGGTCCAGCGCCTTTCAACTGCAGGGTGTGATGCTGGCCGTCGGGGCCGACGATCTCGCCGAGCGACATCGCCCGTCCGTCGCCGAGCTGGCCCGCCCAGTTACCGAACTGGTGTCCGCCGTAGCAGGCGGCGTGAGGGTCCATGCCGTCCAGCAGCTCGGAACCGGAGAATACCCGGGCCATCAGGTCGGGGGCATCGGTCCAGAGGCGGTCATCGATGCCGAGCATGACGGACATCTCCGACGACCAGGCAACGAGGCTGGGGCTGGAAGCGATAACCGGCTCGACCCTCGAAGACATAACGCCGTGGACCTGCCGGGGCCGATTGACCGTGCTTTCATCGACGGGGAGTTCGTTGGTGAATCGATTGTCCCACCGAAGCTCGTCGAGGCCCGATACTTGCTTTTTTGTGCTCACTGTTGGCCTATCCCTCCGGAGCGTGCCGAGCAACCAAGATACCGCACCGAGGATCAGCGACTATCATCGCACCCATGGACCCGAGCGGCGGCCAGACCTCCGAGGATGCGTCGACGGACCAGACCGGCGAGCTTCTCGAAGCGATCGAAGAATTCTTTCTGGCCCGGATGCCGAGGAAACACTCGGTACACACGCTCGACGCGTACCGTCGCGATTTCGACAGCATCGTCGGGCAGCTGAGCACCGTCACCGGCAGCCAGCCCTCGGGGCTGCGATTGGCCGACTTGGAGGTCAAGGTGCTCAGGCGGGCCTTCGCCGGCATCTCACATCTTTCCGAGGCCACGATCGCCAGGACATGGTCAACGTGGAACCAGCTGTTCACCTTCCTGGTTTCGGAACAGACGATCAGCGGCAATCCAATGGCCGCGGTCGAGAAGCCTCGGGTGCCGAAGAGCCGGCCAAAGGCCATCACCGGCGATGACAGCGTCGAGCGACTGCTCCGGGTTGCCGCCGCGGGCCGCCAAACCGCCCGCGACCCATGGCCTGAACGCGATTTTGCGGTGATCATCACCCTGCTCACGTGCGGGCTCCGACTTTCGGAACTGCTCGGGCTCTCGATGCGTTCGATCGACGGACCGGCAGGTGACCGTGTGATCGGCGTGCGCGGTAAGGGAAACAAGGAACGCACGGTTCCGCTCGAGCCCGAGGTCGAGGTCATCATCAGTCAATACCTCGAGTCGCGTCTGACCCGCTTCCCCGGTCGCATCGCCTCCGACGCCGCGTTGTTCGTGGCCAACAGCGGCGAGCCAATGCGCCGGGGCGCCCTGCAGTACATGGTCGAGCAGCTCTATCGAGAGGCCGGCATCCGTACTCGCGTGCCAGCCGGAGCGCTGGTGCACGCGCTGCGCCACACCTTTGCCACCAGCCTGGCCCGCAACGGAGCGAGCGGCACCGAGCTGCAGAGACTGCTCGGGCATGAGTCGCTGGCGACCACCCAGCGTTACGTCGATGCCAGCGCACGCGAGGTGAGGGCCGCGGCGCGCAGCAATGAGGCCTATCTGGCCCTGAGCCGGATCGGTGGTACCTCAGCAGTCACCGACCCAGAACCCGAACAGGCCAGCGAATAAGCGAACCGTCGAGCAAGAGCGGTTCGCGCCGATTGACCGAATACGCTGTATGGGGCTCATGACACCTACATTTCACCTGAATCAGGGGAAACGATCGCGTCGCGGAGTCCAATAGCATCTGTCGTCCCGGGCTTGCAATCCGCTCGCCCGGGGAAGCGACACCGAACAACCGTATAGGCCGGCATCGGTTGATGCCAGGTCCCCATAGACAACACGTTGTCCAGCACACGTGAAGGTAGGTTCTTGGCATGGGCCGCAGAATCGAAGTTGAACTAACAAGCTCTAGAGACGACGGGTCATGGACCTGGCGGGCGGCAGGAGCCAAGAAGCCGAAGGGCGAGGTTGAAGGCTCACTGCTTTACGACAACGCCCAGGTTGGCGATGTCGTGAAGGTCGAGGCCGAATTCCATCTCGATGGCATCGAGATAACCGAGGTCTTCGCTCCAAAAGCCAAGAAGGAGCGCTCCAACCTCCTCGAGCTGAAGACGCGCCCCCTGCGCGACGACGAGCTCGTAACCACCCAGCGCGTCTCGAAGAGCGAACGCGGTGGCGGCGAAGGTCGAGGCCGCGGACGCGGCCGGGGCGACCGAGGCAACGATCGCGGTGATCGTGGCGACAGAGGCAACCGAGGCGAGCGCAAGGGCGGCTCCGGCAACCGGGGCGGCGAGCGCCGTGGCCCGAAGCCCGAAGAAGATCGTAGGCCGCGGCCAAAGCGGCTCCGGCCTCGCCGGGTCCACCGCGACGCCATGCTGGCCTCGGTTACCGAGGAGCATCGGCCAATCGTCGAGCAGGTCATCAAAGATGGCATGCCCGGTGTGCGGGCTGCCATCGAGAAGCAGAACGCCGAAGCCAAAGAGGCAGGCAAGCCAGAGGTCGATGCCAGGCCGATCATGTCGATCGCCGAGAAGAACCTGAGCAAGGCTCGTTTGGCTGAATGGCGAGATCGGGCCGATGCCGCATTGGCTGACGCTGAGGAGCTCGACATTCGCGACCTGCGCTCGGTCGTAGTGGCCGGCGCCGACGTTGCCCGTGACGATGAGTCCCGAGCGATCGCCGACCAGATCAAGGCCACGCTCGACCGCAGGCTCGAAACCGATCACGCCGCCTGGCTGGCCGACCTCGACAATGCGGTCACCGAGGCTCGTGTCGTTCGCGGTCTGAGGTTGAGCTCCCGTCCGGTGAAGGCTGGCGCTCCGCTGCCAACCGAGATCGCCAGCAAGCTGGCCCAGCAGGCCTCCGAAGCTCTCGCTTCGGACGTGATGCAGGATCGTTGGGCAACCGTGCTCGACGCTTTGGCCTTCTCCCCAGTCCGTGGTGCAGTCACGCCTGTCAGCGTGCCGGCAGAGCCTGGTGAAGAACTTCTCGCCGAGGTTCGACGACTTTCCGATCGCATTCCGGCGATCGCTGCGCTGTTCAATATCGACCCGGCGCAGGTACCGAAGAGTGCCAAGCGTCGCCGCCCGCCCCGCAAAGACGTCAAGGGCAAGGACGACAAAGGCAAGCCAGCGGGCAGGCCTGATCGCAAGTCCGATGGTGGCGGCGGCAAGGGCGATCGCCCGGCCAGAGCCGACTCAAAGGGCGGCCGTCGTGGCGAGCAAGATCGAAAGCCGAAGGACCCTTCGGCAACGAAGCCCAATGCTCGTCCGGTTCCCGGTGCTGAAAAGCCAGTCGAGCCCGAGCCAGAGGTAACCGTCGAAGACGCTCCTGAGGCCATCGACGGTGAGTCGACGGCAACCGAAACAGTCGAGACCGAAGCCACCGAGGCTGAAGCAGTCGAGACCGCGGCTCCCGAAGCAGAGGCAGCAGCGCCAGAAGCGGAACCAGAACCAGAGGCAGCGGCACCTGAGGCCGCAGCGCCTAAGGCAGAGGCAGCACCTGAAGCTGAGGCCCCAGAGGCTGCAGCGGATGAACCGGCAGCCGATCCTCAGCCTGAGCCCAGAAGCAGCCCCGGTCGAGTAGTAGCACGCCGATGATGTGAGCTGTTGCCGGTCGATCCGACCGGCAACAGCTCGCACACCGGCCAGGAAAGACCGGCGTGGTTGGTTGTTCCTACGGCAGTACGCCGTGTTCGCTGAGGAACGACAAAAGGCCGTCCACCAGGTCATAGCGATGCAGGTCGCTCTTGTGGACCCACGCCAGCGCTGCGGCGTCGTCACCGGCGACCCCAGGACCGGTCGAATCAGCGCTGAGGTCTGGTCCGGCGCCGGTTTCGTCAATTGTTTCTTCAACGGTCAGCCGTGCCCAAAAGTCCATGATGACAAAGTGGTAGTCGGGACCGATGCGCTCGACCCAGCCGATAAACGGCCCACAGGTGACAGCCAGGTTCGTCTCCTCGGCCACCTCCCGTTCGAGGGCTTGGGCCAGCGTTTCGCCCGGCTCAACCCGACCTCCGGGCACCGACCACTGGCCGACACCGGCGCCTCTCCCCCGTTTGATAAGCAGCAGCCGATCGTCTTCAACGACAACGGCCCCGACGCAGACCTCGGCGCTATTCGGCGCCACCGGCCGACCCGCTATCAATCGAGCGGTGGACGGTAAGCAACCGGGCCTTCAGCCCGAAGGACTCGAAGAAGTTTTTGGTGTCGCGATCGCCGGGCAAAGCCAACGAGTCGATCCCGATACACCCTTCGGCGGCTGCCAGTTCGAGCAGCAGATTCATCATCGCCTCGCCGATGCCCGACTTGCGGGCCTCGGAGTCAACCACGAAGTGATTCAGGCGGGCCAGGCATGAGCCGTCGAGTAGTGATTCGAGGATTGCAAAGCCGTAGCCGAATACAACGTCGTCGTAGCAACCGACGACCACCAGCGCTGTTCTGTCGGCCATATGTCGCTCAATCTCAGCGCTGACCGGCACCGGTCCAGCCTCGCGACGCAGGAGACCAGCGCCGCCCCGCAGGTCGGTGATCTCAGCTCTGCGGCGAACGTTGATTTCCTCGATAGAGGGCAGATCCTCGGCAACAGCGAGCCGGGCCGACTCCACTAGTCGGCCAGCCGGTCGAGCTTGCCAAGCACGGTTTTGCGCGCCCGGTTGCCCTCTTCGTGGGCACGAATCCGGTCGAGCTGATCCGGTTCGAGGTCGGCGAGCAGCGAAATGATCTCTTTCGCTGTCAGTTCGTCGTAACGAGCGATTGGCAACGAGGGTGGCTCCGCCTCGCTGTCATCGGTCTCGGTTTGGCTCTCTCCGGCCTCCACAGCGGCTCTGTCGGCCTCTGAAGGTGGTGGCGGGGCCAACACTACGTCGTCGCCCGCCGATGGCGGAGGAGGTGTTGACGTGCCAGATCCGGACTCACTGGGTTTCGGCGGCGCAAGACCGATCGCCTCGCCGAACTCGGTTATCTGCCGAGCAACGACAGAAGTCAATCCGCCGGCGATCTGACCGATCGCATCGGAACGATTCCGGTTGAACGCCAGCTGGCCGATGACCTTGGCAATCTGCACCTGGCTCTTGCCCCGGCGCACCAGCTTCGGCATGACCTCTTGGTACTCGTAGAGCATTCCAACCGGCGCGTAGACGAACATGTCGATCAGTTGATCGACCGGATCTCTTTGATCGTCATCGGCCATCTTGGTTGTGCTCCGTTCAGAATTCTATTTGTTCGCCGCTCAGAACTCTATTAGCTCGCCGCAATGAGGACAGCGCGGCTCGGGCCCCGGAGTGACCTGGGTGCGGTTGACCAGCAAGAAACAGCTTTGACAGACGATCTCTTCGCCTCGGCCGGGGCCGCTCGGAGCCTTCTGGGTCCCCGCTTCAGCCTCTTCCTCGTCCTCATCATCGTCGGATGAGGCCAGTCGATCCTTGAGGATGGCATCGAGATCAGCCTCGACATCGTCGGGGTCTTCGACTTCCTCTTCGTCGTCGTCATCGGACACCTTGCGGGCCCGAGGCCGAGCGGCGTCGTCGTCTTCCTCATCATCATCGTCGACTTCATCAGCGTCGACCTCGACGACAGCCACATCGCCGTCGTCGTCGTCAAACGTCTCTAAATCTCCGTCGATCTCAAGAGCTTCATCGATGTCGATGTCTTCTTCGGGGACTTCCTCTTCGTCAGGTTCAACGTCGAAGGATTCATCCTCGATCGTCTCTGCGGTTTCTTCGTCGGATTCGTCAGTCATCGACTATGCCTCATTGTCGGACCTTGGCGGGAACGGCCGGACTCTAGCCACTTCGGGAACAACTTCATTACACCGAGTGGATTCTTTTTTCGATCCCGAGGTCCGGCACATCATCGCACATTCCGCCCACAGCGCAAGTACCGGTTCATTCAGGCTTATTTTGGGTCGTCCGGCAGAGGGTGTGATCAGCTCTTGACGAACAGCGCACGGATCTGCGCCACGTTGTCGAGATAGGCCTGGGTGTCGTCGTAGAGACCACGTGCGGCTACCGAGCCTTGCCCCTGGTAGTACGAGGCAATGGCTGCGCTCTCGCTGCCCATGTAGCCGATCAGCCACTCCATGTACCGAGCGCTCATGCGGATGTTGTCGTCGGGGTCGTATGGATCGAGTTCGGCCTTGATCAGCCTGTCGGCGATCCATTCCGATGTGGTTGGCATCAGCTGTCCGACGCCGACCGCGCCCTTGTTGCTAATGACGTCGGTCTGCCAACCTGACTCGCGGTAGGCCATCGCCATCAGCAGGTCCGGAGCAACCCCGTAGTGGGCCGCCCAGCGTTCGAAAACGGGAATCAGGTCTAGCCGCTCCGGATTGGCCCTGAGACGCCCTGGGAGCGAGTCGTAGCCCGCTGCGGGGTCGATGGGGGCAACCGCTGCCCCGCCGGGGATCTCGAGCTGCTGGCCGACTCTGATCAGGTTCGGATTGGTGATTTCGTTCAGGGCGATTAGATCGACCATCGACACGCCCGCTCGCTTGGCGATTACGCCGACCGAGTCACCGGGCTGGACCTCGTAGAAGATCGGGGCGGCGCCGGGAATGGACAGCACCTGGCCGACTCGGATGAGGTGCAGGTCCGATATGCCGTTGACCGATGCCAGTTCTTCAGTTGTGACGCCGTTGTCGCGGGCGATGACCGAAAGCGAGTCACCGGGTTGCACCACGTAGTCGTCGGCTGCCGCTTGGCCAGCAAGGCCAAACAGGACCACGAGGAACAGCCCCGCCCCTAAGCCTGCCGCCAGCACACCTGGTGGTCGGTGAGCTCTCGGCCCAACCGGGGGCCGTACGGGCGACCGAGTCGGGGATCCTGCTACGGATCGATTGCGAACTATGGAACTAAAAGCAGCCACTACGGCTCTCCTGACAAAAAGACGAGACCAGATGGTCGGCCTCGGGCCTAACACGCTCAGCCCGAACGGGCCATGGAACATAGGACGCCCAAAGGGGTCCAAAGGTTCCTAGACAGCGCTACCTGTCCGCTTTGCTTCTGCCCGTCTTTCCGCTTCCAACCGCTCAAGCTCCGCCTCGGACGAGTGGTTGACGAACGTCATCATAGCCGCAATGGCCTTGTGACCCGCTTCTTTCTCAATCAGTTTGTGCATCTGCTGCACCACGGTCCTATATGCCGGGTGGCCCTGGGGTGTGCTTCGCAGCTCAATGGTGTGCATTGCGGAGCGGGCATTGAGGTTCAAATTGAAACGCACCCGGTAGGCCAAACTGACCGCATAGGACGCCTGATCAGGAAAACCACCGTCGCGGAGCGCCTCGTGGAGCTCAGCTGCACGGTCCATGGCCTCGTCGAACTCGCCTGCAACGCCGGCATCGTCGATCAGCTGCGACCGGGTATAGCCGTGGTACGGATTGAGTTTCTGCCACTCGACGGTGAGCATCCGGTGTCGCTGTAGATCGCGAAAGGCCCCGTAATCGGCCAGGATGTCGAACCGATAGAAGGGCCGTTCAAGGGCCCGACCAGGCCGATGACGCCGGTTCTGGCGGTCTCCGGTATAGGCCCGCATCACCGAGATTCGGTCATCGACCGACATCTGTCGCACCCGTTCCTCGAGCGCCCGCTCCGAGA
>JBOEHD010000298.1:0-6762 GCA_050633745.1 Acidimicrobiales bacterium
CCGACCTGGCCAAGGTCACCGATGAGGCAGCGAAGGCCAAGGCTGAAGCGGCCAAGGTCGCTGGTCTGCAATCTGAGTTGGCCAAGGCGAAGACTGAGGCTGGCAGAGTTGCTGGTTTGCAGTCGGAGCTGAGCGGTGTGAAGGCCGAGGCTGGCAAGGTCGCTGGTCTCCAGTCTGAGTTGGCCAAGGTCAAGGCTGATGCGTCCAAGGTCGCTGGTTTGCAGGCGGATCTGGCGAAGGCGAATGCCGAGGCTGGCAAGGTCGCCGGGCTCCAGTCTGAGTTGGCGAAGGTGAAGGCTGATGCGGCGAAGGTCACAGGTCTTGAGTCCGAGCTGGCGAAGGTGAAGGCTGAGGCTGGCAGGGTTGCTGNNCAGTCGGAGCTGAGCGGTGCGAGGGCCGAGGCTGGCAAAGTCGCTGGTCTGCAGTCTGAGTTGTCGAAGGCGAAGGCTGATGCGGCGAAGGTCGCTGGTCTGCAGTCCGAACTGAGCACGGCGAAGGCTGATGCCGGCAAGGTCGCCGGTTTGCAGTCGGAGTTGGCCAAAGCAAGGGCCGATGCGGCGAAGGTTGCTGGTCTGCAATCCGAACTGAGCACGGTGAAGGCTGATGCCGGCAAGGTCGCCGGTTTGCAGTCGGAGTTGGCCAAAGCGAAGGCTGATGCAGGCAAGGTCGCTGGTTTGCAGTCGGACTTGGCGAAAGCCAAGGCTGCAGCGGATCGGGCGGCCAAGCTTGAGCGAGATCTGCAGAAGAGCAATGCCGAGCTGGCTCGCCTCGGCGACCAGGCCAAGCTGGTCGCCGATCGAGATCAGCGGATCAACAGCCTCTCGTCGAGGTTGGCCAGTGCGGACAAGGATGGCAAGGCGGCGGCGAAGGCTCAAAAGGCTGCAGATGATCTGCGACGTGAGCTGAAGCGAGCTGAAGCTCGGGCGGCGCTCGTGCCCCAGCGAGACAAGAAGATCGCCGACCTGGAGAAGCTGCTGGCTAAGAGCGAGAAGGCCGCAGCCAAGCTTTCGAAGGTCGCATCAGCAAAACCTGCGGCTTCCAAGCCGAAGAAGGCTAAGAAGCGCAAGACCAGCGACAAGCCCAAAGCTTCGAGCGGTTCATGGCAGCGGGGCACCACGAAGTTGGGCACACCTGGAGCGAACCATGTCGATGACCTGAAGGTGATCAGCGGTATCGGTCCGGTAATGGAGCGCACGCTGAAGAGCTTTGGGATTCAGACCTGGGAGCAAGTCGCGGCGTTCACAAAGGCAGACATTGCCAAGGTGACCGAGGCGATCGATGCCTTCCCCGGTCGGATCGAGCGTGACGATTGGGTCGGCGGAGCGAAAGCACTGCTAGCTCGAGGTCACAATCCTGGCGAGTCAACCTCACGGCCCGCGGCGCTGAAGAAGTCTTCTGCGAAGAAGGCGGCCAAAAAGGCCAAAAAGAAGACGGCCAAGAAGGCAACGGCAACTGCCCCGGCTAAGAAGACGGCAAAGCAGGTAGCCAAGAAGGCCACCGCAACAGCCTCTGCTAAGAAGGCTCCAGCCAAGAAAGCTTCGTCGGCTTCGGGTTCGTGGCGGGCTGGCACCACCAAGCTCGGTACGGCAGGGGCGGCTCACCGAGACGACCTCAAGGTAGTTAACGGGATTGGTCCGGTGATGGAGAAAACCCTCAACGGGTTCGGCATCAACACCTGGGAACAACTGGCAGCCTTCTCCAAGGCAGACGTCGAGAAGGTGACGGCGGCGATAGACGCCTTCCCCGGGCGAATCGAGCGAGATGAGTGGGTGAGTCAGGCCGGTGATCTGGTCAAACGATTCCCGCTCAACAAGCCCTATGACCGCCCGACCCGCAAGACCTTCCTCAACAACGCCTAGGCGAGCAACCATTAGCGCCCTTAGCGGGCGCCCCGAGTAAGCGCCCCATAATGGGGTGCAGCACTCGGATATCAGAGTGCAGTCGGCCCCGAGTCAACCTCGGGGCCGACTGCGTTCCCGTGGGGTACATTACGTGTCCATGACCCCCGAAGAATTCAGAAGCGCCGGGCACAAGCTCGTCGACTGGATCGCCGACTACCGTTCGGGTGTTTCCGACGGACCGGTACTGGCTGTGACGAAGCCAGGGGAGGTGGCCGCAGCCTTTTCGACTGCGCCACCGTCGGGCACCTCAAGCATCGAGACCCTGCTGAACGAACTCGAACAAAGTGTTGTCCCCGGGGTCACCCAGGTTCAGCACCCGATGCATTACGGGTGGTTTCCATCCAATGCATCGCTGGCCTCGGTTCTCGGCGACTTCGCATCATCGGGTCTCGGTGGTCTTGGCATCTCCTGGGAAAGTTGCCCGGCCCTGACCGAGGTCGAGGAAGTCGTCTGCGATTGGATGCGCCAGCTCACCGGCCTGTCCGACTCCTGGTCGGGAACGATCCAGGACACCGCATCGACAGCTTGCCTGGTGGCGCTATTGACGGCACGAGAGCGGGCAACCGAACACAGCCAGGCCGCTGGCGGCATGAGCTCGGTCGATTCTCCGCCGGTGGTCTACACCACAGGTCAAGCGCACTCTTCGGTGCGGAAAGCGGCCCTTCTCGCGGGCTGCGGGGCTGATCATCTCAGAACGGTCGATGTCGACCCGACGACATACGCCATGGACCCAGCTCACCTGGTTGAGCTCATACGACAAGACGCGGCGGCGGGATTGACCCCGGCCGCCATCGTCGCCTCGGTTGGGACGACAGGGGTAACCGCCTTTGACCCCCTGCCAGAGATAATCGCCGCCGCCCAGGAGCACAACGTATGGGTTCACGTCGATGCGGCGATGGCTGGGAGTGCGATGCTGCTACCGGAGTATCGGTTCCTGTGGGACGGTGTCGAGGGTGCAGACTCGCTGTGTTGGAATCCCCACAAATGGATGGGCACCATCCTCGACACGTCGCTCTACTTCGTTCGAGATGTCGAGCACCTTGTGCGAGTCATGTCGACGAACCCGAGCTACCTGCGATCGAACAGCGACGGATCGGTCACCCAGTTCCGCGACTGGGGGCTACCCCTCGGCCGGCGGTTCAGGGCGCTGAAGCTGTGGTTCCACCTCGAACTCGATGGCGTAGAGGCCATTCAAAACCGTCTCCGTCGTGATCTTGAGAACGCCCGCTGGTTGGCCGACCAGATCGAACAGGCACCCGACTGGGAGCTGGTTAGCCCCGTTCCGCTGCAGACGGTCTGTGTGCGCCATCGACCGGACCCCACCATGGACGCCGAGGCGCTTGACCGGCACACGCTGGCATGGGTCGAGGCCATCAACCAATCAGGTCAGGCCTACCTGACGCCGTCGATCTTGGATGGACTGTGGATGGTCAGGATTTCGATCGGCGTCGAGGGCACCGAACGGTCGCACGTCGAGCAGCTGTGGTCGATCATGAAAGAGACGGCAGCTTCCCTATGACCGAACCGGCACGAAACAAAATCAAGATGTTGGCCACCGACATCGACGGCACGATGTTGCGCAGCGATGGGTCGCTATCGCCACGGGTCAAGGGTGCGCTGCATGATGCGACCGATGCTGGGCTTTACGTCGTGCCTGCTACCGGCAGGCCAACGATCATCGCAACCGATGTCATCTCCGCCCTAGACCTGAACGATTACTGGGTTTTTGCCAACGGTGCGATCACCCGCCATCTCGGCCGCGATGAGCTGATCCGCGGCTTCTGGATGGACGTCGAACTCACCAAGCGGCTTGTGACCTCGCTCAGAGACAAACTCCCGGACGCCGGGTTTGCCCTTGAGTTCGAAAAGACGGTGGCGTTCGAACCGGGCTTCGCCGACGTTGTTCCCGTCGTGCCAGACGTCGAGCCGTCCGACGATGTTCTTTCTGCGTTCGACAGTGACGACCCGCTCTACCGGCTGGTTCAAAAAGTGTTGGTCTTCGACCTGTCGATAGACCTCGACACCCTTTACCAGGACGTGAAGTCTGCGGTTGGAACCGACGCCTTCCCTAGCTATTCGGGCTTGTCGTTTGTCGAGTTGGCGGCCGGTGTGGTCACGAAGGCAACAGCTTTGCAGCTTCTCGCCGATGACCTCGGAGTAGAGGCCAGCGAAGTGGCGTGCTTCGGTGACAATCACAACGATCTGCCGATGCTCGACTGGGCTGGTCACAGCTTTGCCATGGCAAACGCCACCGACGATGCCAAGGCCGCAGCCGATGAGGTGATCGGCTTGAACGACGAAGACGGACTGGCCACAAAGATCGAAGAGCTGCTGGCCGAGCTGTGAATCGGAGCGCTCTAACGGAGCGAAGGGAACCCGAGTTCTACAGGCCGGCTTCTTGGCGTTCCAGGGCGGTTGCGATGGCGCTGAGACCAGGCACCCCGTTTATCAACCCTCGGTGGGAAGCCTTGACCTCGATTGTGTGGGCTGCCGGCTCGATGCAGGTCCGCCAGTCAACGATGCCGTCGGTGCGGGAATATATGGAGACAAAATCGATCTGGTCCGGAAACTCCGCGTAGCGGTCGCGGTCGACCTCGTTCTCACGGTCGGGGAACACTTCGCCAAAGGCACCGGCTCGCCATGTCTTATCCAGCAGTTCGGCGGGAACCTTCACCGCTGCGAAGTTGGGATACTTGAGCAGGAGAGGGGTGCCCAGGGTGATGATCTGGCGCACCATGTGCGGGTGCCGCACGGCCAGGATGCGGGCGAACTGTCCCCCTCGGCTATGCCCGACCAGCGTCACCGGTGCACCGTGGGCGTGGTACATACGTTGCAGGTCGGCCTCGGCGGCGTCCACGCCGACATAGGCCGGTCCGGAGTTCCTACCCACCGCCGCAGCCTCGATCTGCCAACCGGCAGCGGCCATGACATGGAGCACCGAGCTGCCGCTACGAGGGGCGGCAAGAAAGCCTGGGATCAAGAGCATCGGCCGCTGCTGGCCCGGCGGGACTCCCTCGCCCTGCCATAGCTTTGAACGCCGCAGGCGACGCTGTTCGTATGGGCTGCGAGCTTCGAGGACCAATGGCCGTCCGAGCCAGCTGGCGATCCCGGTTTGCGGCGTCAACGAAGGTGTCGTTGTCGCTTTGTCGCCCGGACTCATGGATTCAGGATACCGCCAGCCGAATCTGAGGATTCATCCGGCCGGGTTTGTCGATAGCTTCAGACGAATGGCCGAGATGCGATTCTTCTTTGGCACCATGGGTTCGGGCAAGTCAACTCAGGCGCTCCAGATCCGTCATAATCTGACAAAGAGCGGCCTTGCCTGCATGCTGATCACCCAACTCGACCGCCGGGCAGGGGTGGTATCGAGTCGACTCGGGGTGTCTGAGGAGGCCACAGTGATCGACGGCACGGTCGACCTGCACCGCCTGGTGGCCCAGGAACATGCCGAACGACAGGGCGTGCATGCGGTTATCTGTGACGAGGCCCAGTTCTATCAGCCGGGGCAAATCGACCAGCTGGCCAGGGTGGTGGACGAACTCGATATCGAGGTCTATGCCTTTGGGCTCCTGACATCGTTCCAGGGGCTGCTGTTTCCCGGCAGTCGCCGCCTTATGGAGGTGGCCGATCGCCGGTCCGAGCTGCAGGTCGAAGCGCGCTGCTGGTGCGGGGCCAGAGCCACCCACAACGCCCGCCTAGTCAACGGGCAACAGGTATATGAGGGAGACTTGAAGGTGGTAGGCGACACCGCCGACAGCGAGGCCGAAACCGCTCAATCGACCCCTATAAACGCCAGCGTGACGTATGACCTTCGTTGTCGGCGGCACTGGTTGGCCGGCCGCCAGGACGTAGCCCAAGACTCGCTGTTCGATGATCTTCCGGCCGGTTGGTCAGGCTTGTAGGCGGAAAAGCGTTAACAAAGCTGGGCAAATTTGCCGTTTGTAACTAAAAATTTAAACCTTTAGGGCCACGAAACGCAGAGGAATAGTGCCTTCTGCCAACCTTCGACCTCGATGTTGTCTTACTATCGTCAACATCCAGTGGCCATGCGGTACCTAGTTGACTAAACTCCACCACGTAGCCACAAACAGCGACTTCCGTGCTGTTTTTTGGATCGACTGCTCAGTTCACAGCTCGATGTTAGGTGGAGCGCACTCATGGAAATAAGCAGCCAGCTAGCCATAGGTATCGTGATCGGCATTCTTGTCGGCGCGGTGCTGTTGTGGCTCCTTGATCGGCGTCACCAAAAAGTCATCAAGAAGCTGGTGGAGAGCCGCCGCAAGATCGAACGGCAACGCACTCAGGCGGTCAACGATCTGTTCGCCCTGCGAGCCGAGATCGAAGACGGCACCTACCAGGGTGTTGCTGAGCCTGCCCAGGCTGGCGAAACCGGCCCCGATCCCCGCATGGTTGCCGAAATGGCCAACCTGCGTAGTTTGATCGCACGGGCCGATGGCGCACTGACCTCAGCGCGCCGCAAACGGGATCAGCACGAGGCTGAAATCACCAGGTTGCGAACCCTTCTTGAAGAAAAGCAGGGCGAGAACGTGATTACCTTCCGCTCACCAGGCTCGCCTGAAGGTGCCGTTTCCTCCGAGAACCTGGCTCTCTAGCGCAGGATCTTCCGCCCCGCTAGCGTGCCCACAGGGCTGCCGAGCGCGATGGCCAAAGCATGGCATACAGTGAGCGAGTTATCTGTCGCTGATTGAGCCTTAGGGGGATCACATGACCAGCACTGTCGCCGTCCTCAACCAAAAAGGTGGGGTGGGAAAGACCACCGTCACCCTCGGACTGGCCTCGGCGGCCTGGGCCGCTGGATTGAAGGCGCTCGTAGTTGATCTCGACGCCCAGGCCAACGCCA
>JBOEHD010000299.1:0-8172 GCA_050633745.1 Acidimicrobiales bacterium
TGACCAAGACCACCGGCCTCGGTCCAGATCAGCTGGTTGGCCATGGCTCCGGCGACAAGGTCAGCGTCGGCGCCATCGATATCGAGTTGATCCACACGCCGGGTCACACCCCCGGCAGCCAGTGTTTCCTGGTAGAGAACCATCTCATCGCCGGCGACACATTGTTCCTCGACGGGTGTGGGCGCACCGACCTCCCGGGCGGCGACCCCGAAGAGCTCTATCACTCCTTGACCACCAAGTTGGCCAAGGTTCCCGACGATGCCGTGTTGTTTCCCGGCCACCTCTACTCGCCCGAGCCATCGCGTTCGATGGGGGAGACCAGGGAGCTCAACGTGGTCTACAAGCCCAAGTCGGTAGAGCAGTGGCTGATGATGTTCGGCCACTAACTCCTGGGCCGCGAGCTCTTGCCAACCGCTGATTCTTGCCAAAGTCGGTACAGCTCACCGGTAACCGCTTAACTCGCTGAGCGCGTTGCCGAAAGATCTTTGTGGTTGGGAAAACAGCGATAGTCAAAGCAGTGGCGGACCGGACAGCCGATCGGCGAAATGAACCGGCACGGCCGGTGGCTAACGATCTTTCGGCCGCCGAGCTGGTAGAGGAAGTCGAGCAGCTGCGGTCCGAGTTGTCTGCGGTCTCCGAAGAGCTAGATATCGAGCGGGCCCATCGCAGCGTGCTGCAACGGGCGGTAATGCGCTTCAGGTCGGTCGAAAACCTATCGGTCGACGAGCTGTCGATCGATGGGCGAAAAGTAGATGGCCTGACGGTCGAGGCCGACCGCCCCGAAGTCATCGGTGACAACGTCTATGTCTTCGACGACGAAGATGCCTCTCGCGCGGCCTTCGACGAGTTCTTCGCCGCTCCTGATCCTCACCTTGAAAAGGTGCGCGGCTTTCTTCTTGACTGAACGCCGTTGGGTCTCGGCCGAACCGTGAGACAATGGTTCGCGTGATCCACCGTTCCCCTGCATCGTTTGCGGCATCGTTCACTGCAGCGCTCACCGCTGCGGCCCTGTTGACGTTGGCCACCGTCGGTATCACGATCGGCGCCGCGGCAGCCGAGTCGCCAATCGCCGTAGCCGACGAACTGGCCGACGACGGCGTGTTTGTCGGTTTCGGTCGGCGGGATGTCGACGAGGATGCGCTCATCGCAGCAGTCGAAGACGCCCGCTTTGATGGTCTGCGGCTGGTGGCGGTAGCCCCGGTCGACCCCCAGCCAGACGCCGCGGCGTTTGCCAGGCGGATCCAGGAGCAAACCGATGCCGACGCAGCCATCGTCTTCCCCAAGGAAGGCCCGCTAGAGACCTACGTCATCGAAGATCTCTCGTCCTCACGCATTCGGGCCACCGCAGCGGCCAGGGAGTTCGCCGAACCAGCGAGGGCGGTAGAAGCTTTCGCCACCGAGATTGGTTCGGTCCGAGAGGCCGGTACCCCTGAAATCGTCGACGAAATCATGCGAGCCCTGGTGCTTATGGCGCTGGTGATCGGCGTGGTCGTGGTGATCGAGCAGATCGTGGCTCATTTCAAACGGCCAGACCGTAAGAAGTCCGGCCAGAAAAAGCTCGAATCAAAATTGCCTGCCAACCAGGCCAAATAGGCGGGCCTTTCAGGTCAGATAGAGCCTTTCACCCGGTCTGAAATGCCTCATTTCCTGGCAGACTGCTGGCCATGGCAGAGGCAGAGACTGATGACATCGAACGCAAGGCGGCCGTCGAGCAACCTCAATCCCGCGGAGTGGCGCTGGCCGACGAGAGCCCGGACGAGCTCCCGGCACTCTTGGCTATCGCCGTTGGCGTAGCCATCCTGGCGATCACGATCGTTTGGCCCAGCATTCGCGACCGCGAGACAACCGTGGTTGCCGCACCAGCTGCGGAAGTTGCTGCCGTTGAAGAGGAGCCGGTTGTCGAAGAGCCGGAAGAGGTCGAAGAGGTTGTTGAGGCAGTCGGGCCCGATCTACCGCTCTTCCGGAGCGAATTGGGTGCCCTCGGTTTCGCCGGTCTCGACCTCAGCGCCGATGGCAACGTGGTTACCGCAACCGGTGTCGTGCCCGACGAAGCCGGCAGGACCCAGGTTCTGGCCTACTTAGCCGATCAGCCCAACGTCGACAGCGTCATCGATGCGTTGACCATCGAAGCGCCCGTGGCGACCGGTCCCAACGTGACCCTCGAAGCGTCGCAGACCGCCATCGTGCTCACCGGCATGGTGCCAGACCAGGCGACCAGCGACGCCCTCGAAGCGCGAGCCGTTGCGGTCTACTCCCAGGAGCAGGTCACAAACGAGCTGACAATCGACCCTTCGGTCGAGCCTCCGGCATCGGTTGTCATCCGCGGTTCAGTGAGCGACCCGGTCCTGTACGACCAGGTGATCACGGCGTTCAACGACGTCGAAGGCGTCGAAGTGACCGACTTAGCGGTGACGCTGGCCGATCTGACCGACCTTGAGACCTCACTCGGCACGCTGGAACCGATCCAGTTCGCCTCCGGCAGCGCACTGATCGAAGCGGCATCGGAGCCGATTCTCGATGAGGCCGCAGAGTTCTTCAAGGCCAGCCCAGACATCGCGGTTGAAATCGGTGGTCACACCGACTCACGCGGTGGCGAGGATTCGAACAAGGCACTCAGCCAGGCCCGAGCCGATTCGGTGCTGGCAGCGCTGCAGGCACGAGGGGTAACGAACCCTCTCACCGCCACCGGCTACGGCGAGCTACGGCTCAAGGTGAGGCCAGACGACAACGATCCCGAGGCACAGCGGGAGAACCGTCGCATCGAGTACTACAAGATCAACTAGTACACGAACGTACGTGAACTGAACAGGAGCCGGCCGCTATCGGTGGCCGGCTCCTGTGGTTTTCAGATCAGGTGTCCGAGTTAGATGCCCCGAGCGCCGTGTTCAGTCGGGGAGTGGATCGGCGGCGTGCTGGGCGATCCAGGTGTGCATGGCGATGCCGGCCGCGACCCCTGCGTTGATCGACCGGGTCGAGCCGTACTGCGGGATCGAACGGCATTCCAGCAGCACCGGTCGAATCTCATCCGACAGCCCGGGGCCCTCCTGGCCAAACACCAGCACACAGGCTTTAGGCAGCGGAGAAGCGCTCAGTGGCGTCGATCCTGGCAGATTGTCGATGCCGATCAGCGGTAGGTCGTTCTCCGCGGCCCAGGTGGCCAGGTCGCCCGGCTCGGGGTGGTGGCTGACGTGCTGATAGCGGTCGGTCACCATCGCTCCCCGGCGATTCCAGCGCTTGCGGCCCACGATGTGAATCCCCGACGCCAGAAAGGCGTTGGCGGTGCGCACCACGGTGCCGATGTTGAGATCGTGCTGCCAGTTTTCAATGGCGATATGAAACGCATGGCGGCGAGGGTCGAGGTCGGCCACGATGGCCTCGACCGACCAGTAGCGATAGCGGTCGATGACGTTCCGGCGGTCCCCCTCGGCTAGTAGCTCAGGGTCGAACTTCGGGTCATCAGGCCACGGTTCGGGGTGAGGCCCGACGCCGATTTCCGGCTCCTGCCGGTAGCCGGCCTCCCGCTCAGGCATCAGCTGGCGGTGAACGGGGCCTCGACGGCTCCGGTCAGTTCCAGCAGACGAGCTGGAGCGATGGGGAACACGTGGCGTGGGGTTCCGGCGGCAGCCCACACCTCGTCGAAGGTCAACAGATGAGGGTCGATCCAGGTGCGAAGCCGGTTGGCGTGGGCAAACGGGGGAACGCCCCCGATGGCGTAGCCGGTGATCGACCGAACCTGCTCGGGGTCGGCCCGGCCGCAGCGGTCGCCGTTGGCGATCGCTGCCAGGGCCTTCGGGTCGATCTTGTTCGAACCTGCGGTGAGGGCCAGTACAAGCTCACTTTCGGCAGGCTCGCCCTCTTCGGTGGCGCTGTTGGCGGCGTTGGAGTCGGTCGACAGGGAGAAGATCATCGACTTTACGATCTGGT
Source organism: Acidimicrobiales bacterium (assembly GCA_050633745.1). Taxonomy (GTDB): domain Bacteria; phylum Actinomycetota; class Acidimicrobiia; order Acidimicrobiales; family SZUA-35; genus JAHELU01. Next base: position 3,925 of record JBOEHD010000299.1, read on the forward strand.
CGACTTTGCAGCCGACCGCGTTCGCCGCGTCTTCGGCAGTCCTCGCTCCGTCCTTCGGATACTCGTGAACTTCGAGCTCGAGGCCCTTGGCTGCTGCCCAGTCGCAGACCCGCCTTGCTGAGGGGTGGAGGGCTGAGGGGTGAAGTGCCGACACAGAGAGTGACTCTAGTCCGCTCAACGGGCGGCTAGGTCGGCCGATCTATACAGGATGGAGCGGCTGACACGACTTATCGGTATTGGGCTGCTGGTGGGCGCGCTTGGCTATTCGATCTCGCACTACCAGGAGGCGGTTTCGGCCATGACTCCGGTGGATGAAGAAGAGGCGCTGGTATTGCCGATCGAGCTTGAGCAACAGCAGGCTGAAATCGCCGATGGTGATCCCGCCGCACCGCCCCCTCGCTATCTCGGGTTTGTCGACGGCTATCAGTCCGGCCGTTACACGATCGAATATGCGCCCCTTAACGAAGATCCGGATGAAGAACCGGCCGATGATCCCACCGATGATGTTCCCCCTGTCGTGGCATCGAGCGAGGTCACTCCTGGCACGATGGCCCCCGGTCTGTACGCCACCGCCTTCGGGGTGGAGCGCTGCAGCTACCAGATTCGCCGCATGGCATCGTCCCGATCGAAAGTCGAGAAGTTGATCGGCGAGGATTTCCTGAGCGAAGGCCGGGTGCTCGTGAGCTTCAACGAGATCGAACCAGACGTGTTCACCGCTAGGCCTCAGTGTGGCGAATGGATGCCGTGGTCGCCACTGGTCGAACCGCTGACGGTGGCAGGTAACGGCGACTACTGGGTCGGCGATCTGGCCCAGGGAATCTGGGACGTTCCTGCAAGCTGCATGTGGGAGAAGGTGGTCGGATTCCGTGGCGCTGAGCTGGTCGATGTGCAGGCATCGGGCATCGGACCGGAACCGCTAGTCGTAGACGAAGACACTCTCGGGGTACGAATTCGGCGCTGCGCTGCCGAGCTCAAATGGTCTGCTGAGGAATCGGAAAACGACTAAAACTCGCCGCTGCAGGCCGATTTAGCCGCTGGATTCGAGCCGTAAAAGCAATTGAACCCTGACTCCGGCTGGAGGCAGGGTTCAAATTGATATTTACCGTGCGCGAGGAGGGACTTGAACCCTCACGTCCTTTCGGACACAGGAACCTGAATCCTGCGCGTCTGCCAATTCCGCCACTCGCGCGAGTGACCCCGGCATGATACCTCGCTGGCAACCAACAGGGGCGCGCGTAGGCCCGGCAAAAGCCACCGGTGGCGCCGAGCCAATACGCCCTCAGTAGTAGTACCGTATATGCCCATGGTTCTGAAGAGTTTCGAGGACCGTCTTGAACGTCTCGTCGAAGGTGTCTTCTCCCGCGCCTTTAAGAGTGGCCTTCAGCCAGTCGAGGTCGGACGCCGTCTTGTGCGAGAGATGGAATCGAGCCGGACGGTCGATCCAGCGGGCCGACCGCTGGCTCCCAACCGTTTCGTGATCCGCGTCGCCGTTGAAGATTTCCAGCGTTTCGCCCAGGTCCAGGAGTCGCTTCTGGCTGAACTGACGGCAACCGTGCGGGGTTACGCAGCGCAGGAGAATCTCAATTTTCTAGGGCGGGTTTCGATCGAGTTTCAAGCCGATCCATCCCTGCGGGTTGGCGTCTTTCGACTCCATCCTTCCTACGACGAACGGATCCCCGGTGCCGAGCCCGACGGTTGGCTAGAAGACCCAAATGGGGCCCACTACAAGCTCAAAAATAGTGTGATGACCATTGGGCGTCTGTCGGGCTCCGACATCGTCATCGATGATCAAAATGTTTCGAGACAACATGCCGAGCTACACCCGATGGGCGATTCATATCAGCTGATCGATCTTGGTTCGACCAACGGCTGCAAGGTCAACGGTCAGCGGGTCGATCGGCACATCCTGGTCGACGGTGACGAGATCACCCTCGGCCCCGTAAACCTGCGTTTCCGTCGCCCCTAAGCGGCGCCGAAACCAGCAAGTCTGCGACCCGTCCAGATAGATCCCCAGATAGATCTCCAGATAGATCTCCAGATAGATCTAATGCCAGCAAAAGCCGCCCGCCCGACAAATTCGACCGATCCCGCGTACCGATCCCGGAGCTCCTACGCCATGCTTGTCTTCATCTCTTGTGACTACGCCCGAGAACCTCTGTAGTCTTCGATCCAGTGTCTGACGCCCTCCTAACCCTTCTGAAGTGGTGCCTGCTCGGTTTGGTGTACCTTTTCTTCTTTCGGGTGTTGCAGGCAACATGGGTTGGCTCAACGACGAATGTGGCGGTCAGACGAGTTGCGAATTCGAAGTCGAGAAGCGAATCGATGGTTGGAGCAGGGCAAAGTCGCGACGTGCTGCCGCCGTCGGCCGGACCGGTTAGCCTGGTTATTCTCGAACCGCCGACCGATGGTCGGCAATTCACAGTGGTTGGGGAAATGACAATAGGACGGGCCGCCGGATGTCAGATCACATTGGATGACACCTACATCTCGCAACTTCACGCCAGAGTTAGCAACGCCGATTCGGGCGTTGTGATTGAAGATCTCGGTTCGACCAATGGCACCTATCTCAATCGTCAACGGGTCACCACCCCGGTCTACGGCGAAGCGGGCGATCAGATTCAGGTCGGCGGAATCGTGATGGAGCTTCGTCGATGAAGCTTCTCGGCGCCACCGGCTCCCATGTCGGCAACGTACGCGAGGCCAACCAGGACCGCGTATTTTTCCGGGGCCTCGTTGCGGCGCTGGCCGATGGCATGGGCGGTCACCAGGGCGGCGAGCGAGCCGCTGAGCTAGCGATCACCGAGTTCCAAGAAGCGGCCCAAGACCTGTCGGAGAGTGACCTCGTCGAGTTGGTCCTTCAGGCCAATCGGCAGGTGCACGGCCACGCCGCCGACAACGGCCTGCCAGGTATGGGCACGACGGTAGTCGCCATGACCCTCCACGACGACAACACGATCACCGTGGCCAACGTTGGAGACAGCCGGGCCTACTGGCTGCGGGGCGACTACATGGGGCAGGTCACCGAGGATCACAGCTTCGTCGAAGACTTGGTCCGCCAAGGTCGGCTGACCTCAAAAGAGGCGCTGACCCACCCCCAGCGAAACATTCTGACCAGGGCGGTAGGCATCGGGGCCGAGGTCGAGGTCGATCGCTTCCCGATCCCTGAACCGGAAGTCGGCGATCGCTTCCTGCTCTGCAGCGATGGTCTATTCAACGAGCTCTCCGAGGACGAAATCCTCGACATTCTGCTCGATGCTGGTGATCCCGCCGAGACCGCGGCAGCGCTGATCGAGGCCACACTCCGCACGCCATGTCGCGACAACGTCACCGTTGCAATCGTTGATCTGGTGGAAGACGACGATCCCCGCCTGGCAGCTCAGGCCGTCGATGAGGAGAGCAGCAAAGTCGTCACCGCTCCGCTGCCAAAGGAACTCTCGAAATCTGTCCTGCATCAGCCAGGAGGCGACGACGACGGTGACCTGTCACCGAGCGATGCCGCAGCTGGCCAGCAGGTGGCAGCCACCGCAACGCTCCTGCGTCAAGACGCAGGTGATGTTGATGTCGGCGATCAGGTCTCCAGCTCCGGCGTTCCCACTCTCGACCCGGTCGAGATCGACGCAGAAGCGTTTCGCGACACCGCCGAGATGCCAGTCGACGATGTTGGCGACTCCGGTCTCGATTTCAACGATGATTTTGATGGCGGACTGGCTGACAGTTCGATGTCGGTCCAGCCTCGCAGCAAGATGGCCCTCCGGCTGGGCTCCGTGCTACTAATCGGCATCCTCGCCGTTGGGGGCTTCTTCGCCGCCCAGGCCTTCGCCCGTTCCGGTGCTACCCATGTGGCGGCGGAAAACGGCACAGGCGAGCTATTCATTTACGAAGGCCGCAGAGGCGGCTTCCTAGGCATCGATCCCAAGATGGTTGAGGGCACCGGTGTGCTGTTAACCGATCTCACTGAAGCGCAACAGGGGCTCCTGGATCAAGACTTTAACGACACGGCCGAGGCGAAGGCCGCCGTCGAGCAGACGCAGGTTGTCGTGACGCCGGCCGAAGACGCCGAGCCTGAGTCAACGCCCGCCGCCTCGTCAACCTCTTCGCAGGAGACCGGCACAACATCGCCGGATCAGTCCTCGGAAACCAAACCGCAGAACACCGCGCCGAACTGATCATGCGGGCACGGACGGTAGAGCTAGGCCTGCTGGTTTTGGCGACTCTCATCACCTGCGTCGGTTACGTGCTGGTCGTGCT
>JBOEHD010000300.1:0-1692 GCA_050633745.1 Acidimicrobiales bacterium
ACTTCGCCCTGGGCTAACAGGGTGTCGTTGACTCGTATGTCGACGGGTGCGCCGGCGGCTCGGTCGAGTTCGATGGTTGATCCAACATCAAACGCCAACACATCAGCCAATGTGACTCTGGTCCGACCTATTTCGACTGATACTTCAAGCGACACGTTGACCAACCGGTCCAGCCCGCCGCCACCGGCACCCGGCACAGTCGATGAGAACGCGGCCGCGGTTGGACTGGCTTGACTCGTCGCACCACCTTGGTTGCGGCGGTCGTTTGTTTCGATCGTGACCACACGAACCGTGTCCGCAGTATCCGACCAGCCCGACACAACCGTTGGGGCACTGAATTTGGCGGCGATCTCACTACCACCAGCGACCGGCCCCGCGACACGACCGGTGCCGCCGAGTTCGGCAGCGAACACGCCAAGCACTTCGTTGAGAAGGGCGTCTGCGGTGTCGCCGTCATCGACAACACCAACCGCGCCAACAACTACACCCGTGGCATCGGTAACTTCACCGACAAGCAACGGACCCGTAACCCCAGCAGGATCGACACCAGTTGTGGGTGTGTAGCCGTGGGCTGCGGTGACACCGGTGATGCCGGTGGTGTTTGTTCCTGTATCTGTCATTACTTACCACCCAACAAACTGCCGCCACGACCATCTTCAATATGAGCAGTGATCTCCGCCACAAGACGCTGCCCAGACGCCCCAGGACGAACCTGGAACAGACGCTGTTCACCAACCCGGCCAACGAGCGGACGCCCAACCGATAAACCAGTCCGAACCACATCCCCCACCTGCAGGCCAACCAGATCACCTGCCGGAACCCGAAGAAGTTCGAACCCGGCCACCAACTCAACCAACACCGGCCGAACAGCGCGAACTATTTCTACACATGGGCCACTATCAGACACCGCAGCACCCTCCCCGGCGACACGCCGATCAACACCAGACACAAACCCCGATAACAAACCACCAGGCAAACCAAACACCAACTGCCCCTCAACACCGCCAACCCGAACCTTGAAACAAAACCCCAACACCGGCCCAGACCCCGAATCACCCAAAGCAGACAACCCAGACACATGCCCCTCTAACTCACACGACCCGAGTTCTAACTGCTCGGCCACCAACCCCACCAGTGGTGATAGGACCAGATCGAACACGCCTACCTCAAGCCGAGAAAGAAGACGTTCCACGCCGACCGGGCCACCAGAACCGCCACACAACTGCGAAACAACCGACAAAGCAAGACCGAGTTCAGTGCCGATAACACCAAACCCCGAACCCAACACCGGGCGGACTACTGCAAGGTCGCGGCCATCGATCTCTAGTTCGTCAAAGCCGAGACCTTCAACCACAGAACCAAACACGACTTCAACATCGCCAACCCACCGGCCAAGCTCCTCACCAAACTGCTCCGCCACCAACTCACCGACACGATCAAAAAACACCGACCGCTCAGACGACAACAACCCCGCCCCACCAAACACACCACCACCAGCAGAACCACTAGAAGCGTCGTCGACAGCTTCTACACCAGCAGCACCAATATTAGACGCGCCGATCTCAACATCAGACGCACCACCAATCACATCAACACCATCATCCACAACCCCCAAATCGGCCCAAACAACCCAAACATAAGAACCAACGACCCATGCCAAACAACCCCCAGGCCAAAAGCACCAAAAACAGG
>JBOEHD010000301.1:0-10945 GCA_050633745.1 Acidimicrobiales bacterium
TCGTCTCGGCAAACAAGCCGGGTTTCTTCTCAAAGACCGACCCGATTTATCGGGTGGTCGATGAGGCCGAGTCGCTCCTGCAACCCCACTACGGACCGCTCGCCGCCGGTGACGTCTACTTCGGTGGCAACGCCAGACTGGTCGAGCAGAGCCTGGATCAGCAGAGTGCGCCGCTGTACGTCGGCGATCATCTCTTCGGTGATGTGCTGGTTACCAAGGACGTGTTGCGCTGGCGTACCGCGCTGATCGCTCGGGAGCTGGAGGACGAGATCAGCGATGCCATCTCCTTCGCCCCAAGGCAGCGAGATTTGGAACAGCTAATGGATGACAAGGTCGCCGCCGAGTCTCGCCAAGCCGTGCTGCGGTTACAGCGTCAGATGGACGGAAAGAAAGTGCCCGAGCTGAACGATGCCACCAGCCGGATCTTCCAGTTGGATGAGCGCATCGCCCCGCTAGCCCGAGCCGCCACCGAGTTGGGCAACCCGACGTGGGGTCCTCTGATGCGGGCGGGCAACGACAAGAGCCTCTTCGCTCGTCAGGTCGAGCGTTACGCCGACGTCTACACCTCACGGGTATCAAACCTGCGCTACCAGACTCCCTACGGCTACCTACGGGCGGCCCGTGGTTCGCTGCCCCACGACCAGGCCAGCACATCAAAACCAGTCATTGACCCGGACTGATTCGGCGCAGTCCGCCGCGATTCGGACCGAAAATCACCGAAATCACAGTAATTGTCAGGAATTTTGTCGTTTCCTGAAAGGTCTTGCCCCCAGCCGGACATGAACCGAGTATGGGAAGCGTAACCAATCTCGATCGAGGCCGAATGGACCACGCCAGCGCCACAGACTCCCTGGAGCAGGCACTATTCCGGCAGCTATTCACCTCGACCTACTCACGGCTGGTGGCCTACGCCCGCAGACGCTCGTTCGACTTCAGCGAGGCCGACGATGTCGTTTCCGAGGTGTACTCGATCGCCTGGCGGCGCCGAGAAGATATCCCGGCTGACACGCCGGCTCTTCCGTGGCTCTACGGCATCGCGGCCAACGTGTTGCGAAACAACCGCCGAGCCGGAAGCCGTCGGCTGCAACTGGTCGAACGCCTACAGACCGAGCCGACCGCGGCCAACGCCGCTGTTGCTGGAGACACCGAGGACCCCGACTCGACCGACGGTGCCGCCGATGACCTACGGATGGCGTTAGACCGGCTCTCGTGGGACGACCAGGAGGTACTTCGCCTGGTGACCTGGGAAGGGCTTAGTCACAGCGAAGCCGGTCAGGCCCTGGGGTGTTCGACCAACGCGGTCGGCATTCGAATCCACCGGGCCCGTCAGCGACTAGAAACCGAACTCAACAACTACCGCTCTATGAATACCGCCGAGGAGGCGTAACACGATGACTGACAATAACGACTTCAGCGGCGACGATCTGATGCTGCAACTCACTTCAGCCGACCCGGTAGACATCCACACCATCCCCGGGCCGGAAGCCACTTCCGCCCAGCAGCTCCTGGAAGCGACCATTGGCTCCGATGCAGACACCGGCCACGTTGGCGAGCGCACTACTGGCCAGGTCCGCCCGCTAGCGAAGCAGCAAGCGTCGCGTCGGATGCAATTTGCTCGCAGCCGCACAATGCTGGCTAGTGCCGCCGCGGCGGTGCTTATTCTGTTCGGCGGTCTGCTCGTCTTCTCGCCAAATAACACCCCTTCAGCGGTGGCCGCTGTCCATAGTGCAGCGGCGGCAGCTGATGCCGACACGGGCCGCATCACTACCACCTTCTCGGTTGACGGGGCCCACGAGGACGGCGAAGAGCATCATGCCGGTGGCTTCGAGGTGGAATACTCCGGGTCAGACGTCGCCTTCTCGATCGATCCTGGCGAATCCACCTCGTCTTCTGGCCTTGACGCAAGCGACCTTCCGCTCAACGAAGGCCGTCTCGTCGACGACGTGCTGTATTTCAATGACGGCGACGTCTGGCGCTCGATTGACACCGATGGCCTGCTCGGACAGATGGTGGCCGACATCGTCGACCCCAGAATGGTGCTTGAGAAGGTCCAGGAGTTGACCGAGGCAACCGAAGTTGGCGAGACCACCATCGATGGCGAAACTGTCACCCACTACCAGAGCGTGGTCGACCTCGGCGACGAGAGCCTGAGCCAATCCGGTTGGCTGGGCTTCGAGACCGGAGATTTCGAAGGCGAAGGTGAAATCACCGTCGATATCTACGTCGGTGAAAACGAAATCCTCAATCGGCTCGATCTGACCGGCGCTGTTGAGGAAGGCACCGAATCCGGCACCTTCGAAGTCTCGATGTTGGTCACCGATGTCGGCTCCGACATCACGATCGAAGCCCCAGCCGATGCCATTGCCTTCGATCCGCTCAGCATGATGGGTGAGCTAGAACTCGAAGACCTCGACGCCTAGCCCGGGTCGGTCAGCGGTAAGAGGCGGCCTGAATGTCATAGAGATCGGCATAGGTGCCACCGGCAGCCACGAGATCCTCGTGGCTGCCGAACTCGACTAGGCGAGAGCCATCGAGCACGACGATCAGGTCGGCCATACGGACGGTGGAGAAACGATGGGACACCAAGATGGTGATCCGCCCATCGTTTCTGTCCTTTTTGGCCGCCGATGCGTACCGTTCGAATAGCCCATGTTCGGTCTCCGCATCGAGCGCCGAGGTTGGCTCATCGAGAATCAACACCAGCGGATCATCACGCATGAAACCCCGGGCCAGGGCCAGCTTCTGCCACTGACCATGCGAGACCTCAACCCCTTCATCCCAGGTTGGTCCGAGCTGGGTGTCGAGCCCGAGCGCCAGATGGTCGATGACATCCTCCGCTCCCGCCTGGTCGATGGCCTCGCCGACCGCCGAACGGTCATCGCTTCTCGGCTCGTCGCCAAGGCCGACCGTGGTTTGAGCCTGAAACTCGAACCGGAAGAAGTCCTGAAACGCCCCGGCCAGCCTGGCTCGCCAGGCAGCGGCAGGCAGGCGCTGAAGGTCGATGCCATCGATGGTGATTTCACCAGCCGACGGCTCGTACATCTTGGCCAGCAGCTTCACCAGCGTGGTCTTTCCCGCGCCGTTTTCACCGACGATAGCCACTACCGCTCCGGGCGGAAGTTCGAACGAGACGTCGTCGAGCACCCGCTTTGTCGTGCCGGGGTAGACGAAGGAAACGGCATCGAATCGGATGCCGTTCTCCAACCGCTCCGGTACCTGACTGTCGGCTTTTTCGTCAGCGGCCTCGGCCAACATCTCTAACCAAGCGAGCTTGCGGGCCGAGTCGATCCAGATGCCGCGCAGGTAGCCCAGCTCACCAACGACGGCTCCGATGTATCCCGAGAGCCGACCCCCGGCTGCCAGAACTAACACAACCGCACCCGCCGATGAGTCGAGCCCTGCGGCGACGAACACGATGGCTGCCACATAGGCCAGGCCGAAGACCGCCCAGGCCGCAGCACCCCATGCCGCAGTGACATATTGGGCACGCGAAGTAGGGCCGTACCACTGCTGCCAGCTGGCGGCCCGACGGTCGATCAGAGTCGACTCGAGTCGCTGCAGCCGCACCTCTTTGCCTGGCGCCGCGGTGGTGCCGAGTAGGAACAGGTGTCGGGCCAGCCGGTTGTGGGAGGCGACCTGTTCTTCGACCCGACGTTCGACCCCGGGGCGCCAGGCCGCGGTGAAGATCATCGGTGCGCCAAACAAGCCGAGCAGGAGCAGCGCGGGGTGGATTGAAGCCAGTAGGGCCAGGGTGACTCCGAGGCGAACCACCCAACCACCCATCGAGAACAGCGACATGAAGAGGTGGTCGAGGGCGAAGACCTGATCCCGCAGCACCGCCAGCCGGTCGAGGTAGTCGGGCCGTTCATGATGCTCGATGGTTCCGATTCGAGCCTGTAGCGATGCGACATGGGTTTCCAGGGCGATACCGACTCGGTCTTTGAAACGACGGGCGACCCGCTCAAGCACAACGCCCAGAAACCACATCAGGGTTGTCGAGATGGCGATGCCTGCCCCGGCCCAGTAGACCTTCGATCGGTCACCTTCGATCACACCGGTGGTCAGCAACGCCAACCACAGAGCGATCAACGCATCGGGGAGGGCCGAGATCACCGTCATGAAAAACGAAATCAGGAGCAGTTTCGGCTCGGCCCGATAGCCGATCTTGATGATGCGCCACAGCGCCGGAAGCATCGGTGGCAGATCGATATCAGCTGAGGCTGTCATAGGTCAGCTCCTCTCCCTGTTCATCGACCTCGGCGAAACGAGAGGCCTGCAGGTCATACATCGTTCGGTATCTGCCGTTTTGTTCGATCAGCTCATCGTGGCTGCCCAGCTCGACCACCCGACCGTCTTCGACGACAGCGATTTTCTGGGCGAGACGCACGGTGGAGAAACGGTGCGAAACCAGAATCGTCGTGCAGTCTTTAGTCGCCTCCAAGAGTCGTTGGAAGATCTCAGCCTCCCCTCGCACATCGAGTTGAGCGGTCGGTTCATCCAGCAGTACAAGCCCGGCCCCCTGCTTGACTCCGCAGATCGCCCTGGCCAATGCCACCCGCTGCCATTGACCACCCGAGAGGTCGGTGCCACCTTCGTAGCCCTTAGCCAACGGGGTGTCGAGGTCTGCCAGCTCGTCGGCCCCGGCCGCTTGGAGCGAAGCCAGAATCAGCTCGTCGGGAGCACCTAGCGGGGCCACGTTGTCTCGCAGCGGCAACTCGTAACGAACGAAATCTTGGAAGACAGCGGTGATCCTCGATCGCCAGCGTTCGAGGTCGAGGCTGCGTAACTCCTGACCATCGATTCGGATCGAACCGTCCTGAGGGTCGTAGAAGCGACATAGCAACTTGGCCAGCGTGGTTTTGCCCGCCCCGTTCTGACCGACGATGGCTAACGATGTGCCGGCCTCGATGGTGAGATTCAGATCCGACAGCACCGGGGCCGAGGCCGACGGGTATGTGAAGTCGACGTGCTCAAACTCGATCTGATGTGGGCCGCTCGAAGCCAGGCTGCCTTCGTTGCCCGATAGATCGTTAAGCGTGTCGGTCGCCGCCAGCACCGCCCCAAGCTTGCGGACCGCAGCGGCCGGTGCCGAGGCCGCGTCGAGAGCCCAGTTCAGTCCACCGAAAGCGATCGATGACACGGTGATGGCCGAGATTAGGTAGGTGACGGCAGCACCGACCGATATTGCTCCGTCGGCCGTGGCTACCGCTAGGCGCCAGAAGACCACGGCGTTGGCTGCGGCCACCGCAGCCAGGCTTGAGATCACAGAACGTTCTCGTAGTTTGGTGGCCTCCCATTGCAGCTCGTAGAGCTCACGGCGTCGTCCGGCGAAACGTTCGACCACCCAGTCGGCCAGCCCGAACATGCGAACCTCCTTGGCAGCCGGAGCGTCGACCGCGAGTCGGTAGGCGTAGTCGGCGTGTCGTTGGGCGTTGCGAACCGTGTCGGTGTTGCGGTCTTTCCAGACGCCGCTTTCCTTCAGCAGCCAGTGAGTTGCCGTCCATCCGGCCACCAGCACAACCGGCGCCCACCAACTGAACCCAAGCAGAATGATCGCTCCACCGATTCCGGTGATAAGCGGCTGTAGCCCGCCGGCGATAAAGCTCATGGCGATAAACAGCGGGGGACCCATGATGCCAAGGTCGAAATCCCGGGCCATCGAAAGTTCGGCCGATAGCTCCGGGTTCTCAAGGTGGGCAATGCCCGGTGGCCCGTTGGTGGCTCGCATCAGGCGATCGTTCATGTAGTCGGCGGCCCGGCGGCCCAGGTTCTGTCCGATCGCCACATGGATCGGGTTGATGACCTGCATGACGATGAACGTGACCCCCAGGGTGATGAGCGGTCCGGTCAGCGATTCGGAGCGGTCGACCGAGTTGATGATCTGGCCGGTGGCCACGGCGAAGATCACCGGCAACAAACCGCCGAGGAGCATGAGCCCGAACCACAGCACGGTCAGCAGCGGTGCAGCCCGGTACAGAGTGCGGAAAAAGACGATCTGCTGATGCCCCCAAAAGCGCTCCAACAGTCCGGCCTTCACCGGGTCATCAACGTCACCACTATCTTCACCCGGTACTCGACTCTGCGCTTGACCCATGACATGCCCCCTGGTCTATTGCTCGCGTCTCAATGCCTGCATCCAGTCATCGCCCTGAGTGTGCGAAACCCGGCGGTGTATCTTGCGAAACCTAGCATTCGCATCGGGATCGCTTCACGGGGAACGAGAATGCTGGCCGAGCCGCCGACTTGCGCATCGGCAACCACCTGAGCTGACCTACAGGTAACACAAACGGGGGAAGACGCTTCTTTGTTGACCCCCTCGGAACGACTGGACCGTCTTGTGATCAACGCTCTACCTCGTGTCGCCATCGCAGTAAGAGACTTCGAAGCTGCAATCGCCACCTTCCGTGATGTGTTCTCCATGCCGGTGCGCGATCTCTCGGCCTCGACGGTTCCAGACCTTGGCGCTCACGTTGGGATGTGCATGCCGGAAGGGGGAAGCAACATCGAGATCATGGCCGTAGCCGACCCGGGCGCCCCGTTGAGCCAGAGCCTGAATGCGTTTCTTGACCGGCGGGGCGAAGGCCTGTTCGCAACGATGCTGGAGGCGGCTGACCCAAACGCCGAGGCGGCGGAACTCAGCGAGCGTGGGCTGGATGTTCTCCCCCTGATGGCCGGCGCCGCCGGGCGCGACATTCACCCCCGATCGACCCATGGTGTCCTGATCCGGGTGTACCCCGACAACTCGGTTCCGTATAGCGGTCCCCATGAAAGCGGCGATCCTTGGCTTACCGGGATTCAGACCGTGACCATCGCCGTGTCGGATCTGGACGCCGCAGCAGCGGTGTACGGCAAAGGCATTGGCCTGGCGGTCGAGCCATTGCTCGAAGACGCTGAGCGCGGTGTCAGCGTCATACGGTGTCTGCCTCCGAAGGGAAGCGCCATCGAACTGGTCTCCGCTAGCGAGCCGGCCACTCCATATGGCGCTGAGGTCGAACGATTTATCAGCGAACGAGGGCCGGGCCTCTTCTCACTTACGCTTGGCGCGACTGACGCTGAACAGGCAGTGGCAACCCTGGCCGATCGTGGTGTCGATCTCGCTGGTGGCGGCAATCTATTCGGCACCCGGATCGTCATCGCTAGCCAGTCGAACCGGTGACCGACGGTCCGCTGGCCCAGCCACTTGCAGGGATCCGCGTCGTCGAACTGGCGACCGGCATCTCCGGTCCGTACGCCGCAAAGTTGCTCGCCGACTACGGCGCCGAGGTCATAAAGGTCGAACCCCCCGAGGGGGACTGGTCCCGTCGAGAAGGGGCCAGGACCGGCGCTCGCCCCGAGCCTGAGGCCAGCCCGCTGTTCCTCCATCTCAACACAAACAAACGCTCGGTGGTCGCCGACCTCAAGGACCCGGAAGATCTGGCGTTCGTGATCTCGCTGATCGCTTCGGCCGATGTGGTGATCGAATCGCATGCGCCAGGCGCCCTCGCCGCGCTCGGCCTCGATCTGGCTGCGTTGCGTGACGAACGCCCTGAACTGGTCGTCACCAGCGTCACCCCATTCGGCCAGGACGGACCATACGCCCATCTTGCTGGGGCGGAGATTGTCGCCTATGCCATGGGCGGTCCGATGCTGGCCACCGGCGATCCCGAACGGGAACCGATAAAGATGGCGGGCAACGTGGTGCAATACCACTGCGGCTCGGTCGGGGCCCTGTCGACGCTCGCGGCGTTGACGTCGGCTGAGGCGACCGGTGTCGGCGCTCACGTCGACGTTTCGAACTTCGAGACCCAGGCGGCATCGATCGATCGGCGGGCCACACTCGCCGTCGGCTACCAGTACGACGGCGTCAACGGCGTTCGGGTTGGCGGCGGCAGAGTCGGCGCCATCCCGGCCGGGGTATACCCGACGGAGGACGGCTACTGCCAGATCGTCTTCGCCCCGAACTGGATGCCCCGGGTTGCAGAGATGCTGGGTGATGAGGAATTGATCGAGTGCATCGCCAGCCCGGATTGGTACGACAACGAAGACCTTCCGGACCTGCTAAACGCCGCGCTCTTCGGCTGGACGCTCACCCGTTCGAAACTGCAGACGATGGAAGATGCTCAGGCCCGACAGCTGGCCATCACACCGATCAACTCGACCACCGATGTCCTGGCCGACGAGCACTTTCGGGCCCGGAATTTCTGGCAGCGGTGGGAGCATCCGGTGGTCGGCGACTACGAAGCGCCCGGCCCTCCATTTCGTATGGCGGCCCCGGCATGGGAGGCGAAGCGGCGGGCACCACTGCTCGGCGAACACACCGATGAGGTACGAGTCGAGCTGACCCAATCGAGCAAAGCCGCCGCCTCGGCCAAGCCAGCCCCGCCCTCGGGCTCGAGATCCACACTCCCGCTCGATGGTCTTCGGGTGCTGGACCTCACCGTCGTGTGGGCCGGTCCACTGTGCACCACGCTGCTAAGTGACCTCGGGGCCGAGGTCATCCGCCTGGACAATCCGAACCTGTTCCCAACGGCTACCAGGGGAGCGATACCCCGGCCGCGGGCGGGGCAGGAGGCCGACTTTGGCCAGTTCTGGGGCCGCTATCCGGAGTCGACCGGTGGAGAGCGGCCGTGGAACCGGGTAGCCGCATTCGTTTCCCATTCTCGAAACAAGCTCGGCGCTACCCTCGACCTTCGGACCGAACTGGGTCGAGAGACGTTCCTCGAACTCGTCGATACCGCAGACGTCCTGGTTGAGAACAACTCGGTTCGGGTCCTACCGAGCCTCAACCTCGACTGGGACGTTCTGCATAAGCGCAACCCTCGCCTGATCGGCGTTCGTATGCCGTCGCTCGGACTCGATGGGCCATACGCCGAGTACATCGGCTTCGGCGCCCACATGGAGGCCGTCTGCGGGTTTTCATCGTTGCGCGGCTACCGAGACCTCGACCCTACGTCGCTCGACGGCACGTTCTTTATGGATCCGGCCAGCGGCGTGACAGCAGCGTTCGCTACGCTCGCCGCGCTGAGGCGTCGCAAACAGACGGGGACTGGCGAGCTAATCGAGTTCGCCCAGGCCGAGAACCTCATGAACTACATCGGTGAGTTCCTAATCGATGCCTCGGTCACCGGGGAACCCCATGATTGCCACGGGAACCGGCACGCCCACCGAGCCCCACAGGGGGCCTACCCCTGCGTAGGAGACGATCGCTGGGTGGTGCTTTCCATCGCCGACGACGAGAGTTGGCGGTCGTTGACCGAAGCGCTCGGGTCTCCGGACTGGGCAACGGATGAGGCGTTGGCAACCGAGGCCGGACGTCGGCTCCATCACGACGCCATCGACGAATCTCTGGCCGCGTGGTCAGCGGAGCGAACCGTTGATGAGGCGATGGCGGTTTTGCGATCGGCAGGTGTGGCCGCGGCCCCGGTTTTGGATGAGGAAGGTCTCTTCGGTGATGAACACCTCGCCGCTCGCAAGTGGTTCCGAAGCAATCGTTGCGAGGATGTTCCGGAGATCATGTTTCCCGGCCATCAATGGCGCTGGGATGGTCCGCCGATGCGTTGGGACCAACTCAACATGATGGGCCGGGACAACGATCTGGTATATCGAGGACTCCTGGGTAAGGGTGATCTTGAGATGGCTGCGTTGGCGGCCGAAGAACATCTTGCGCTGGGCTATCTCGACGCCGACGGCAAGCTGCTGTAGCGGATGCTTAACCTTTTACCGGTAAGACAGCTAACCGGTAAGACAGCTAACCGGTAAGACAGCTAACCCGTAAGCCCTTGCCCACCGTCGACCGGTAGGGCGATGCCGGTGATGAATCGAGCTTCGTCACTGTGGAGGAAGAGCGAGGCGTGGGCCACATCCCAGCCTGACCCCATCTTTCGTCCCAGGGGGACTCGGCGGTCGCGCTGGGCCACAACGTCTTCTCGAGCGGTGCCCTGAGCGACGCGGGCTTCGATGGCCATCGGAGTATTCATCAGGCCGGGCAGGATGGCGTTGACTCGCACGCCATAGCGGGCGTTGGTCAGTGCCAAGTTCTCGGTCAGGCCCAACATGGCCACCTTGGTGGTCTTGTAGCCGACCAGGGGATAGGCGAGCTTGGCGGCCATCGATGAGATGTTGACCACCGAGCCGGAACCCTGCTCACGCATGACCGGTATGGCATGTCGGGCCGCCAGCCACATGCCCTTCAGGTTGATCTGCCATAGATGATCGAAGGTTTCGGGGTCGAGTTCAAGGGCGTCGGCGTCCCCGCCGGCGATGCTGACCCCGACGTTGTTGTGGAGCATGTCGATTCGGCCATGGTCGGCCACAACCTTTTCAGCCAGTGCCCTGTGCTGATCGTCGTCTGTGACTTCAAGCTCGGCCGCCGAAGCCTGGCCACCTTCGGCCATGATCTGGTCGACCGTCTCAGCGGCCAAGGCCAGGCTTCGATCAGCAACCACCACGGTCGCTCCGGCCCGGGCCATCAGAATCGATGTTGCCCGGCCGTTGCCGATCGTTTCGCCAGGGGTCTGACCGCCGCCGACCACGATGGCAACCCGGCCGGCCAGCCTGCCGGTTACTGATACGTCAATCTCGATCGCTGGGGTCTGCTCCATAACCGAAACTTAGTCCCGGTGGTGAATAAAAGGCCGCAGGGAGCAAAACACCGAAGGGGACCGAGCCAGCGGCTCGGTCCCCTTCGTGATTCCCAACCGGCTTAGGACCCGATTGTGGTCGTTCGTTTAGTAGATCTCGATGAGACCNNTGCACATGGTCACAACACCCCAGCGAGCGCCGCGACGCTTGCCCTCTTGGAGGATGTGTCCTGCACAGCGGGTGCCGGTCATGCCGAATGGGTGACCAATGGCGATCGAGCCGCCGTTGACGTTGTACTTCTCGGGGTCGATGCCCAGCTGGTCACGGGAGTACAGGCACTGGCTGGCGAAGGCCTCGTTCAGTTCCCAGATGTCGATGTCGTCGA
>JBOEHD010000302.1:0-3864 GCA_050633745.1 Acidimicrobiales bacterium
CCGGACTCGTCGAGGGTCGTCCAGAAGCCGCCTTGTTCCACAGGGACGATGAGCCGGCCGAAGCCGGTGTCGGCCAGAGCAGCGAAGTCGGCGGGATCGAGGTCTCAGCGTTGCAGTCGGTCGTCGCGTTCGCCCCGCCACTTGTCGGCAAGTGCCTCGACGGCGTCTATCACCTCGGTGATCATCACTCGGGTCGCTCCCCTTGCACCGTGACCCGGTGCATGACCCGAGGGTCGTCGTCATAGTCGTGGATGGCGTAGTGCATGACGCAACGATTGTCCCATAGCACGATGTCGCCCTCGGTCCAGCTATGGCGGACGCTGAGATCGGGTTGCGAGCCGTGAGCGATGAGGAAATCGATGAGCGGCCGACTCTCGGTGTCGGTCATGCCTTCGAACCGGCTGGTGAAGCCGCCGTTGACATAGAGCGCCTTACGCCCGGTTTCGGGGTGGGTCCGCACCACGGGATGGACCGCCGCCAGGCCGAACGCCTCGTGCTCGGCGTTGAGCGGTTCCAGCATGGTCTTCATGGCGTCGGACAACCGGTCGTAGGCGTGGTACTGGCTGGCCCACATGGTGTCGCCGCCGGCGGCCGGGAGTTCTCTGGCCTGGAGGATCGAGATCGACGGTGGCCGCTCGTCGCAGCTCACGTCGGAGTGCCAGACCTGGGTGATGTTGCGCTTCTTGCCCCGGTTGGTCAGCAGGAGGATCTCGGGGTGACCGTCGACTCCGGACGCGGCCGGGTGGGTGTGGAGCGGCCCGAACCGTCGGCCGAAGGCCAGGTGGGTCTCGGGGTCGAGGTGTTGGTCTGGCACGATGAGCACCTGGTTGTCCCACAGAGCCTGGGCTACAGCCTGGAAGGCAGCGTCGTCGAGCTCGCCGAGGTTCACGCCTCGGAGCTCGGCTCCCAGCGTCCCCGATAGGGGTCGGATTTGGAGTGCGGTGTCGATGGTCATCGGTTACCTCTCGGGTCGAGTGCGGTCGAGATGGACTGGGGCGCTTCAGCAATCTGGGGTGCGGCATTCTTGGCTGGGGCGGCAGGCGCTGAGCGCATGATGAGGGCGTGAAGGACGGCGACTGCGACCAGGGCAAGAGCGCCCATTGCAACCAGTGTGCGCTGCAGCCCGATCGCGTCGGCGATGGCACCGAGCGGCGCGGCGAAGATGCCGAACGCCGACCAGCCGAGCATCAATAGCGATTGCACACGACCGTGGTAGGCCTCGTCGGCCCGTAGCAGGACCAAGGAGTTGTTGAGGGCCTGGAACCCGGCGTTGGCTCCACCGGCCAACAACACCACCACGAGGGCCAGAACAACCGACGGGGCGAGTCCGAGGAGCACGACGAGCCCGGCGAAGACGACGGCGGCGACAGCGACGGCGTGATCATCGAAGCGGGCAGCACCGATGCGGGCGATCGAAAGCGACGCGACGACGGCACCGACCGCGCCCGCCGTGCTGAGCGCGCCGAGCCAGCCCGGGCCGACTCCGTAGACCTCGTCGACCAGCGACGGCAGGAAGGCAACATAGGGAAAGGCCAGCGCGATCACGGCCAGTGACATGACCACCGGCCAGAGCACGGCCGGCTCGGACCGGACATATCGAAGACCGGCTGCCATGTCGGCCAGCGGTGATGATGGCGAGGGCGCCCTGACCGGATCACCCGCAGGCAGGCGGGCTGTCAACCAGAACCCGAGGGTCAAGATGACGGCAACCGCGACGTAGACCGACCGAGGACCGAGCACCGAGATTCCGAGCAGGGCACCGGCGATCGACGGGCCGAGGACCCGAGTGCCGTTCATCGAGAGCTGAGCCAACAGGATCGCGTTGGACAGATGCTCCCGGCCGGCGAGCTCGGCCGAGAACGCCATCCGGGTCGGACCGAGCAGCGAGAACGCCATGCCCTGGAGCACCGACGACGCGACCAGCATCCAGAACTCAAGCCGATCGACGAACAGCATGAGGCCGATCCCCGAAGCCGAGATCCACAACAGACCGGTCGACACCAAGAGGACGGTCCGCTTGCGGAACCGGTCGGCCACTACCCCGCCGATCGGGGTCATGACCAGCATCGGAACCCCCATCGCCAGCAGTACCAACCCGAGGGCGCTGTTTCGCCCCGTCAGCTCGAAGGCCAGGAAGCCGCGGGCGATTGACTGAGCGGGTATAGCTCCGAACGAGCACACCCCAGTGAACCACAGCCGTCGATACTCCGGGATCCGCAACGACGCGAACGTATCTTCCTTCGTAGCTGCACGCCCCGCCTGCTCGCTCATGCTCGAAACTCGGGCCGTTCCGAGCGGAGTTCATCTGTCACGGCCTCGGCCAACTCGGGCAGCAATCGAATCAGCCGAGCCCGATCGGCGCCGTCGAAGCGATCGAGGATGGCCGACACGAACGCCAGCCGCTGCTCGCGCAATGCCTCGTAAATCCGCCATCCCTCGTCAGTGAGCACCACCTTGGTGTATCGACCGTCTTCTGGATCGCGACCGCGGTCGACCAGGCCCCGGGAGCTCAATCGGTCGACGGCTCTGGTCGCTGTCGACGCGTCGATCTGGAGGCCCTCGGCGACCTCATGCATCCGGGCGCAGCCGCAGAATGCGATCTGGTCCAGCGTGTCGACATCGCCGGCCTCCAGACGGGAACCACCGTCCCCCATTACCACATCGCCGAAGGCCGCCAGCCAGCGCGCCCGCCGCAGGTCACGCCAAGCCAACCCGAAGGCCAGGACATCACGATTCTGTACGTCATCCAAGTCACNNGTCCGCCAGACGCAGCTCGCTCGACACCTACCACAAGGACCACTGGGTCACGATCGAGCCGGAACGATTCGATCGCTACGAACGGCTCTTCCAGCTCGACGACCGACAGGCCGACATCGTGCTCGGCCCGGTCGGGGTGGAAGACGGCGAGACGATCGTCGACTTCGGCTGTGGTCCCGGGTACGTGGCCACTCACCTGTGCCGCCTTGTCGGACCGACCGGCCACGTCCATGCCGTCGACGTCAACGAATCGTTCCTCGCCCGGACCCGCGAGCTCGCGGACGAGTCCGGCCAAGGAGACCAGATCACCGTCCACCACTGCCCCGACGAGCAGATTCCGCTCGATGAAGGAGCGGCCGATCGGGTCTATGCCAAGAACGTGCTCGAGTACGTACCCGACCTCGATCGCGTGCTCGCCGAGCTGTATCGCACTCTTCGGGTTGGTGGTCGCATGGTCGCCTCCGACTCCGACTTCGGTTTCGTCGTCATCGAGCCGCTGGCGCCGACAGAAATCACCGAGCTGTTCGACGCAGCTGCGCCCGCCTTCAAGGAACCGAACGTGGGACGCAAGCTTCGAGCGGCCTACCAGCGGGCCGGCTTTGTCGACGTCGACGTTGCCGTCACCGCGGCCGTCGACACAACCGGGCGGATGCGAGGTGTGATCGAGAACATGCTGGGCTATGGCCTCAACTTCGGCCGCATCACCGAGGGGCGGGCAACAGAGCTTCGAGCCCGCGTTGACCAAGCCATCAACGATGGCACCTACCTCGCGGTACTTCCCCAGTGGTGGGTCACCGGCACCAAAGCCGGCGTCCTGCTCGGTGACCAGCCCTAGCGTTTCAGCTTTGTATAGGGTTTCAACCGCACTGGACCTGCGGACGCTCTTCGCCCTTCTTGTAAAGCGATGTCGCGATTCGATTTGGGCTGGCGCACGGAGAATCGCTCAACGCTTGATGAGCGGTCAAGCGCGTCCTGTCAGGCCAGGCCCCTTGGAGTCCGGCTGATAGGCGTAAGTCCATCGGATGGATCCCATCGGCCCGCCAGCCGACCGGCAAGCTCATATACCGTCTGACCTGGGAAAACTCTGTCGGGCTGGGGAGATTCGAA
>JBOEHD010000303.1:0-2819 GCA_050633745.1 Acidimicrobiales bacterium
CGCCCTTCCAGGCGTAGACCGGCACACCGGTTGGGTTCTCCGTCGTGCCCTCAGGACCGACGACGACCGCGGCCGCTGCCTCGTCCTGGGTGGAGAAGATGTTGCAGCTGACCCAGCGGACCTCGGCGCCTAGGGCGGTGAGGGTCTCGATAAGGACAGCGGTCTGGATGGTCATGTGCAGGCTGCCGACGATGCGAGCACCCTTGAGAGGCTGCTCGTCGTAGAATTCGGCTCGCAGTGACATGAGGCCAGGCATTTCAACCTCGGCCAGTTCCATTTGCTTGCGGCCCATGCCGGCCAGATTGATGTCGGCGACTTTGTAGTCGCCCTCGGCGACAGTTCGCGGACGCGATTCGGTTGCAGTCATTTATTCAACTCCGTAACGTTCGGTTGGTTTGGGGTGTCCTGCGGGCCCAGTAGGACCCGGGACGAAGACACCTAATCGGCAAAGCACGGTGCGCCGGTTTCTCATCGGCATCTCCGCGTCCTCGTCGAGTGGTTCTCTGTGGAGGGCTGAGGCCTCCTGGCCCGATTCAAGACAGCCCAAACTTAACTAGAGCGTACTGTAACCTCGTCCGGGTTTTGCGATCAGGCGGGATCTGGCCCCGGCTACGTCGTCGAGTTGATGGCCGATTCGGTTAGACCAGCGGTCGCTAGTAGCTATCAGGCGGCAAAGGTCGGCTCGATACCGCGCTCGGCAGCCAAAGCGACAAGTCGGTCATTCTCCGACTGCTCGATGGCTTCAGCCTCATCGATCAGCATGACCGGAATGTCATTGTCGATCCGGTAACGGCGGAGCAAGCGAGGGTTATAGAGGAATGCCTCGGCCTCGAAATAGAGCAGAGGTCCCTTGTCCTCCGGACAAGCGAGAATCTCCAACAGTTGCGGATCGAGCGACATGTGCCCTCCCTGGGCCGACTAGAGACTCAATCGTAGCGGGACTCAAGACTCGAAAGAGGTCCCGACGGTGGCCCGCCAGGCCACCGTTTCCCCCGGAGCGTCATCGATGAGCTGATAGCTGTTATCGGCATGGGCGACGAACCCGACGGAGCCAGCCGACAGCTGCAGCATTCCTGCTTCGCCTTTGAGGGTAACCGCACCGGCTGTGACGAGGATTATCTCCGGCCCGACCACGTCGAAGGAGAGTTGACCAAGCGGCGCAACGGTGGAATCGACCCTGGTTAGCCCGAACTCGGGGACCGGGACATCGAAGCGATAAACGGCGGCTTCAGCTCGCTGCACCGGCGGCATCGAAGGTTGATAGTCGACGACATCGAGTAATTCCTCGACGTCGATGTGTTTTGGGGTCAGGCCGCCCCGCAACACGTTGTCGCTATTGGCCATAAGTTCGACGCCGACGCCATGGAGGTAGCTGTGCATGTTGCCTGCCTCCAAGAAGATGGCCTCACCCGGCTGCAGAGAAACGTGGTTCAGCAGCAGCGCAACCAAAATTCCGACGTCGCCAGGGAACGACTCACCTAGTAGCACCGTCCAGCGAACCTCAGCGGCGAACTCTGCCAACACAGCGGCGCTTGCGGAGCGAGCCGCATCGACCGCTCCGGTAGCCATGGCCGCGGCCTCAGCGGCGGGTAGGCGGAGCAGCCAGGCGATCGTGGCGGCAAGCAGCGCATCGTCTGGCTCGCTCACCGTCAGCCGCTTAGCCAGGGGGGCCAACGCTTCCGCATCGAGTAACTCGATGAGCCGGACGCTTTCAGCCACCGACCGGAAGCCGCACTTGGCCTCGAACGGCGTGAGGGCGCAGATCAACTCCGGCTTGTGGTTATCGTCGCGATAGCTCCGATTGGCTGCCGAAATTTCGATTCCCGCTTGGTTCTCCCGAGCAAAACCTGCGGCGGCTTGCGCAAGGCTGGGATGGGCCTGGATCGACAACGGCTGTTCGGCGGCCAGGATCTTCAGCAGAAACGGCAGCTTGGCGAACCGTTCGCAGACTGGCGGCCCGAGCATGCCGACGGGATCTTGGTCGACGAGTTTGTCCAACGCTCCCCCACCGCTCGGCCCGACGGCGACGCTTGGTGCGCTTGTGTGGGCCCCCATCCAGTACTCCGCCTCGGGATGCCCGGGCGGGGCATGACCCAGCAACTCGGCGATAGCTCGGTGGTCGCCCCAGGCGTAATCACGAATGACGCCCTGTAGTTCGTACACCGGCTACTTGACCTCTGCCATGATCGCTTGCACCTCGGCCACCCTGGCTGCAACATCGTCGGCAGTCCGTGCTTCGAGATTGAGTCGCAGCAGTGGTTCGGTGTTCGACGCCCGCAGGTTGAACCACCAGTCGCCGTTGTCGATAGTGAGGCCATCGAGCCGGTCTATCTCTGCTGACGAGTAGCGGTCGGCCACCACCTCGATGACCTTGGCCGCATCTGGCACGGTCGTGTTGATCTCTCCAGAGTTGGAGTAGCGCTGCAGCGGAGCCAACAGCTCCGACAACGTGCCGTCGAACTCGGCCAGTTCCTTGAGGATCATCACCGCAGCGATCAGCCCCGAGTCGGCCCGCCAGTTGTCGCGGAAGTAGTAGTGGGCCGAGTGCTCGCCACCAAAGACCGCATCGCTATCGGCCATATGTTGCTTGATAATTGAGTGCCCAACCCTCGATCGCATCGGCTTACCGCCGGACTCGGTGATGACCTCGGGAACCACCTTGGAGCAGATCAGGTTGTAGATCACCGTCGCTCCCGGATTGGTGGACAGTATCGAGCGGGCCAGCAAAGCGGTGGTTAACGACCCGGAGACCGGCTGGGCCTTCTCATCGACGAGGAACACCCGGTCGGCGTCGCCATCGAAGGCGAGACCGATATCGG
>JBOEHD010000304.1:0-6541 GCA_050633745.1 Acidimicrobiales bacterium
GCTGCTCATCGATCACGACCGCGCCGAGCGATCCGAACATCACGTTTTCCTGGATCAGGGCGTGGGTGCCGATGGCGATGTCGATCTCGCCGGTCAGCAGGTGGCTGAGAATTCGTTTTCGGTCTGCGGCACCGATCCTGTTGCTCAGCAGCTCGATACGGATCGGCCGGTCGGCGAACAGCGAGTTGTTGTCCGCCACGGTGAGTCCGTCAAGCAACCGCCGAATCCCGGCAAAGTGCTGTTCGGCCAGAACCTCGGTCGGAGCCATCAGCGCCGCCTGATGCCCGCCGTCAACCGCAGCCAGCATGGTGGCCACGGCCACCAGCGTCTTGCCGGAGCCGACGTCACCCTGCAGAAGTCGGTGCATCGGCACCGGCCGGGCCAGGTCCTTGGTGATCCCGTCGATGGCCCGCTGCTGGGCCGAGGTGAGGTCGAACGGCAGCGAGTCGGTGAAGCCAGCCAACAGCGGACCGTCCACCACGTGGGCCATTCCAACTTCGGTGCGCTCAATGGCCCGCTTGCGTAGTACTAGCGCCATCTGCAGCCGGAACAATTCGTCGAACACCAACCGCCGCCGAGCCTCGGAAACGTGGGCCATGGAATCGGGCTGATGAATACCCTGGAACGCTGCCTCGCGGTCGATGAAGTCGTGTTCCTCCAACAGGTACGGAGGCAGCGGATCGAGCAGACCGCGGTTCTTTTGGCTGATCGACCGCAGCGTGCGGCGGAGGATCTCGGCCACCCATTCGGCGATATCCCAGGAGTGCAGGCCTGCCTTTTCCGACTGGGGGTAGACCGGGATGATCCGTCCGGTCTTGTCGCCGATCAGGTCGACCACCGGGTTGGTCATCTGCCGCTGGCCTCGGAACAGATCGACCTTGCCGTAGATCATGGCGTTGCGGCCAGACGTCAGCTGCCGTTCCCGCCAGGCCTGGTTGAAGAAGGTGATCTTCAACGATCCGCTGTCGTCGCTGACCGTCGACGTGACCATCACCTTGCCGCCCCGGACCCGACGGCTGCTGGTGTGTTCGACACGAACCAGGACGCTTGCTTCCTCGCCCTCGTTCAATTCGGCGATGCGAGCTTCTTTTGTTCTGTCGATGTACTTACGGGGGTAGTGGGTCAGCAAATCGAGCAGGGTAAAGATCTCGGTCTTGGCCAGACCCTTTTCTTTCTTCTCCCCGACGCCGTTCAGCTTGTTGACCGAAAGCCCAGCCAAGTAGTCGAGATCAACTTCATCGCTCATCTCCGCACAACACTAGTGGGGATGGGCACGTCAGATCGACGAAGTTGGGCCCTTTCAGCCGCCTGCGGTGACGGTTGTACGGAACAGAACGGTGTTGTCTACCTCAAGATCGGTTCCCCAAATCAGTTGGGCAGAGCTATCCCAGTCGATTTCGTCGTAGCCGTCTTTTGGTCCGACATCTCCGGACGACCATTCCGTGGCTGTTGTCCAGCCGCTGCTGTCGTAGCCGCTTGCTGCCCAGTCGGCAGGGGTTTCGGTGATCTCAAACTCGCAGGATGTATTGGGGTCAGAGTCTTTTTCGCATTCGGTGTTGAGCGGCGCCCGGTGGACCACCAGCGCGGCCCAGTCGCTGTCGCTGGCCGCAACGACGGTGCCCGATTGAGTATCGGTGACCTGGGCGATCAGACCGCCGTCGCCCATCTGCTGATTTCCTTCGCCGATGTACTCGATGCCGGAGTCGGTCTCCTTGAAGTCCTTGGCTTCGATGGCGAGCGTAAACGGATACGCAGCCTGGAACGTGAACGTCTCGGCATTGAACGACCGCTCCGTCGTGATTGGCACCGAATCTTCGCCGATCAAGACGCCGTCGACGTAGACCGCCATCCAGTTGTCAGCCCACACTTCGATTTCGAAGTTCGATTCTCCGTCAGCCAGCACCACCGCTTCGCTCTCGCTGGCCTCGGTCGCTGTGCTAGCAGCGTCGTCACTATCGCTAGAGCATGCAGCGCCCAGCAATGCCAGAGAGAAGAATATGGCGGCTATTCGAGTCGTTGTTCGAGTCGTCATCTTTGTCATGGCAGATTCCTGGTTCATTGGCCCGGCCTGAGCGCGGGGTCTTGGGAGTAACTGGAGACAGCGTAGATATGGCCACGGTTGCGCAGAAGTGCCAGCCAGCACCTTGTCCGATGACAGCCACATGCCACATGGCAGGTGTGAGTCGGCACTTGTGGTGGACGTTAGAACAACAGACAATCGTGGGGATGAACAGTTTCGATCACACCCGCCGAACCGAACTTGCCGCCTCATGGCTCGTCGCTGTCGGGGTGGCTGCCGCCGGAACCTATGATTTCCTCCAGGGAAGTTCACCGGGAGGCGTGTTCGGTGTCGATTCCGATCTTGGGCTCTGGGTTTTCCTCCTGGGTTGCGTCGCCGCGGCGGCTCTGGCGACCGCGTTGACCCAGGTCATCTCAACCAAGTCACGGTTGCTCGTGCGAACCGCCCTGCTAGCCGCGAGTTTTGTGCCCGTCGTCTTCGCCGATCCAACCTACGCCTCGCTACTGGTGGCGATTCCGCTAATCGACGTTCGGCGCCGCGACCCCGAGCCTCAGCGCACTGCTTGGACACTGGCGGTGGTCGGCGCCGTCACCTGGTTCGTGATTACAGAAGACACCCCGCGCGTGGTCAGCGAGGTTGAAGCCATGCTTGGTCTCGCCATTGCCTTTGTCGTCGTAGTCTTCTTCGGCGACACGCTGCGCCAACTCGACAGAGCGCTCACGACCGAGACCGAGATGGCACAACTCACCGAGCGCAGTCGAATCGCCGAAGAACTCCACGACAGCCTCGGGCACCATCTCCTTGCCTCCTCGGTCCAGTTGCAGAAGGCCAAGGCCCTGCAGCAGACCGACCCCGCCAGCTCCGTTGCAGCGATCGACTACGCTTCACAAGCCATCGCCGAAGCAATCTCGGAAACCCGCCTGATCGTCAACGCCACCCGTGCCGATCAACAGTTCAGAGTCGAGCCTTCCATCCGCGAACTCACTAGGCGCGTCGTTCCCGGTGGCACCGCCGTCACCATTGAGATCTCCGGCGACCACGACCGGCTTGATACCACAACCCAGGTCGCCATCTACCGTGTCGTGCAAGAGGCGCTCACCAATCTGGTTCGACACTCCTCAGCGACAACCGCCCGCATCGCCAGCGACGTGACGCCAGACTCAGTCCGCCTGGAAATCAGCGACAACGGAAGCGGATTCGACGCCACCAACACAGCGTCCCCCGGCGGTCTAGGGAATATGCGCAGGCGCGTTGAGGAGCTCGGCGGTACCTTCAACATCGTCTCCGCATTCGATGGCACCGCAGTTATAGCAACGGTTCCCAGATGAGCGATCCTATTCGAGTCGTAATCATCGAAGACCAATGGATGATCCGCGACGGCCTCACCGCACTGGCACAAATCGGCGACGATATCGAAGTTGTGGCCACCGGCGCTGACGGGAATGAAGCGATCACGCTCGCTATCGAACACAGCCCCGACGTCATCCTCATGGACATCAAGATGCCAAACCTCGATGGACTTGAGGCGACGAGAAGAATCAAACAGAACCAACCGAACATCCACATCCTCGTTCTGACCACCTTCGAAGAAGACCACCTCATCCAACAGGCTCTCGCTGCAGGCGCGGTTGGCTACCTCACAAAAGACATCGCAGCCGAAGATCTGGCCAACGCCATCACCACCGCGGCGAAGGGCATCATCCAGCTGACGCCAAACGTCGCATCGAGACTGCTGTCCTCCAGCACAGCCACCAACACGGCCACCGGAGCGACTGCCGACGCGGTAAATCCCGGCATGCAGTCGACGATCGACCAGCTCACCCCACGCGAGCGAGATGTGCTGCGGCTGCTGGCAACCGGGGCATCCAACCCCGACATCGCGAAACAACTCCACCTCAGCACTGGCACGGTCAAGAACCATGTGTCAGCCATTCTGCGTCAGCTTGGCATCAGCGACCGCACTCAAGCGGCGGTGATCGCAACGCAACACAACCTCGGCTGATCACCCGGCCCCAATCGTGCGGCTACGTTGTCGCCACAGCGACTGCGCTAGGCGGTGCGTATCACCTTGCGCCAGGTAAGCGGGATGGTGATGGCCATGGTGACGAGACCGACCGTACGCATGGTCAGCACCGGTCCAATGGCCGGCGCCAACAGCGCCTGGGTCAGCGCCCCGAACGGTAACCCGCCGGAGAAGCCCAAGACCATGATGCCCATGACTCGCCCCATCATCGCCGGTTCGGTGCTCTGCTGTAGCAGGGTGCGATGGCTGGCGATGGCCACGCCAGCGTTCAGACCCCAGGCCACCATGATGGCCACCGCCATCCAGTAGGACACGGCAAAGCTCAACAGGAACTGCCCCATACCGAGACCTACCCCGATGAACAGGGCCACATTGCGGCCATGGCGGATATGCCCGGATCGGCGAGCCATCCACATCGAGCTGACCAGCATGCCAAGCCCGAACGTGCCGAGCAGCAGTCCGGCAGCACCGGAGTCACGTTGGAATTCTTCCTCGACGACTCGCGGCATGGCGATCTGCATGACGCTGAACGAAGCGCCGAGCATCAACGACGCCAGGAGCAGAGTTCGGCTTGGCTCTCGACCGAGCCCGTAGCGCAGCCCGGCCCAAACCTCAGCCAGCAGACCGGTGCGAGCCTCAGCCTGCTCTTCAGGCTCAGCTCCAGCCCCAACTTGGGCTTCGGCCGATGGCCCGGCCGGAGAAGCTTGTGGTTCGGGAATCTTGACCGGCCACATCAACACGCAAGCGATGAGGCAGATGCCAGACATCATGGCGAACGAGCCAGCGTTGCCTACCCACTGGATCAGCAGTCCGCCGATGGCTAGGCCGAGGAAACCGGCAGCTTGACCTCCGCCGTTCTGCAGCGCGGCGGCGTTGATCAAACGTTCCGGCGGCACGAGTAGTGGCACGATGGCGTTCAGGTTCGGGGAAAGCACAACCAATGCCGTCCCTAGCAACACCGCGGCCACCCCGGCGATGCGCGGGGTTGCCAGATCCATCGCCACGACGACGGCGAATGTGGCGAACAGCGCGGCGCTGATCAGGGCCCAGATGAGAAAGAAACGGCGCCGGTCGACCCGATCTGACCAGGCCCCTGCCGGCAACGACACGAGGAGCGCGGGCACGCCGTAGGCAATCCCGATCAAACCCTCGGCGGCCGACCAGTCGGTCAGCGTCACCATTAGCCACACGAAGGCAAAACGAACCGTGCCGTTAACCCCGAACATCAGTACCTGAGCGATCCAGAAGTTTCTGAAATTCGGATCGCTCAGCAGTTGCCGGATCGGCCCGACCTCGGTGCTGGCCGTCAGCGGATCATCATTTGGTTCGAAATCACAGTGGCCATTCTGCCTACCCGTCGCCCTGACAGCAATTGCGGACCCGCATGGCGACCGTAGCTAGCATGACGGTCCGGAATCGATCGCAGCATTCCTAGCGCCGATGCGCCAGATTTCGTATGGTGATACTGGGTTCCGACAGCTTTTCTAAGGATGGCACAGGAGTTAACCTTCTCCCATCGAGTATCGGCATGGGACCCGCCATAGCGATACGTCCTGGAAATGGGCTGGCCTGGAAGCAGGTCAGTCGTCGATGGGGCCGTGGTCGCGGATTTCAAGCCATATTCGGGCGTACAACTCCGTCCGAACCAATTCCCAAGGATGTGAACACGTTGCAGGGTGTCGTCAAATCATATGATCCGGTAACCCGAGATGGCCTAGTCATCACTGATACCGCAGACATGATCGAATATGAGCTGGCGCCTAACGCTCTCGACGGTTCGGTGTTTCGGATGTTGCGCCCCGGCCAAAGAGTAGTTTTCGACCTGGATGGTCAGTCGAGGGCAAGCGCCCTACGGCTGGGCTCTGAGGTCGACATGGCTACACCGCTTTGGCTGGACTCGGAGAAATAGCAAACCAGGCAGCAACCAGGTAAGGCGAGGTCTCCGCAAGAGCGAAGCTCTCATCTACCACGACAACCGGAGTCGACGGTAAATGAAACCCATAGCAACTACGACGAGGCGTTGCGCAATGACGCGTAACTCCTCACAGATCGGCGCCCTCTTAAAACAGGGCGGCAAAGACGTTCAGGCCATCAAAGGTTTGATCATCCAGCCGATAGTGGAGGCATCATGAGCCTTTCACAGCAGCTGGAGAAGCAATTTGGGTTGACAGGTGTCACCCTCAAGTCAGATTTGTCGCAAGATGAACTGTTCCACGATGCAATCGCCAACGATCGCGGCTGGGTTGATCCCAACGGCAACGGCGATGACCAGAAGGCCTTCGCCACCAAACTCGGTGTCGACGGACCGCTGGTGTACTACACCGATCCGACGTGTACCGGTCGACCGACCAAGGACACCTTCGCCGTCGCCCGCGACAGCGTGAAGGACGAGGTCTGGTGGAAGCCGGACTTCCAGCAATTCGACCCTGCCAAGTTCGATGCCCTACTCCCTCGGGTTATCGAGCACCTCAACGCCAAGCAGGCCACGCTCTACACCA
>JBOEHD010000305.1:0-8068 GCA_050633745.1 Acidimicrobiales bacterium
CACGGCGTCGGATACGCCCTCGAGAGTTCCCCTAGCGAAAGCGCCGATGCCACGAGCGGTGAAGGCGAGGGTCGAAAGGGTGAGGGTTGAGTCAAACATGAGCGCCTCGCTCCCCCGCCCGCTGGATCGCTTCACTTCGATCAAGCTCAAGCTGTCGATCCTCATCGTGGCCGCGGTGGCGACGACCGCAATCATCTCCCAAATCGGGTTCTGGCTCGGCTGGCCGGTCTGGATTCGACCGATCGTTTCGGTCACCGCCTCACTACTCATGGTGCAATTCTTGGCCCGCGGCCTGACCAAACCGTTACGAAGCATGGCAGACGCGGCAACGGCTATGGCCGGCGGTGACTACAGCCATCGTGTCACCACCAACGGCAGCGACGAAATCGCCGAGCTTGCCCATTCGTTCAATGCCATGGCCGCCGAGCTAGCCGAAACCGATCGGCTGCGGAAAGAGTTCGTGGCCAATGCCTCCCACGAGTTGCGGACTCCAGTAGCAGCCCTGCGCAGCACACTCGAAAACCTGGTCGACGGAGTCGGCCAGCCGGACGCTGCAACGCTCGAACGAATGCTGGCCAGAGCCGAGCACCTTTCTCGCCTGGTCGGTCAGCTACTCGACCTTTCCCGGCTCGATTCGGAGTCCGATCTCAGCGGAGTGCAAGCGGTCGATCTTGGTGATCTGCTCCACGAGGTCGCCGACGAGATCAAACTGGTGTGGCCAAACAGCGAAATCGTCGTGCGGGCACCGTTCGATCTGAAGGTCGAGGGCCAACCGGCCCGGCTACGGCAGGTCTTCACCAACATCATCGGCAACGCGACCCGGTTCTCCCACCCCGGCGAGCCGG
The DNA here is from genome assembly GCA_050633745.1 of Acidimicrobiales bacterium. Classification (GTDB taxonomy): domain Bacteria; phylum Actinomycetota; class Acidimicrobiia; order Acidimicrobiales; family SZUA-35; genus JAHELU01. The sequence goes on from JBOEHD010000305.1 coordinate 846, forward strand.
TGTTGGTCACCGTGACCCAGAACAACGGGTCGGCTGGCGTAGCTGTCCGAGATACCGGCCCCGGGATCCCGGCCGGACAGCGGACCAAGGTGTTCGAACGATTCTGGCAGGCGGGCGACACGGCCAGAACCGGATCGGGCGGCACCGGCCTCGGTCTGGCAATCAGCAAGCAGATCGTGGATCAACACGGCGGAACGATCGAGGTCCGCGAGAACAAGCCCGCCGGGGCCTGCTTCGTCGTCGAGCTGCCTCGCGTCAAGACAGATTCGAAACAGAGTTAATTCGATAGCCATTTAGGGGAAAGCTATGCATCAAAGTTCTATTCAGCGCGCCTTAGATTCGGGTCCGGGTCGGGAATCAGGTCCGGGCCAACCACCGATGCCGGATTGGGGACCGCCAGCTGTGCGACCCAGCGGTCCCAGAGCGGCTCCCGGTTCTCAACCTGACTGGCTGACTCCTCCGCAAGCTGCGACGCCACCACCGCCGGTCCCACCGCAAGCCGAGTCCGAGTCCGAGTTTGAGTCAGAGTCCCGCACAGAGTCCGAGTTTGAGTCGGCACCGGCGCGACCCCTTCCACCCAAGCCAGCATCGGTTTTAGTGGCGGCCGGGGCCATCCTTGCGGCCTTCTTCACCAATCTTGGGCTGCAGACCAGCCTGCATTCGATAGCGACGCTGCTAGCAACCGTGGCTGTTGTAGCTCTTGTACTCGGCGTTCGGTCTCGCCGACGACTCTCGGTCTATGGGCCGAGCGCGCTGGCTGTCGCCTCGGCGATGGTGATGGCATTTCGAACATCGCCGTGGGTTACGTTGCCGGCCTTCGGCGTACTGCTGATGTCGTTGGCGGTGGCCGGGCAGAACGGGCTCTTGGCTCGCTCGGGGATCGTCACCACGGCCCGCAGATTTGTCGTCGACGTAGTCGACTCGGTGCCGTGGCTGGTTCGACCTTTGCTGCTGGCCAACCGGGGCCGAACCGGCAACGCCAGAATCATTCGGGGTTCGCTGTTGGCCGTCCTGGCGGTGGTGCCATTAGCAGCGTTGTTGGCCAGCGCCGACCCGATCTTCGGCGGAATGCTCACCTCGGCCCTGAGTCAGGGCTTCTGGACCCACATGGCAGCGACCATCTTGCTGTTGCCGGCGATAGCCGGGTTGGCCCTGGCCGCTCGCCGTCCCGACCAGCGAGAGCACAGTGCTTTGGGCGGCGAGAACAGTGGGGCGCCGAAGCCCGGCTCGATGGTGGAGGGGACCATCATCTTGTCATCGGTGGCCGCCTTGCTCGGCGCTTGGGGATTAACCCAGATCGTCGTGGCCCTCGGTGGCGCCGACCGCCTGATGGCCACCGCCGACCTGACCGCGGCTCAAAACGTGCGACAGGGCTTCTTCCAATTGGTTGCAGCAACCGCGCTCATCGTGGCGGTGATGGTGGCGATCGATCGTTTCGTTGCGCGCACGACGGCAGCGGAGCGACTGCGTTTCGGAGTCCTTACGTCGCTCATCGGCGTCGAGACGATCGGCGTTGTGGTCGCCACCTACGGTCGGTTGTCGCTCTACATCCAGGGCTTTGGCTACACCATGTTGCGCACCGCGGTGGCCTGGTTCCTGGCCTGGCTCGTGGTGGTCATGGCAGCCCTGATCGTCACGATGAACTACCGCAAGCTGTCGAACCAGCCGCTTGGCGGCATGTTGTTCATGTTGGCCGGCCTGTGGGTCGTGGCATTCGGTGCATTCAATCCCGAAGGTTTCGTCGCTGCAGGGAACCTCGATCAGCAGACCGCAGCTGGACTCGACGGTAGATACCTAGTCGAAGGGCTCGGGGCCGATGCCGTCCCGGCGATAGTGGATCGCATCCCGGCCCAAGCTCCCTCGGTACAGGCACAGCTGACCGCAAGTCTCTGCATGAGAACCGATCTCTATAGCGATACCGGCTTGTTCGGCTGGAACGCCTCGCTAAGCCAAGCCCAGGCCGCCATCGCAGGGCTCGAATGCTAGTGGGCTGAGAAGAGCTGACCCGAGCGGTCTGGACCACCAGCACAGAGCGAGCATAGGCTGACGAGCTTGCTCGACGACTCGACCCGCGCCCCGGGCGGCAGCGGCTCAAAGGCCCCAGATGCTAGGCGGTCCGGTGTCCTCGGAGGACGACCCGGATTCCGAGGCATATTTCGTGGCTGGCTGATGGTTGCCGCCGGCTTCATGGTGCTGTTCGTGGTCTACGGACTGCAGTTCAGCTACGGCGAGTTTCGACTGGCGGCAACCGAAGACGAAGGTTGGTCGCAGGCTTCGTTGAGCCTGATCTTCGCCATCTACATCGGCTCATACAGCGCACTTTCGGCGGCATCCGGGTGGGCCACCGACCGGTTTGGACCTCGCCCCACCGTGGCCATCGGATCGATACTGCTTTGTCTTGGCTATGTGCTCTGGGCCAGAGCGGAAAGTCTGGTCTCGGTGGCCCTAGCGCTGGCGATCATCGCTCCACTCGGCATGAGCTGCTCGTGGGTGCCGGTCAACGCGACCGCGGTGCGATGGTTCGTTAGGCGACGGGGCATCGCAAGCGCGATCGTTACCTCCGGAGGCTCATTCGGCAATATCGTGGGCCCGCCTATCGCCGCCTCACTCATCGCGGCCTACGGATGGCGCACTGCGTTGACCACAATGGCCACCGCCGGTTTGGCCATACTGTTGGCCGCGGCCGCGGTGCTGGTCAAGAGCCCTGAAACAGTTGGTCTGCATCCGGATGGTGACGACGAGGCCCCGGTGAGCGAACAAACCGAGACCAGCCTCACCCCTCGCGAAGCCAGTGGTTCTAGCACCTTCTGGATCATGTGGGCCATGTACTCGGTGACCTTCCTGGTGGTCTTCGTACCATTCGTTCACGGTTCGGCGTTCGCGGTTGGGCTTGGCATACCGAAGCTGTCGGCAGCCACGGTTATCAGCTCGATAGGCATCGGTGGACTGACCGGGCGGCTTCTCGTCGGCTGGATCTCCGACCGGATCGACCGCCGACGGGCCGCTCTGGCGGCCCTCAGCCTGCAGGTGCTGGCGTTCACTGGATTCGCCATGGCCGACGGGCTGACCATGTTGTATCCGGCGGCGGTGGCGTTTGGCTTCGGGTACGGCGGGGCGGTTGCGGTGTTCCCGGCTCTGGTCGCCGACTACTTCGGACGGGCTAGCGCCGGGGCGATCGTTGGGCGCATGTTCGCCACCGCCGGGAGCATGGCGGCGATCGGTCCCTACGTCGCGGCGTTAATCTTCGAAGCGACCGACAGTTACCGCTCGGCGTTCGCCATCGCAGCTGGTCTCAACGCTTTGGCTGCGCTGCTGGCCACCCGGCTACCGCCGACTGGGCTGCTCATCAACCGGCAGACAACCGCTTCTGCAGCGGTGTAGGGAAGCTGGGCTTTACCACCGTCGAACCGACGAAGGCTGCGACCGCGTCCGCTCGCTCATCGATCATTCGCTGCTGTTCTGTTCCGACCGGTTCAAGTAGTTCGGTTACCACTTCGCCATCGGGGCGCTGCGACCAACCTCCGACGATACGGCCGTCCGCCCATACGGTCGGTCCGATGTTGCCGTTGCGATCGAACAGTTCGAGTCGATGATCGCCCAGGTACCACCCTCGCTGCTTCCACCCCATCGCAGTGGGGTCGAGCGCTGGCAGCAGGGCGGCCCAAGGCTCCGAGGCCTCGACTGGCTCTGCATCATCGGCCAACACAAAACCGGTCTCACGGTGGCTAGTACCCTCGACATTAACCTCGACCTCAGTCTCGAGCTCTACGTCGACCTCGAGCTCTACCTCGACGGTGTCGACGCCAGCCAGGGTTCGTTTGGTCTTTGAGACCGTCCAGCCGGTCCACCACTTCATGTCTTCGATGGTGGCCGGACCGAATCGAGCGAGCCACCTGGTCAGCAGCTCAATCGAGGCTTGGGGTTCGTCGAAAGGCTCGACCGACTCGACCGGGTCGCCATCTGGCCACCAGCTGTCGCGACGATGCCAGCGGTATGTTCGACTGGTCCAATCGCCGGTCGGGCGGCCCCGCACGATCTGTCCCTCAACGGCCATCAGCCCTAGCACCCGAGAGGTTGCTCCCGCTTCGACTGCATTCTTGGTGCCTGCCCCCATAAGAATCCGAGTGCCTAAGACCGGAGCAACCTTGGTCAACTCCCGGGCGGGCAGCCCTTCGGGGTGGTCGGCGAGGACATCCAGCACCTCTTGGAACACCGCTGACAGCCAGTCAGCTGGGTCGGCGATGCCGGACTCGGCCAGGAACTTCTGCAGTCGCTTTCGCTCAGTGGCGGCCACCGTGACCGAAGATGAGCGCTCGACCGCCGCCAACAGATGATTTGTGGCCACGAACAGGGTGCGACGCATCGCCAGTGTGCGCAGCATCGAGCGACGCTCGAACATCGCGTCGTCTATCGCTGCGACGGTCGCTTCGGGCGCCCGAGCGTGGACCGCGAGGTAGATCGTTGCCGGGTCGGTGGCGTGAAGCACCACCAGATCGTCGACGACCTCGTCAAGTGAACCGGTTGCGGGCGAGCCGAGCGAGCCTGTAGCAGCTCTCGGTAATAGCCGATGACGTAGACCCAAGCGGGCCCGCCGCTCAGCGATGTCGACAGTGCGCAGACTCAGGTCGCTAGGAAGCGGTGGCGAGGGCTGCGTCGATGGCGCTGAAGACCTTGGAGGTGACTTCGTCCTCGGTCCCAAGCCCGTCCACCGCGATCAGGAGACCACGTTCAGCGAACCAGTCGATGGTCGGCACCGTCTCTTGCTCGTACAGAGCCAGACGCTTAGCAATGCCTTCGTCGGTGTCGTCTTCACGGTCTCGAGCCTTCATCCTGGCCGTCACCTCTTCGAGAGGCACATCCAGGTTGATTACTGCGTGCAGGCCGTCATCGCCCAAGATTTCGAGCAGCGCCTCGGCCTGAGCCGGGGTTCGAGGAAAACCGTCGAGCACAAAGCCCGACTTCTGAATCTCTTCTTCGGCTAGGCGCTCTTTCACGATGGCGATTGTGAGCTCATCGCTGACCAGACCGCCCGACGCCATAATCGGAGCAACTTTGATGCCCAACTCCGTGCCCTGATCCCGTGCGGCACGAAACATGTCGCCGGTACTGAGGTGGGTCACACCGTACTGCTCGACGAGACGAAGGCACTGCGTGCCCTTGCCTGCGCCTTGCCGACCAAAGATCACCAGTCGAGTTGCTGTGTTATTCATGTCCTGGTCCACGTAGTTCTTTCCCACTAGGTCGCTGCCCGGGTCGTCCCCAGCCGCCACAACCGATCTGATCGATCTGAAGAATCTAGATAGCAAAGCGGTACTACTTCAAGAATCCCTCGTAATTGCGAGCCATCAGCTGCGAGTTGATCTGTTTCATCAGCTCCAACGAGACGCCTACACCAATCAGAATCGAGATTCCGGAGAATCCGAGCAGGCCGACGTTGTTGCCACCGCTACCGAGCAACTGGAACAGCAATGCCGACGGGATAAGGGCGATTGCTGCCAGGAACAGCGAGCCGGGAAGGGTGATCCGGTTCAGAATCTTCGACAGGTGCCGCTCGGTTTGTGGACCGGGGCGCACACCGGTGATGAAGCCGCCGGACTTACGGAGCTCGTCGGCTCGGCGGGCCGGGTCGAAGGCGATGGCGTTGTAGAAGTAGGCGAAGCCGATGATCAGCAGGCCGAAGACGATCAGGTATGCCGGGTCGGTCGGTGTGAACAGACGATCCTGGATGAACTGACGAACGTTGTCGCCCCAGTTCGGGTCGATCACCTCTCCAGTGGTCGGGTCAACACCGCTGCCGTTTGTGGGCAGGCTGGTGGCGATCAAACTCGGGAGCTGCAACAGCGAGCTAGCAAAGATGACCGGGATAACACCGGCTTGGTTGACCTTCAACGGGATGTAGGTCTTATTTCCGCCGTACTGTTTGCGACCGACGACCCGCTTCGGGAAGTTGATCGGGATACGACGCTGGCCCTGCTCGATGAACACGATGCCAACACAGAGCCCGACGAGGACCAGCAGTGCGACTACCAGCCAGACCCAGCCCTTGAGCTGGGTGATCTGAACGCCAAGCACCGGCAGGCCGGCGACTACGGAGGCGAAGATCAGCACCGACATGCCGTTTCCGAGGCCCTTTTCGGTGATCATCTCACCCATCCACATCAGCACCGCAGTACCGGTGGTGACACAGATGATGGCCATGAGCATGCGGCCGATTGAGCCGTCTGGGAACAGACCGGGGTCGTAGCCGAAGATCTGCTCTGGGCTGCGGTTGATCAGGAAGGTAAGGCTTGAGGCCTGGATCAGGGCCAGGATGACCGCTATGTAGCGTGTCCACTGGGTGATCTTGCGCTGGCCGACCGCTCCCTGAGACTGCCACTCTTCCAACTTGGGAACAGCGACGGTCAGGATCTGAATCACGATCGAAGACGTGATGTAAGGCAGGATGCCGAGCCCAAACAGGTTGAGCACGCCACCGCTACCGGTGAAGAGAGTCAGGTAGCCAAAAACGCCGCCCTGGTTCTCATCTGCCCGGTTACGCAGGGTCTCGATGCCATCGAGGCTGACACCGGGAGCGGGAATCTGCGCCCCGAGCCGGTACAGCACGATAATGAAGATCGTAAAGAGGATCTTGTTCCGAAGTTCTGCAGTCCGCAGAACATTGAGAAAGGTTTGCACGAGGTGCCTCGCTTTTGGCCGCCGTCTCCTGGCTACAAGTACTAAGTACCGGCGCTAGCCGGCCGTAACCAAGACCCGGACGGGAACGGATCGCTCCGTAACTCGACTGGTGTACTAACGGTACAGGATCAGCGGTTGGTCAGGGCGTTGCCCTGAGCCGCCGGACGGACCTTAAACGGAAGCGGTAGCTTCTCGACGGTTCCGCCTGCTGCGGTAATGGCTTCTTCAGCCGACTTGGAGAATGCGTGAGCCTTGACGGTGACAGCTCCAGCGAGCTCTCCCCGACCCAAAACCTTCACCAGGGCGCCCTTACCGACAAGGCCTTTTTCAAGCAGAGACTCCGGAGAGATCTCGCTGAGGCCACACTCGGCGATGGTGTCGAGATTGATGGCCTGGTATTCAACGCGGAACGGGTTATTAAAGCCCCGCAGTTTCGGCATGCGCTGCTGCAAAGGCAACTGTCCGCCTTCAAAACCAACCCGGACGGTATTTCTGGCCCTCTGGCCCTTGGTGCCGCGGCCTGCGGTCTTGCCGCCCTTGCCGCCGAT